>CAMXKT010000023.1 GCA_947244595.1 uncultured Oscillibacter sp. | reverse complement strand
AAGACGCCGTGGTTGATGGCGTTGTTCAGGAAGAGCACCTTGGCGGGCTCCACCAGAACGGCGGTCAGGGGCAGCAGGCTCCGGTCCACCAGGAACTGCACGCCCGCGCCCAGCGCGTCGGTGATGGCCACGCAGGCGGGGCCGATGACGAAGATGGACAGCACGGCCAGCACGCCGCCGATGATGCCCACGGAGAAGTTGTTGACCACCATCTCGAAGCCCGCGGGGATGTGGCCCTGCATCTTCTCGTCAAACTTCTTGATGCACCAGCCGCCTAAGGGTCCGCAGATCATGGCCCCAATGAACATGGTGCTGGAGGTGGAGGCGATGGCGCCCAGAGTGGCCAGCGCGCCGGTAACGGCACCCTTCTGGCCGCCCACGGCCTTACCTCCGGTGTAGCCGATCAGGATAGGCAGCAGGTACTGGAGCATGGGGCCCACCATGCTGTTGATCTTCTCGGCGGGCCCCCACCAGCCCAGCCATCCGTCGGGGATGAACAGGGCGGCGATGAGGCCCCAGGCAATGAAGGCTCCAATGTTGGGCATGACCATGCCGCTGAGGAACCGTCCAAACTTTTGGACTCTTTCTTTCATAGATGAACGTCCTTTCTCATGAATATGTTAGGGAACAGGAAGCGGCGCGCCGCTCCCCGGCTAAGGGAAAACGTGGGTCAGAACAAGGGCAGGAGCCTGCGGATCTCCTCTCCGGTGGCCAGGCCGTCGGAAAAGGCGGTGGCGGATCCGGCGGCGGCCCCCATGCGGTGGGCGGCGGCGTAGTCCCGGGTCTCCAGCCAGCCGGCCAGGAACCCGGCTACCATGGAATCCCCCGCGCCCACGGAGTGGCGGACCGTCCCCGGGGGCACCCCCAGGCGGCGGGACCGGCCGGTTTCGTCCAGAAGCAGCGATCCGTCCCCGGCCATGGAAACCAGGATGTTCCGGGCCCCCTGCCTCTGGAGGGTTTCGGCGCAGGAGAGGACCTCCTCCTCCGTGAGGGAGCCCTTGCCGAAGAGTTCTCCCAGCTCGCTGCTGTTGGGCTTGACGAGGAAGGGGCGGCAGGGGAGCACGTCTTTCAGTACCTCCCTGGCGGCGTCCACCACCGTCAGCACACCCCGGCCCTCCACTCGGTTCAGAATGGTTTGATATACGTTTTCGGGAAGTCCCGCGGGCAGGGATCCGGCCAGGACCAGCACATCGCCCGCTTCCAGGCGGTCCAGCTTTTGGAGCAGGGCCTCCAGTGCGGTCGGGGGAATGGCGGGGCCCTGGCTGTTGATCTCGGTTTCGCCTCCGCCCCTGCCGGAGCGGATCTTCACGTTGACCCGGGTCAGGCCCTCGTCCAGCCGGACGAAGTCCGTAGGGATGCCCCGCGCCCACAGGCCGTCCTCCAGGGCTTTGCCGGTGAACCCGGCCACAAAGCCCAGAGCCGTGGTCTCCACGCCCAGGCTGTGCAGGACCGTGGAGACGTTGACGCCCTTGCCGCCGAAGTGCATGCGCTCCCGGCTGGTGCGGTTCAGTTCCCCGGCGCGGAAGCCGTCCACCAGGACCTCATAGTCCAGGGCGGGGTTCAGCGTTACCGTATAGACCACGCTCACACCTCCCTGACGTCCGTATAATCCCGATACCGCCGGTCCGGCAGGCAGTCCGTGATGATGCAGGCGGCTTCAATGGGGAACATGACCGCCGCCGTCACTTGACCGAACTTGCTGGAGTCCGCCAGCACGTAGACTTCCTGAGCCCGGTCCGCCGCCAGGGATTTGACGGCGGCTTCCTCCGGGTCCGGCGTGGTGAAGCCCTGAGGAATGGTGACGCCGTTGGCTCCCAGGAACGCTTTGGTGAAGTTGTACCGCCGCAGCGCCTCCAGAGTCTCCGCGCCGATGAGGGCCATGGTGCCCGCCTTGAGCATTCCCCCCAGCACGTGGGTCCGGAGGTTCCGCTCCATCAGGCGGCAGGCGCATTCGATGCTGTTGGTCAAGAACAAGGCCTTGGAGGTCCGCAGGTGCACGGCCATCTGGAGGACCGTGGTCCCCGCGTCCAGGAAGACCACGTCATCGTCTCCGATGAGCCCGGCGGCATACCGGGCGGCCCGATCCTTCTCCTGGGTGAAGAGCCCCCGCTTTGTCTCCATGTCCAGCTCCTCGCCGTGGAACTCTCCTCCTGTCAGTACCGCGCCGCCGTGGACCTTGCTCAGCTTTCCCTGCCTGGCCAGCGCGTTCAGGTCTCTCCGGATGGTGGCCTCGGAGGCGCCCGTCACCTGACAGAGGTCCGTCACCGTGGCGGCTCGCCGCTGGGCCAGCTCCTCGAGGATCCGTTCCGCGCGTTGTTCAGCCAGCATAGTTCACCCCCCTCTTTCTGATTGAAAATAGCTGATTTTGGATTTCCTTGCTTATAATAACGCCAAATTCAATCAAAGTCAATAGATGACGATCAAAGCCGATCATAAAAATCAGATGGAAAATTTGTGCAGTCCGACGAAAGAGGTAATTTAAAGCGTCTTGATAAAGCGCTCCACCCGGTCCAGGCCCTCTTTCAGGTCCTCGTCGGAGTAGCAGTAGCTCAATCGCATGTACCCTTCCGTGCCGAAGTAGACGCCGGGGATGAGGCCCACCAGACCTTCTTTCAGCATTTTTTCGCAGAAGCTGAGGGAGTCCATGCCGTACTTTTTGATCTTGATGAACATGTAGAAGGCCCCCTCCGGCTTCTGGACCTCCAGGCCCATGTCCGTGAGGCGCTGGTATACGTAGTCCCGGCGCTTGCGGAAAAGCTCCGTCATGGAAGAGGTGTCGCTCTCCAGCGCGGCCGCGCAGGCGGGCTGGACGAAAGCGGGAGCGGAGACCACAGCGTACTGGTGGAAGATCTGCATCCGGTCCCGGATGGGGGCGTCCGCCAGGCACCAGCCCAGCCGCCAGCCGGTCATGGCGTAGGGCTTGGAGAAGCTGTTGATGACAATGATCCGGTCCCGCATATCCTGGTACTCGGCAAAGCTGTGGTAGTCCTCGGTATAGACCAGGCTCCGGTACACGTCGTCGCAGAGGACGAAGATGGGCTTGTCTTTCAAGACGTTGTGGACGGCGTCCAGGGTCTCCTTGGTGTAGATGCAGCCGGTGGGATTGTTGGGCGAGGTCAGAACGATGGCTTTCGTCCGGGGGGTGATGGCGTCCTCCAGGGCCTGGGGGTCGATCTGGAAATGGTGGTCCTCCGTGGGCAGGGCCACGGGCACGCCCCGGCAGAGCTGAGTGATGGACTCGTAAAGGCTGAAAGCCGGGGTGGGGATGATGACCTCGTCCCCGGGGTTCAGCACGGTGGACAGGCCGATGAAGAGACTCTCCGTGGCCCCGATGGTCAGGATGATCTCATCGGGGGAGTACTTGAGTCCGTGGGCCCGTTCCTCGAATTGGGAGATGGCCTCCAGCATGTAGGGGTAGCCGTTGCCGGGGGGGTAGTGGGTGTCGTTCCGGTCCAGGGCGGCCTTGGCGGCCTCTTTTACCACGTCCGGGGTGTTCTGGTCCGGCTCGCCGATGGTCAGGGCGCAGGCGCCGGGGGTATCCCGCACCAGAAAGGTGAAACGGCGGATGCCGGACAGCTCCAGGCCCAGCACGGCGCTGTTCAATGTCAGGTCCATAGGGATCACGCTCCTTTTTAAAGTACGAGATTAGTATAAGCGCAGAGCGGGGGCTTGTCAACGCTTTAAAGCGAAACGGACGCCGCGTGAACGGCGTCCTGGTCCGGCTTAACGGTCGCTGGGGAGCCAGCAGTCCTGGAAGATCAAATCGTCCACGTCCCCGGCGGCGGCTTTAAAAATGCTCACGGCAGGTCCTCCTTTTGTTTTTGTGACTATTTGACAGTCTATGCGGGAGGAAGAGAAAAGTTGCCTGGACGGGGCAAAAAAATTTTTCCCCCGGAGACCGGGGGAGAAATTTTGGTCAAGGCTCACAAACTCATCTGGTAGATCTTGACGATGTCCTCTACGCTGAGGGGGACGAAGGTCTTGTCAAAGCCGCCGGTCCGGGCCTTCCGGGCCATGTCCGGGAAGTACTCCGGGCCGATGCCCAGTTCCGACAGCGTAGCGGGGAGGCCCAGGGAGGTGAAGAACTCCCGGGTCTTTTGAATGGCGGTTTCCGCCAGTTCCCGGACGGGCAGATTGGGGTCCAGGCCCCAGACGGCGGTTCCGTACCGGGCGAAGCGGGCCTCGGTCTTCTCGCTGAGAACGTAGCGCATCCAGTTGGGGGTCAGGATGGCCAGGCCCACGCCGTGGGTCACGTCGTAGAAGGCGGAGAGCTCATGCTCCATCCGGTGGACGCTCCAGGCCACGGGCTTTCCCATGTCCAAAAAGCCGTTGATGGCCCAGGAGGCGTTCCACATCAGGTTGGCCCTTGCCTCGTAGTCGTCAGGAGTCTCGATGGCCTTGGGGCCGTACTTGATACAGGAGCGGAGGATGGCCTCCGCCAGGCTCTCCGCCAGGTAGTTGTCCTCAATGGGGCTGAAATAGTTCTCAAAGGTGTGGGACATGATGTCCGCCGTGCCCGCGGCGGTCTGGGCGGCGGGCAGGGAATAGGTGTAGGTGGGGTCCAGGATGGACACGGCGGGGTAGCAGCAGGGTCCGGCGAAGGATTCCTTCTCGTTGGTCTCCGGGTTGGAGATGACGGCGATGTCGTCCATCTCAGAGCCGGTAGCCGCCATGGTCAGCACGGTGAAAATGGGCAGGGCCCGCTCCGGCGTCAGCTTTTTCCCGGAGAAGTCCCAGGGGTCCCCGTCGTAGTAGAAGCCGGCGGCGATACCCTTGGCGCAGTCGATGACGCTGCCGCCCCCCAGGGCCAGCACGCCGTCCAGCTCCTGTTCCCGGCAGAGGCGCACGCCCTCCCGGACCGTGGCCACACGGGGGTTGGGCTCTACGCCGGGGAGCTCGGCCCACTGAATACCGTGGGCTTTCAGCTGTTCGACGGCGGCGTCAAAAACGCCGTTGCGTTTAACGCTGCCTCCGCCGTAGACCACCAGCACCCTGCTTGCCCGGGCGGCGATTTCCGCTCCCAGCTTCTGGATCTGGCCCTGGCCGAAGTGGACCACCGTGGGAATGGAGTAGGTAAAGTTTTTCATTGAGCCGTCCCTCCTGTCGGTTTCCGTTTGTCAGCCGTGGAGCCGCCGGGCGGCGGCGTCGGCCTCGTGGAGAATTCTGTCCGCGTCCAGGGTCAAAAATTCGCCGTTCTCGTAGAGAATCTTCCCGTCCACCATGGTCATGACCACGTCGCTTCCCTGGGCGGAGTAGACCGTCAGGGCCAGGGGGTCGAAGTTGGGGACCATGTGGGGCCGGGTCAGGTCCAGGGCGATGATGTCCGCCTTTTTGCCCACGGCCAGCTCGCCGGTGTCCTCCCGGCCCTGGAGCTTGGCGCCGTTGCGGGTGGCCATGGCCAGCAGCTCCGCGGGCTTCAAAATGGTGGGGTCCCGGTGGTAGCCGTTGTGAAGGACGGCGGCCAGATGGAGTTCTTCCATCATGTTCAGGTTGTTGTTGCTGGCCGCCCCGTCGGTGCCCAGGGTGACGTTGAGCCCCAGGTCCAGCATCCGCTGGATGGGGGCGAAACCGCTGCCTAGCTTCATGTTGCTGGTGGGGTTGTGGACGGGGCTGACGCCCTTTTCCAGCATCAGGGCCATGTCCTCCTCGGTGACGAAGACGCAGTGGGCTGCGGCGGTGGGGTTATCGAAGGTCCCCAGGTCGTAGAACCACCTGGCCGGGGTCTTGCCGTACTTTTCCACGCATTCGTCGTGTTCCTTTTTCGTCTCGGAAAGGTGGATGTGCATCCGCCCTCCCAGGGACTTGCAGTCCGCGCTGTAGGGGCCCACGATGTGCTCGAAGCAGGTGTATTCCGCGTGGACGGAGAAGTCGATGCGGATCCGGCCGCCCCCCGCGCCGTGGTAGTCTTTGAAGAGCTGAATGGACTCCTTGGCCCGGAAGTTCTCGGCGTAGGTCTCGTCCTTGTTGAAGCACTGGACCGGGCGGGAGATGTTGGCCTTGATCCCGCAGGCCAGGGCGTTTTCCACGGCGGTCTGGGGCTCGAAGTACATGTCGGAATAGCTGGTGGTGCCGGTGGAGAGCATTTCCAGCAGGGCCAGCTGGTTGCCAAGCCGGATGTCCTCCGCCGTCAGCTTGTCCTCGATGGGCATGATCTTTCCGAACAGCCACTCCTGGAGGCTCAGGTCGCTGCCCACGCCCCGGAGCAGCACCATGGGGCTGTGGCCGTGGCAGTTGATAAGGCCGGGGAGCAGCAGGCGGCCCGTCATGTCCTTTTCCTGGTCGTAAGGGGCCTGGGGCTTGTCCGTTCCGATGTAGTCGATGGTATCCCCGTCGACGCCCAGATACGCGTTTTCCAGGCAGCGGAAGCCCGTCCCCTGGCTGGCGAGGATGTCGCAGTGTTTCAGCAGCAGCTTCATTTCGTCTTTCCTCCTGTCTCAAATGGCGGCTATGATGGTTTTCATATACTGGCTGAAGGGCCCGGCGATCCGCTCCGCCGTCTCGTCCACCTCCTGGCCGCTGAGGGGCCGGTCCAGCACCCCCGCCGCCATGTTGGTGATGACGGACAGGGCCAGCAGGGGAAGACCGCAGTGGGCGGCGGTGAGGGCCTCAGTGACGGTGGACATGCCCACGGCGTCCGCGCCTAAGGCCCGGGCGGCCCGGATTTCCGCCGGGGTTTCGAACTGGGGGCCGGGAAAGAACATGTAGGTCCCCTGGTGGACCCGGAGGGGGGAGCCCTGGGCGCAGTCCAGGGCCAGCTTCCGCAGCCCGGGCGTGTACATCCGGGAGACGTCGAAGAACCGGGGGCCGAAGTCCTCCGCGTTGGGCCCCCGGAGGGGGCTGTCCCCGTTGAGCTTGATGTGGTCCCGGAGGACCATCACGTCCCCGGGGCGGTAGTCCGTATTGACGCCCCCGGCGGCGTTGGTGAGGACGAGAGCCCGGATTCCCAGCAGCTTCAGCACCCGGACGGGGATGACCAGCTCCTCGAAGGAGTAGCCCTCGTAGGAGTGGAAGCGGCCGGACATGCAGACTGCCCGCTTGCCCGCCACCGTGCCGAAGATCAGCTTCCCGGCGTGGGAGGCCACGGTGGAGAGCAGGAAGTGGGGGATGTCGGCGTAGTCCACCTCCACCGGGTTCTCGATGGCCCGGGCGAAGGGCCCCAGGCAGGAGCCCAGGACCACGCCGATCTCCGGGGCGAAGTCTACCTTCGCTTTCAGGAAATCCGCGGCGGTCTGAAAATATTCGCGGGTATAGGCCATGGGCGAAATCACCTCCCGGCAATGATATCCTGATTTTAACACAGGTCCAGGGGGGTGTCAATCGGACGGGCCGGACATTCCCCCTTTCCTCCGGAGGCGTTTGGTGGTATACTGACCCTATTCAAGGGAGGGACGAGCCTATGTATGAGCTGATCCAGGCTTCCGAGAGGAGCTATTACATCCAGAGCCCGGCCAAGATCGGCCTGGTCCAATTGAGCGAGACCGACGTCTGCCTCATCGACAGCGGCAGCGACAAGGACGCGGGCCGGAAGGTCCGGCAGATCCTGGACGCCCACGGCTGGCGGCTGGCCGCCATTTACAACACCCATTCCAACGCCGACCACATCGGAGGGAACCGCTACCTGCAAAACCAGACGGGCTGTAAAATCTTCGCCCCGGGTGTCGAGTGCGATTTTACCCGGCACCCCATTCTGGAGCCGTCTTTTCTCTACGGGGGCTGTCCCTGCAAGGACCTGCGCCACAAGTTTCTCCTGGCCCAGGAGAGCGGGGCGGAGGAGCTGACGGCGGAGAGCCTGCCGGAGGGCTTTGAAATGATTCCCCTGCCGGGGCACTTCTTCGACATGGCGGGCTACCGGACGCCGGACGGCGTGGTGTATCTGGCGGACTGCCTCTCCAGCCGGGAGACCCTGGACAAGTATCAGATCGGCTTTCTCTATGACGCCGCCGCCTACCTGGACACCCTGGAGAAGGTGAAGGCCATGGAGGCCCGGCTGTTCGTCCCCGCCCACGCGGAGGCGGCGGAGGATGTGTCCGCCCTGGCCCAGTACAACATCGACAAGGTGCTGGAAATCGCGGACAAGATCGCCGCCCTCTGCCGGGAGCCCCGGGGCTTCGAGGAGATCCTCCAAAGGCTCTTCCAGGACTACGGCCTGGCCATGAACTTTGAGCAGTACGTCCTGGTGGGCAGCACGATCCGCTCCTACCTCTCCTGGATGAGGGACGGCGGACGGCTGGAGGCCCTGTTTGAGGACAGCCGCCTCCTCTGGCGGACGGTGTGACGGTTCAGGGCGGGGCCCCGGCGTCTCAGGGCGGTGCTTTATCCCGAATTTCGGCGCGGAGAAATTTTTCTCCGCGCTGATATTTTACAAGCCATTCGACGGGGAAGGTGTTATAATGAGCCGGAGGAAAGGGGGGAGAGCCTGTGAGAAACGAGCCCGGGACAGCGGTCTATGACCAGGAGCTGCGCTTGGAAGCGTACCGTTTCCGCCGCTGTTCCTTCCCCAAGCACTTTCACGAGTACTACGTGATTGGCTACATTGAGGATGGGCAGGGGCTTCTGATTTGCAGGGACGTACCGTACGACCTGAAAAAGGGAGACATCATCCTTTACAATCCCGGGGATCTCCACGCCTGTACCGAGAGAGGCGCGCCCCCGGATTACTGGGGCCTCCACATTCCCAGGGAGACCATGTTGGACCTGACCGAAGAGCTGACGGGGCGGCGGATGCCGCCGGTCTTCTCCCAAAACGTCCTCACCGACCCGGAGGCCGCCTGGGATTTCCGGGCCCTCCACCGGCAGATCATGGACGGTTCCCGGGAGTTCGGCAAGGAGGAGCGGCTGCTGCTCCTGATCTCCCGGCTGCTGCGGCTCTGCGGCCAGCCCTTCCGGGACCCGCCTCCCGCCGGGAGGGAGGCCGTGGAGCGGGCCCGCGCGTTTATGGAGGCCCACCGGGGGGAGCGGATCACCCTGGAGCGGGTGGCCGGAGAGGCGGGGCTGAGCAAGTCGGCCCTCCTCCGGGCCTTCGCCCGGGAGAAGGGGGTCACGCCCTACAACTACCTGGAGAGCCTGCGGATCGGCGAGGCCAAGAAGCTGCTGGAGCAGGGCGTTCCCCCCGCCGAGGCGGCCCTGCGGACCGGCTTTTCCGACCAGAGCCATTTCACCAACTATTTCAGCCGCTTTATCGGCCTGTCTCCCGGGGCCTACCGGGAGATCTTCACAGACAAGGAGAGACCATCCCATGAACAATGACCAAGCGCGGGGCCACGCCTCGGCCCTCTTCACCATCCTGATTTGGGGGACCACCTTCATCTCCACCAAGGTGCTGCTCCGGGACTTCCAGCCGGTGGAGATTTTGTTCATCCGCTTTACCATGGGTCTCGTCGCCCTGTGCCTGGCCTGCCCCCGGCGAATGAGAGGCGTGACGAGACAGCAGGAGCTGATCTTCGCCGGGGCGGGCCTTACCGGCGTGTGTCTCTATTACTTACTGGAGAACATCGCCCTGACCTTTACCCTGGCCTCCAACGTGGGGGTCATCCTGTCCGTCATTCCCTTCTTCACGGCGGTGCTGTCCCACATCTTTTTGAAGGAGGAGCGGCCCGGCGGGGGCTTCTACCTGGGCTTCGTGGTGGCGATGATCGGCATCTCCCTCATCAGCTTTAACGGCTCCCGGCTGGAGCTGAACCCGGTAGGGGACCTGCTGTCCCTGCTGGCGGCCATGGTCTGGGCCTGCTACGTGATCCTGACCCGGAAGATCAGCGCCTGGGGGTGGAATACCATTCAGACTACCCGGCGAACCTTCTTCTGGGGGATTTTGTGGATGGTCCCGGCCCTGTTCTTCTTCGACTGCCGCCTGGGCCTGGAGCGTTTCGCCAATCCCGTGTACCTGGGGAACCTGGTGTTCCTGGGCTTCGGCGCGTCGGCCCTGTGCTTTGTCACCTGGAATCTGGCGGTGAAGCTGCTGGGGCCGGTGAAGACCAGCGTGTACACCTACCTGGCCCCGGTCATCACCATCGCGGCCTCGGTGCTGATTCTCCACGAGCCCATCACGCCCCTGGCGGCCCTGGGAGCCGTGCTGACCCTGGCGGGACTGCTGTTGTCCCAGGGGAAGGGGCTGCTGAAAAAGGAGGCGGTGAAATGAGCGAGGAGCGGACAAAATGCGTGGTGGTCCTGGACGGAGACCTTCCGGTGGGCCTCATCGCCAACACGGCGGCGATCCTGGGCATGACCCTCGGGAAGCGGCTGCCGGAGATGGTGGGCCCTGACGTGCGGGACCGGAGCGGCTGGGAACACCTGGGAATCGTCGAGTTTCCCGTTCCGGTGCTGCGGGGCTCGCCGGAGGGTATCCGAGCTCTTCGGGAGCGGCTCCGTGAGCCGGACTTTCAGGGGCTGACGGCAGTGGATTTTTCGGATATGGCCCAGAGCTGCAAGACCTACGGCGAGTTCATAGAGCGCATGGGGGAGACGGCGGAGGAGAAGCTCCGGTATTTGGGCCTTGCCCTCTGTGGGGCAAGGAAACAGGTTGACCGGCTGACGGGCAGCCTGCCCCTCCTCCGGTAAAAAATCGCGGCGGCCCCGGATGTCCGGGGCCGCCGTTTTGACGCGGGGTCAAGTGTTCTTTTTCCGGGCGGAGGTCCGGCCCTCGGGCTGGATCTCTCCGGCGGCCAGCAGAGCCCGCTTGGTCAGCGCCGGGCCCACCAGCTCGTAGACCAGCACGGAGAACAGGACCACGCTCCGCACCACCGCGCCGTCGGCCAGGGCCTGAGCGGTGATGGCCATGCCCAGGGCCACACCGGCCTGGGGCAGCAGGGTGACGCCCAGGTACTTTTTGATTTTCTCGTCGCAGCCGCTGAGGGCGCAGCTGCCGTAGGCCCCCACGTACTTGCCCAGGGAGCGGACCAGGATGTAAATAAAGCCGATGAGCAGTACGGAGGGATTCCGCAGCACGGACAGGTCCAGCTCCGCGCCGGAGAGGACAAAGAACAGCACGAACAGGGGGGCCGTCCAGCCGTCCACCCGGCCCATCAGCTCCTCGGAGAAGTCGCATATGTTGCAGAACAGCGTTCCGGTCATCATGCACACCAGCAGCAGGGAGAAGCCGCAGTGGACGCCGCCGATCTCAAACTCCTTCATGGACAGGCCCACCGTCAGCAGGACGAAGCCGATGGAGATGGACAGGCGCTTGCTCCGGGAGTGGAAGAACTGCTCCACCCAGTAAAGGGCCACCCCGGCCAGGGCTCCCAGCCCCAGGGAGAGGACGATCTCCACCACCGGCTCTACCAGCACCGTCACCACGCTGACGGCCCCGCTCTCCAGCGCCATGGCCACGCCGAAGGAGGCGGAGAAGAGCACCAGGCCCACCGCGTCGTCAATGGCCACCACCATCAGCAGGAGCCGGGTCATGGGGCCGTCGGCCTTGTACTGCCGGACCACCATCAGCGTGGCGGCGGGGGCCGTGGCGGCGGCGATGGCGCCCAGGGTAATGGCGGAGGACACGGAGATGACCTCCGGCCGAATCAGGTGAAGGAGGATCAGCGCCAGGTCCACCAGCACCGTGGCGGTCACGGCCTGGAGGATGCCCACGATGATGGCTTGGCGGCCCATGGTTTTCAGCTGGCTCACCCGGAACTCGTTGCCGATGGTGAAAGCGATGAAGCCCAGGGCCACCTGGGAGAGGATGTTCAAGTGCTCCACCGTCTCCATGGAGGCGAAGCCCAGGCCGCTGATGTGCAGCGCTCCCAGGCAGAAGGGGCCCAGCAGCAGCCCCGCCACCAGATAGGCAGTGACGGCGGGCAGTTTCAGCCGCTTGGCCACCCGGGACAGCAGCAGCCCTCCGATGAGGGCGGCGGAAAGACTGATGAGAATTTCCATATTGCGTTACCTCAGTTTCTATACTAATATATGATGTTGTAAGATAACACCGCCGCCGGGAATCGTCAAGAAACAGAGGGTACAAAAATCCCAATTGTAAGTCACAAATTTTCGCTGTTTTGCAGGGGAAAACGTTTGTTATTCTGCGCGCTATTGAGATAGGAGGTATTTATGAGACTCGCTGTCAAAACCTGCACCCTGGACATGCCCTATGAGGAGATGTTGGATTTCTGCGCCGCCCAGGGGGTCTCCGCCCTGGAGATCGGTACGGGCAACTGGTCCTCCGCGCCCCACATCGATTTGGATGAGGTCCTCTCCTCCGAGACGGCCCGGACCCGCTGGCGGGACGCGCAGCGCCGACGCCGGCTGGAGCTCTGCGCCCTGAACTGCTCCGGGAATCCCCTGGCCTACGCGAAGGACAGGGAGGTGACGGAGAAGACCTTCCGTCTGGCGGAGAAGCTGGGGGTAAAGAAGATCGTCATGATGAGCGGCCTCCCCGCCGGGTGCCCCGGGGACAAGACGCCGGTGTGGATCACCACCTCCTGGCCGCCGGAGACCCAGGATATTTTGGACTACCAGTGGAACGAGGTGGCCGTTCCCGCCTGGCGGGAGCTGGTCCGCCTGGCGGAGGACTGCGGCGTGGAGCGGATCGCCCTGGAAAACCACGGCATGCAGCTGGTGTACAACCCCGAGACGCTGCTGCGCCTCCGGGAGGCCGTGGGTCCCATGGTGGGCATGAACCTGGACCCCTCCCACCTCTTCTGGATGGGCGGGGACCCCATTGAGGCCGCCCGGGTCCTGGGGGAGGCGGGGGCCCTGTACCACATCCACGGCAAGGACTCCCGGCCGGAGCGCCGCCTGTGGGGCCCCAACGGAATGCTGGACACCAAGCCCATTGACGCCTTCCGCCGGAGAAGCTGGAACTATGTGGCGGTGGGCGCGGGCCACGGGGTCCAGTGGTGGCAGGAGTTCTTCTCCGCCGCCCGCATGGCGGGCTATGACGATGAGGTCTCCTTGGAGATGGAGGACCTGACCCTGCCCATGCTGGAGGGACATTTGGCCTCCCTCCGCACGTTGAAAGAGGCACTGGTGCTTTGAACAAGGAAAGGGACGGCTGTACGGCCGTCCCTTGATTTTCCGGAAAACGCGGAAGACCGATTCAACGGGAAGGAAGGGTGTGTGCGGGAAACCCAGGAGGGGTTTCCTGCACTATTTAAATCACTCGATTTCAGAACTTTTTTAGTTCTGAAATCGTAAGCAGCTTGCCGAAAAATTTTTTCGGCAAGCTGCGGGACGGCTGTAAGCTGTCCCTTTTCCTTGTGTGAAGATGGAGCCCTCAGCCGGGCAGGCGCTGGTAGATCTCCATCTCCCGGTGGAGCCGGTGCGCCAGCTCCGCCGAGCAGTCCCCCGGCAGGGCCCGCCAGCGCCAGTTTCCGCCCAGAGTGGAGGGGGTGTTCATCCTGGCTTCGCTCCCCAGGCCCAGCAGATCCTGAAGCTGCATCACCGCCAGGTCCGCCGCAGAGGCCCAGGCGGAGCGCATCATGCCCCAGTGATAGCCCTCCTGCTCGTTCAGCCGGAGGTAGGCCTTGGCCAGGGCCACGTCCTCCGCCGGGGCGGAGGCCATCCAGCCCAGGATGGTGTCGTTGTCGTGGGTGCCGGTGTAGGCCACGCAGTGGGGGGTGTAGCAGTGGGGCAGGTAGCCCCCGCCGGTGTCCCGGCTGTCAAAGGCGAACTCCAGCACCTTCATGCCGGGATAGCCCGTCTCCTCCAGCAGCTTCCGGACAGAGGGGGTGAGGAAGCCCAGGTCCTCGGCGATGATGTCCCGGGGCCCGAGGGCCTCCTCTACCGCTTGAAAGAACGCGATGCCGGGGCCGGGCCGCCAGCGGCCGTTCCAGGCGGTGGGGTCCCCGGCGGGGATGGCGTAGTACTGGTCGAAGCCCCGGAAATGGTCGATCCGCAGGGTGTCGAAGAGCTGAAACTGAGCGGCGATGCGGCGGATCCACCAGCGGTAGCCGTCGGCTTTCATGGTCTCCCAGTCAAAGAGGGGGTTCCCCCAGAGCTGGCCGTCGGCGGAGAAGCCGTCCGGCGGGCAGCCCGCCACCTCCGTGGGCCGTCCCTCCGCGTCCAGCTGGAACTGGTCCGGGCTGGCCCAAACGTCGGCGCTGTCAATGGAAACATAGATGGGCAGGTCCCCGATGATGGACACGCCCCGGCTGTTGGCGTAGGCTTTCAGTGCCCGCCACTGGCTGAAAAAGAGGAGCTGGACCCGCTTCCAGAACTCGATTTCCCCTGCCAGCCTCTCCCGGGCTTCCGCCAGGGTCTCCGGCTTCCGCAGGCGCTCTCCCTCGGGCCACTCCAGCCAGGGACGGCCCCCGTGGGACTGCTTCAGGGCCATGAAGAGGGCGTAGTCCTCCAGCCAGTCCGACAGGTCCCCGCACTCCCGGGCCAGCCGGGCGAGATCCTCCGGCCTCAGGCGGGAGCAGGCCGTCCGCAGGACGGCGAAGCGGTTCTCATAGAGGGCCAGGTAGTCCACGGCTCCGGGGTTGTCTCCCCAATCCAGTCCCCGGTACTCCTCGGGCCGCAGAAGTCCCTGATCCGCCAGGAGGTCCAGGTCGATGAAGTAGGGATTCCCGGCGAAGGAGGAGAAGGACTGGTAGGGGGAATCCCCATAACTGGTGGGCCCCACGGGCAGGATCTGCCAGCAGGATTGCCCGCTTTGAACCAGGAAGTCCACGAACTCCCAGGCGGCGTCCCCTAAGGTCCCGATTCCGCAGGGAGAGGGCAGGGAGGAGATGGGCATCAGGATACCGGCTTTTCTCACGTTGGGCGCCCCTTTCTTGATAGAGTGAAAAACGTCATGCGTCCGCCAGTCTGGCGACGCTCTCCCCGGGGATGAGCTGGAAGGGCACCACCTCGTGGACGGGGGCCTGTCCCCGCCGCTCGATGCCCCGCAGCAGCACGTCCACCCCCCGCTCCGCCAGGCGCTGGGTGTCCTGGCGGACGGTGGTGAGCCGGGGGACGGAGTAGCTGGCCATGGGGATGCCGTCGTAGCCCACCACGGAGATGTCCTCCGGCACCCGCCTGCCCCGGTCCCGCAGGGCCCGGACAGCCCCGATGGCCATGACGTCGCTCATGGCGAAAATGGCCGTCAGGTCCGGGCGGCGGTCCAGCAGCCGCTCCGTGGCGGCGTAGGCGTCGGCCATGGAGTAGCGGCAGGGCTCGCACTGGCGCTCCGGGTCGAAGGGCAGGCCCAGGCGCTGAAAGGCCCGGCGGCAGCCCTCCAGGCGGCGGTAGCTGATCTGGGAGCAGGACCAGTTGCCGCCCAGGAGGCAGATGCGCCGGTGGCCCTGTCCGGCCAGAAATTCGATGACCTGGGCGGCGGCCTCGCCGTCGTCGGTGGTCAGGGAGGAGAGGTTGTCGAAGTGCAGGTCCTTGGCCGTGTTGGTCAGCAGTACGCAGGGGACGGCGATGGGCTGAAAGCGGGTGCGGAACAGCTCCAGGTCCCCGCCCAGGAAGAGAATGCCCAGGGGCTTGCGCTCCCGGCAGAGCTGGAGGGCGTAGGAAACCTCGTCGGCGTCCTCGTCCAGGTAGTAGACCACGGCGTCCCGGCCGCTGTCCCGAAGGAGGGCCTGGACCCGCTCCACCAGGTCGGCGAAGAGCATGTTCTGAGTGCCCTTCACCAGGATGGTGATGCCGGTCCCGGCCTGCTGTTTCAGGTGCTTGGCGTTGTTGTTGGGCTGAAAGCCCTGCGCCTCCACCACCGCCAGGACCCTCCGCCGGGTCTCCTCGCTGACGTCGGGGTGGTCGTTCAGCACCCGGGACACGGTGGCCACGCCGCACCCGGACAGCCGGGCGATGTCTTTAATTGTCATACCATGTCCCTCCTAACTCGGACTTACATTGCCGTCGCTTTAGGCTGGTAAAGCGCCGGACTGCCAGAGCGAGATAAAGTTCTTTTTGGTTCTTTTTACCCTTCGGGTATACGGGGGCTCTAAGCGGCAGAGCCGCTAAGAGTCCCCATATCTTTCAAGAAAAAGTGACTAACCTTTTACGGCGCCGGCCGCAACACCCTTGATGATATACTTCTGGCAGCTCAGGTAGAACACCACAATGGGGATGATAGCCATGACCAGGGAGGCCATGATGGCGCCCATGTCCACCCGGCCGTAGGAGCCCTGCATCCGCTGGATGGTGATGGGGATGGTGCTGAACTTGTTCAGGTCCAGGGTCAGGTAGGGGAGCAGGAAGTCGTTCCAGATCCACATGGTCTCCAGGATGCCCACCGAGATATAGGTGGGCTTCATGATGGGTAGGACCACGGAGAAGAAGGTCCGCAGGGGGGAGCAGCCGTCGATCATGGCGGCCTCCTCGATCTCAATGGGAATGGACTTGACGAAGCCGCAGAACATGAACACTGCCAGCCCCGCGCCGAAGCCCAGGTAGATGATGACCAGGCCCCAGGGGGTGCCCAGGCGCAGCCGGTCCGTCACCAGGGAGAGGGTGAACATGACCATCTGGAAGGGGACCACCATGGAGAAGACGCAGAGGAGATAGAGAATCTTGGTGGCCGTGCTTTTCACCCGGGTGATATACCAGGCGAACATGGAGGTACAGATCAGGATGACCACCACAGACCCCACGGTCATGACCACGGTCCAGAGGACGGACTCCAGGAAGTTGTACTTCTCCATGGCATTGGCGAAGTTTTCCAGGGCCACCCAGGTCTTTTCCGAGGGGAGCTGAAAGGGCTCCAGATTGATGAAGGCCTTCTTCTTGAAGGAGTTGATGAGGACGATGAACAGCGGAGCCACGTAGAAGATGGAGATCACGGTAAACAGAATGGTGGCGAACCAACCGCCTCTCGCTTTGCGTTTCATTACTGCTGCACCTCCTTGGAGCGGGTCATTTTCAGCTGGATGAGGCCCAGGGACACCACCAGAATGAAGAAGACCACGGCCTTGGCCTGGCCCACGCCCTGGTAGCCCACCCGGCCGTAGAACGTGTTATAGATGTTCAGCGCCAGCATTTCGGTCTGCTTCATGGGCTCGCCGGCGGTGAGGGACAGGTTCTGGTCAAAGAGCTTGAACCCGTTGGTCAGGGTCAGGAAGGTGCAGATGGTGATGGAAGGCATCATGTTGGGGATGGTGACGTTCCACAGCCTCTGCCATCCGTTGGCCCCGTCGATTTCCGCCGCCTCGTTCAGGTCGCCGGGGATGGACTGGAGGCCCGCGATGTAGATGATCATCATGTAGCCGATCTGCTGCCAGCAGATCAGAATGACCAGGCCCCAGAAGCCGTACTTGGCGGAGATTTTCAGCGCCAGGTCATACCGGGAGAGAATGCCGTTGAAGATCAGCTGCCACACATAGCCCAGGACGATGCCGCCGATGAGGTTGGGCATGAAAAAGACCGTGCGGAAAATATTCGTGCCCCGAATCTCCCGGGTCAGCACCAGAGCCACGGCGAAGGCAATGACGTTGATCAGGATCAGGGTCGTCACGGTGAACAGAGCGGTGAACCAGAAGGCGTGGGCGAAGCCCCCGTCCTGGAAGGCCCGGACGAAGTTCCCCAGGCCGATGAACTTGGCGTCGGTAACGGTGCGGAAATCGCAGAGGGACAGGTAGAGGCCCATGAGGAAGGGCACGATGAAGCCGATGAGGAAAGCCAGGAACGTGGGCCCCAGGAAGACGGGGAAGTAGCGCTTGATGGATTTTTCCATGGCTGGCGGAAGCCTCCTTCACAAGTAGATTTCGCGTCTGCTTTGGACCGCCGGGACAAGGGCCGTGCGGCAGGGGCACGGCGCGCCTCCCAGCGGTTCAAGGCGGGAGAAGAAAAACCGGGGCGGGCGGTTACCCGTCCGCCCCGGTATGGCGTTATCTTTTGCTCTGAATTACTTGGATTTCTCGGCGGCCCAGTTGTCCACGAAGGCGGCCCGCACGGTTTCCCAGTTGGCGTCGGTCTGGTCGGCGGCATAGGCGGTCAGGGCGGAGCCCAGGACGTTCTTCCACTCCTCAGAGGGCATGGTGGGGAAACACCACTTGATGCTGGTGGTTCCCTGGGCCACATAGTCGTTGGCGATGTTCACCAGAAGGTTGGTGGATTCCAGGTTGCCCTTGAAGGGGATGACGAAGCCCATGTGGTCGCCGGAGCACAGGTACTCCAGGCCGGTGTCGGAGGTGACGCACCAGTACATGAAGTCCAGGGTGGCCTGGATGTCCTCGGGCTTGGCGTTTTTGTTCACGCACCAGTAGTTTTCCGTGCCGGTGCACAGGCCCTGCTTGGCCTCGTCGCCCACGCCGAAGTAGATGGGCAGCATGCCCAGGTTTTCTTCGCCGACGTCGGCCACGTCGCTGTAAGCCCAGGTGCCGTTCTGATAGAAGACGGCCTGCTCGGTGACGAACTCAGCCACGGAGTCGTCGCCGGTCTTGGCGGACAGCAGGGTGGGGGCGCAGGTGCAGTTGTTGATATACAGGTCCCACATGGCCCGGTAGTTGTCCAGGTAGGTGCCCTTGATGGCGTCGGTGTCTCCGATGCCGTCGGCCTCGTACTCGTAGTAAATGGGCAGGTTGGCCAGGTGGGTCTTGAAGCGCCAGTCGGAGGAGCCGTCCATGCCGGCGGAGGTGAAGGCGGAGAAGCCCAGCTCGTCCTTCCGGGCGGTGATGTCCTCGGCCACCTTCTTCAGGTCGGCGAAGGACTTGATATCGTCGGCGGTGTAGCCCGCCTGCTCCAGCAGGGCCTTGTTGTAGATCAGGCCGTAGGTCTCAATGACATAGGCGATGCCGGACATGGAGCTGCCGTCCATCAGGGCGAAGTCCTGGCTGGAGAGCTCTCCGGCCAGAGCGGAGCCGCTGAGGTCATAGCAGTAGTCCTTCCAGTTGGCCAGGCCCACGGGGCCGTTGACCTGGAAGAGGGTAGGAGCGTCGGTCTTGGCCATCTCGCTCATCAGCTGGGTCTCATACTGGCCGGAGGCGGCGGTCTGGACCTTCACTTCCACGCCGGTCTCCTGGGTGTAGATCTTGGCCAGCTCCTGCCAGTCGGGGTCCTGCTCGGGTTTGAAGTTCAGGTAGTACACGGTGCCGCCGGAAGCGCCGGAGTCGCCGGCGGGCTGGGTGTCCCCCGCGGGCTGGGATTCGCCGCCGGAGGGCTGGGCATCGCCGCCGCCATTGCCGCCGCAGGCGGCCAGGGACAGGGTCATGACCAGCGCGCCGTTGCTGTCGGCGAAGACGGTGGTGGGGGTGTACATCAGATTCCCGGCCAGGTCCAGCAGGTCGCCGTCCCCGGTAATGAGGGTGACCCCCTCGAAGCCCGCATCCTCCAGGATCTCTCGGACGGAGTCCTCGCTGCCGTAGCCGTCCAGGCAGACGGTGACTACCGCCACATTGTCCGGCAGGGCCTTTTCGAAGGCCGCGATATCCGGCATCTCCGCGATGCAGGGCGGGCAGGTAAGGGCCCAGAAATTCAGGACCGTCACATCCCTGGCGGCGATGTCGTCCTGGGTGAAGGTCCCTCCGTCCAGCGTGCCTGCCGTGAAGGAGGCCAGGCTTCCCAGGGCGGAAGCGCCCTCCGCCTCTTGAGGCTGTTCCTGAGAGGGCTGCGGATCCTCCGCCGGGGGCTCGGGGGCCTTTTTTCCGCCGCAGCCGGCGAGAAGCGCCAGCGCGGCGGCAAGAAACAGGGGGAGTATTCTTTTCATGTTCATAAAGCGTCCTTCCTTGTGTGGATTTGAAAGGGGGAATACCAGCACTATGATATGGTCAACTGTGACTACTATAACACATGTTTTCCCGATTGTACACACCGGGAAACGGAAAAGCCCCGCCCGGAAGCGGAAGCTTTCGGGCGGGGCGGATTTTATGGACGGCGCGTTGCCTGCCGCGTTTACACGATCAGGAAGAACTTGAAGAGGAACAGGGCCGAGATCACATAAGTGAGGACGGAGACCTCCTTGGCCTTGCCGCTGAAGACCTTGATGACGGTGTAGGAGATCATGGCCAGTCCGATGGCGTGGCCGATGGAGCCGGAGACGGGCATTCCGATCAGCATCAGGGACACGGGGACCATCTGGTCCATGTCGTCGAAGTCCACGTTCTTCAGGCCCATGAGCATCAAAACGCCCACGTAGATCAGGGCGGCGGAGGTGGCCGCGGCGGGGATGATGGCGGCGATGGGGGCGATGAAGATGCAGGCCAGGAACAGGATGCCGGTGGTCAGGGCCGTCAGGCCCGTGCGCCCGCCGGCCTCTACGCCGGAGGCGGACTCCACGAAGGTGGTGACGGTGGAGGTGCCGGAGCAGGCTCCCGCCACGGTGCCGATGGCGTCGGACAGCAGGGCTTCCTTCATGTTGGGCATGTTGCC
>CAMXKT010000022.1 GCA_947244595.1 uncultured Oscillibacter sp. | reverse complement strand
GAGAATGGGGGGTGCATTGCCAGGCCATCATCATGGCTTGAGTCTCCCCCGCGCGTCAGCGCCGGAAAAATCCGCCCCGCCCGCAAGGGCGAGTAGAGACTAGCCCTTACAGCCCGGTATGCTCCCGGATGTACTTCCGCCCCTTCATGGCGTATTCCAGAGGATTGGCCTTGGCGGGATCCTGCTCAGCCTCCACCAGCAGCCAGCCCTGATACCCGGCGTCCGCCAGGGCCTTGAACACGGGATCGAAGTCCACGTCGCCGTCGCCGGGCACCGTGAACGCGCCGTTCCGCACGGACTGCAGGAAGCTCCAGTTGTTCTTCCGGGCCTCCTCGACGACGGGCAGGCGCATATCCTTCAGATGAACATGGCCCACGCGGTCCGCGTACTTCCGCAGCTGTGTCAGGGGATCCTCCCCGGCGAAGGTGAAGTGGCCGGTGTCATAGCACAGGAACACATAGCGGGGATCGGTGTTGGCCATCATGCGGTCCGTCTCCTCGCTGGTCTGGACCACAGTGCCCATGTGGTGGTGGAAGCAGAGCTTGAAGCCCCGGTCGGCGGCGATCTTGCCCAGCTTGTTGAGCCCGTCGCAGAAGCGGTCCCACTCGGCGTCGTCCATCACGTGCTTGTGGCCTCCCGTCAGGACGGGGGTGTCCATCTGGCCCTGAATGGAGTAGCTCTGCTCGCTGACGTTGATCCGGTTGGCGCCCACGGCGGCCAGGAAGTCCAGGTTGGCCTTGAAGTCCTTCTCCTCCTCCTCAAAGGGGCGGGTCAGGATAAAGGAGGAATACCAGCGGCTGGCGATGCGCATGCCCCGAAGGTCCAGGGCCTTCTTCAGCTCGGCGGGATCGGTGGGGTACTTGTTGCCGATCTCGCAGCCGGTGAAGCCCGCCAGAGCCATTTCGCTGACGATCTGCTGGAAGGTGTTCTCTCCGCCCAGCTCGGGCATGTCATCGTTGCACCAGCCGATGGGCGCGATGCCCAGGGAAACGTTCTTGGAATCAAACATGGGAAACGACCTCCTTGAAAAATTGTCGTCCTGGGGCCCGGTGGGGCCTCTGGGTCAATGGTGAAAACCGGCGGAAGCAGAATGCTGCCGCAATCGTTTTCGCTATAAAGAAATTAGCATTTTTCCGGTAAAAAATCAACGTTTTTTCTCCGCGTTTCAGAAAATTTTCCGATTTTGCCAAAGGTTCTCCGGCTTTTTTTACGCTTTGACGAAAGGGCCGCGAGAATTTACGCAAACGTTCACAATTGCACGCCGATCTCACCAGCGGTCCGTCCAGCCCACCGCGTCCCCCTCCGTTCCGAAGGGCTCCGGAAACGCGTCCGAGGCCAGCATCTCTTCCCGGATGGCGGCGGAGAGATCGGAGACCGTGCCGGGGCCGTAGGCGGCGAAGGCGGCGCTGTCCATGAGAACGGCTCCGGCCCGCTCCATGTCCTCCAGATTCACCCGCTGGATCTCCTCCGTCTGGGAGGAGCAGCAGTCCGTCAGGACCACGGCGTTATACTCCAGGGCAATGGCGTCGTAGCAGGTGGTGCGGACGCAGTTGGGGGTGGTGGTGCCCGCCAGGATGACGGTGCGCACATCCAGGCGGCGGAGGATCAGGTCCAGCTCCGTCTGGAAGAAGGCGCTCCAACGGGGCTTGATGATGGCATAGTCCCCCGGCTGGGGCCGGAGGGCCTCCGGGGCCTGGGCGCTGTTGGGCCCCGTGGAGGCGGGGCGGCAGGCGTGGCCCCCGGCCTTCCAGGCGGCGTAGCGGGTCAGCTCCACGTCGCTGCCGTCGCTGCGGTAGATGCGCTTGACGAAAAAGACGGGGATGCCCTTGCTCCGGGCCAGGTCTACGGCCCGGGCGCAGGCGGGGACGGTGGCCTGGGCCCCCTTGATGCAGTGGCCGCCCCGGTGGTCCACGAAGCCGTTCTCCATGTCGATGAGGATGAGGGCCGAGCGGGTGGGATTGGGTTTCATAAATCTGCTCCTTTCAAAGCTCACAGCTTTTCAAACACGTGGACCCGGAAGGAAGTCCGAACTTCCAGCCTCTCCAAGGCCGCCAGGCGCTCCGCCCCGGCCCTGGGGGTCTTCCAGAAATAGGGCGTCATGCGGAAGAGGTTTTGAATGTCCTCCCGAGTTTCCAGGGCGGCGGTCCCGTCCGCCGGGAGGATCTCCCGGTAGCGGAACCCCTCGTAGGGGGTCTCCTTCTCCTCGTTGGGGTAGGGGTTTTCGTAAAGAATCTCCTTCATCTCCCAGAGGTGCTCCGCCCCCGGGACTACGTAGAGGAAGGCCCCGCCGGGCCTCAAGACCCGCCGGAACTCCTCCAGGGCCAGGGGAGAGAAGCAGTTCAGCAGCACATCCACGCTGCCGTCCGCCAGGGGCAGGTGGTAGGAGGAGGCCACGGCGAACTCCACCCCCTTCTCCCGCTTCGCCGCCGCGCGGAGGGCGAATTTGGAGATGTCCGTCCCCGCCATGCGGGGCTTCTTCCCGGCGGCCGCAAGGGCCTGATAGACCCCGGCGGTGTACCAGCCCTCCCCGCAGCCTGCGTCCAGCAGGGCGGGCGCTTCGCCGGAAAGGGCCAAAATTCGACTACGGAGCGTATTTAAAAGCAGCTGGTAATACCCTTTGGACAGAAAGTCTCGCCGGGCCAGCACCATGTCCCGGTCGTCCCCGGGGAGGGCGGAATGCTTCTGGTTGGGGGGCAGCAGGTGGACGTAGCCCTCCTTCGCGATATCAAAGCTGTGGCCCCCGGGGCAGCGGTAGGCCCCCGCTTCCCGGGTCAGGGGAGCGGCGCAGAAAGGGCAGCGGAAGAGGCTCATTCCCTGGTCCCTCCCGTCACGTCGTTGATCCACTTCCCGCCCTGGACCCGCCAGAGGCAGAGGGGAAATTTGACGATGCTCTCCAACTGGATGGCGAAGGCGATGGGCCAGCAGCCCAGCTTCCAAACCAGGGCCACCAGGGCCGTGACCGGGAGGCACACCACCCACTGAGGGGCGATGTCCAGGGCTGTGGACCAGAACACGTCGCCCCCGGCCCGGAGGACGCCGGTGATGGCGGAGATGGCGCAGGCGTGGAGGGGGATGGTGGCGAAGCCCATGACGGCCAGGGCCGTGGCAATCTCGGCGGAGAGGCCAAAGAGCTTGAACATGGGGAAGATAACAGGCACAAAGACCAGGGGCACCAGCGCCAGGGAGAAGAGGGCCAGGACGGTCCCCACCAGCACGGCGAACCAGAGGAGTGCCCGGCTCAGGTCCATGACCTTCTCCCGGCCCTGGCCCTCGCCGATGGCCTTGCCCACCATGACGGCGGTGGCGGCCCCCAGGCCGAAGCAGACCACCAGGAACAGGCGGTTCAGATTGCCCATGACGGCGTTGGCCGCCAGCATCTCCACGGAATCGTCGGTGTACCCCAGGATCACCGTCAGCAGGGAGTTCCCCAGGCCCCAGACGGTCTCGTTCAGGACCACCGGGGAGGCGTATTTGACGAAGCGGCGGCACATGTCCACGCCGGGGCGGAAGAAGAGCCCCAGGTACAGGGGGATAAGACGGCTCCGCAGGGCGCAGACGGCGCAGATGACGAACTCGCTGATCCGGGCCAGCAGGGTGGCGATGGCCGCCCCGGCCACCCCCAGGGCGGGAAAGCCGAAATTGCCGAAGATCAGCAGGTAGTTCAGCCCCGTGTTCAGGATGGTGGAGAAGCCGAAGAGCTTCATTCCGAAGCCCGGATCCTCCACGCTCCGCCGGGCGCTGACGTAGATGGAAGAGAGCATGTTAAAGACGTAGGAAAAGCCGATGACCTGGAGGTAGGGGGCCCCCAGCAGGCTGAGGTCGTGGCTGTTGGACAGCAGGTCCATCACCGGCACCGGGAAGGCGCAGAAGACGAGGGCCAGGGCCAGGGTGATGGCGGTCCCAATGAGAGCGGCCACGCCCATGCTGCGGCTGACGCTCTTCTCATCCCCCTTGCCCCAGTACTGACTTACCAGGATGCCCAGACCGCTCTGAAAGCCGAAGACGATGCTGGTGAGGAGGAACACGGGGACATTGGCGGTGGTCACCGCCGCCATCTCGGCGTTCCCCAGGCGGGAGACCATGAAGGTGTCGATAAGCCCCAGGGAAAAGGTGATGAGATTTTGCAGGATCATGGGCAGGGAGAGCTTGAAGAGCCGCTTGTAGAAGCCGGGCTCGCGGCGGAGGAAGTTGAACATAAAACACCTTTATAAAATCGTATTACAGCATAGGCATTCGGCCGTCGTGATGCCGCCGGAGGGCCTGGGCGCAGGCGTCGATCTCCGCCCGGGTGGTCTCGGGTCCGAAGCTGAGGCGGATGACCCCGGAGGCAACCCGCTTGGGGAGCCGCAGGGCGGCGATCACGTGGCTGGGCTTGCCCTGGTGGCAGGCGGACCCGGCGGAGACGCAGATCCCCTGATTCCCCAGGTCGTTGACGATGTTTCCGGCGGGCCAGCCCGCCAGGGACAGGGCCAGGATATGGGGAGCCGTCCCCGCCCCCACGGGAACTATGTCCGGGATGCTGAGCAGCGTCTCCCGGGCGTAGGCCCGGAGGCTCTCCAGATGGGCCCGGTTTTCCTCCAGGCGCTCCAGACGCAGTTCCGCCGCCCGGGCGAAGCCCGCCATCTGGGCCGTGGCCTCGGTGCCGGAGCGGAGGCTTTTCTCCTGGCCCCCGCCGGGAAGCAGGGGCCGGGGATTCTTCACCCGGGGGTTGATGTACAGGGCCCCGATCCCCTTGGGCCCGCCGATCTTGTGGGCGGAGACCGTCACAAAGTCCGCCCCCAGGCGGCGGGCGGAGAAGGCGGTCAGTCCCTGCACCGCATCGGTGTGGAGGAGGGTCTTGGGATTCCGGAGGGGAAGCCCCTTGGCGATATCGGCCACGGGGTACACGGTGCCCAGCTCGTTGTTCACCAGCATAACGGAGACCGCCGCCGTGTCCGGCCGGACGGCCTCCAGCACCTGGGCGGCGGTGATGGTCCCATCTTGGTCCGGGGCCAGGTACGTGACCTCGTACCCGTCCCGCTCCAGCCATTTGCAGCACTCCAGCACGGCGCTGTGCTCCACCGCCGTGGTGACGATGTGCCGCCCCACGTGCCGGTTCTGCCAGGCGGCGGCCCGGAGGGCCCAGTTATCCCCCTCGGTGCCGCAGGAGGTGAAGAACAGCCGGTCCGCCGGGCAGTCCATCAGCGCGGCCACGGTCTCCCGCCAGCCTTCCACCCGCTTTTTCATCTCCGCCCCGAAGGGGTATTGGGAGCTGGGGTTGCCGAATTGCTCCGTCAGAACCTCGTACATGGCGCTGGCCACTTCCCGGGGAACGGGGGTGGTGGCGGCGTGATCCAGGTAAATCATATGGGAAAAAACTCCTTTCGTTGGGGCTTGCCCAAAGGGGCGGATTCCAGTATAATGGAGAAACATACCCAGCCATTATAAAGGACAAATTTACAAAGCGCAAGGAGAATCTGAGCATCTATGAAAGTCGCCATCTACACCCTCGGCTGCAAAGTGAATCAGTACGAGACCCAGGCCATGGAGCGGGCGCTCCGGACCCGGGGCCACGAGACCGTCCCTTTCAGCGGAGAGGCAGACGCCTACGTCATCAACACCTGTTCCGTCACCGCCGCCGGAGATCAGAAGTCCCGCCAGGCGGTCCACCGGGTCCGCCGGGAACACCCGGAGGCCGTGGTGGCCGTGTGCGGCTGCTGGTCCCAGACCCACGCCGCCGAGGCCCGGGCCCTGGGGGCCGACCTGCTGACGGGCACCGGGGACCGCCTGGGCTTTCTGGACCTTTTGGAACGGGCCGTCCGGGAGCGGGGAGCCCCTCTGGAGGCCGTGGACCCGCCCTTTGACCGGAGGCACTTCGAGCGGTTGCCCGCCGGGGGGCTGGAGGGCCGGACCCGGGCCCTTTTGAAGGTAGAGGACGGCTGCGCCAATTTCTGCTCCTACTGCATCATCCCCTACGCCCGGGGACCGGTGCGCTCCCTCTCCCTGGAGGACGCGGCGGTCCAGGCGGTGGAGCTGAAAAGCCAGGGCTATCGGGAAATTGTGCTGACGGGCATCGAGGTCTCCTCCTGGGGCCGGGACCTCCACCAGGGGCTGACCCTCATCGACCTGCTGGAGGCCGTCTCCGCCGCCGTACCCGGGACGCGCCTGCGGCTGGGAAGCCTGGAACCCCGCACCGTCACGGAGGAGTTCTGCCGCCGGGCGGCGGCGCTGCCGGACCTGTGCCCCCAGTTCCATCTGTCCCTCCAGAGCGGGTGCGACGCCACCTTAAAGCGGATGCGGCGGAAATACGACGCCGCCCGGTATCTGGAGTCCGTGGAGCTCTTGAACCGGCATTTCCGCCGGCCCGCCGTCACCACGGACCTGATCACCGGCTTCCCCGGGGAGACGGAGGAGGAGTTCCAGGAGACCCTGGCGTTTATCCGGAAGTGCGGCTTCGCCAGAATGCACATCTTCCCCTACTCCGAGCGCCCCGGAACGCCCGCGGCGGAGATGGAGCAGATTCCAAAGGCCACCCGGGGCGAGCGGGCCCACCGGGCGGCGGAAGTGGCCCAGGCCATGCGCCGGACGTACTTAGAGGGCTGCGTGGGGGAGGTCTACGACGTCCTCTTCGAGCAGCCCAGCGGGGAGGACGGCCTCTTCCTGGGCCGCGCCCCCAATTACGCGGAGGTGCTGGTCAAGGGGACGGACCTCCACAACCAGGTCCGCCCCGTGCGGATCGCCCGGACGGACGGGGACGCCCTGTTCGGAGCACTGGAGGAGTAAGGATATGCGGAGCCACTTTTTCGCCTACATCTCCCGGATGCGGTTCATCCAGCGCTGGGCGCTGATGCGGAACACCGCGCCGGAAAACGTCCAGGAACACAGCCACCAGGCGGCCGTCCTGGCCCACGCCCTGGCGGTCGTCCGCAACGAGAAGTTCGGCGGCCGCGTCGACCCGGGAGCCGTGGCGGCGGCGGCGCTGTACCACGACGCCAGCGAGATCCTGACCGGGGACATGCCCACCCCCATCAAATACGACAACTCCGCCATTCAGAGCGCCTACAAGCACGTGGAGGCCGTGGCGGAGCAAAAGCTTCTGAACATGCTGCCGGAGGAATTGCGGGGGGCCTACGCCCCGGTGCTCACCGACGTGGACCCGGAGGTGGAGCGGCTGGTAAAGGCGGCGGACAAGCTGTCGGCTTACATCAAGTGCGTGGAGGAGCTGAAGGCCGGGAACGCCGAGTTCCGGGAGGCCGCCGCCCAGACCCGAAAGGCCCTGGAGACCTACGGCCTGCCGGAGGTGGACTATTTCCTGGAGACCTTCATGGAGAGCTTTTCCCTGACACTGGACGAGCTGAAATAATCTGCCGGGAGCGGGAACCTTTTCCCCGCTCCCGCCGTCTAAAGGAACATCACAAGATTTGGAGGGATGACCATGAAACGCCTGCTTTCCCTGACCCTGGCCGCCGCGCTGCTGGCGGCGCTGACCCTGCCCACCGCCGCAGCGGAGGACTCCCAGGACGCCCGCCTGGCCAAGGTCACCGCCCAGGTGAAGAAAGCCCTGGGCCTGGATACGGAGTCCTATGAGACCTTCCACAGCGGACTGAACGGAGGCCTGGTCCCCGTGTGGGAACTGAGCTGGGAGGGCGACCGGCGCTCCCTCTCCGTCTCCGCCCTGGAGGACGGCACCGTCGTCAGCCTCTACCGCTGGGAGTACGACCCCAGCCCCGGCGACGTCCGGGCGGCCTTCCCCACCTTCCCCGAGAGCGGCGGAGAGGGAGACCGGGAGATCGCGGAAGACTTCCTCTCCCGGGTTCTCCGGGCGGGGGAGACCGTGGAGCTGAAGGACCGGGAGGGCGGCCTTTCCCTGGGAAGCGCCTCCGGCAGCAGCTGGTCCGGGACCGTCACGCTGAACGGCCTGCCCTCTCCCCTGCACTATTCCATCCGGGTGGAAAACGGCGTGGTGGAGCACTTTGACCGGGACGTGCCCGAGGGGGCCGCAGTGGGCGGCGTGCCCTCTCCCGACGCGCCCGCCGACGCCGCCAAGGCCCGGGAGGACCTGGAGGGGACCTTAAAGCTCCAGCTGGAATATGTGCTGGCCAAGCCCGGCGACACCCGGGCCGTGCTGCGCTACGTGCCGGAGAAGGGGGCCCACGACTTCCTTGTGGACGCCAAGACCGGGGAACTCCTGGACTTGACGGAGCTGGAGGAGAAGATGGACCGCCGGATCGCCCTGACCGCCGGCGGCGCGGATAACGCCGCCCCCATGGCCAAGTCGGAGATGGCCGCCGACGAGGCGGGCCTGACCCGCGCGGAGCAGGAGGGCGTGGCCCAAATGGAGGGCGTCCTGTCCCAGGAGGCCCTGGACAAGGCCCTCCGGGCCCAGAGCGCCTACGGCCTCCGGGGCTACGCCCTGACGAACGCCTCCTATGAGACCGTCCCCGCCAAGGAGGGGCAGGAGGGCAAGGTCTCCTGCACCCTGCGCTACGCCCGGACGGACGGTGGGGAGCGCCTCACCCGGAACATCACCGTGAACGCCAAGACCGGGGACGTGGAGAGCGTCTGGTCCTCCGCCCCCTATGGCCGGGAGAAAAAACTCACGGAGGAAGACGCCCTGAAAAAGGCGGAAGCCTTCCTGAAAGCCTACCGCCCGGATTGGGACCTGACCCTCTATCAGCGGGACGACGGCGTCCGGCCCCTCCGGGGAACCGACCGGCCGGACCGGCCCTTCACCTTCGCCCGGGAGGTCAACGGCCTGCCCTTCCCGGCCAACGCCGCGTCGATCAGCATCGACGCCTCCGACGGGTCCGTGTACTCCCTCTCCTCCTCCTGGGATGAAAAGATGACCTTTGACGACGCGGGCGGCATGGTCTCCATGGAGACGGCCCTCGGCGCCTGGGCGGGGACCTACGCGCCCGACCTGGCCTATCGGAACGTGCCCCAGAAGCTGGTCAAGGCCGACCCGGCCCAGGCAAAGCTGATGGAGCAGGACATGGAGTATTATTACGGCCTTCGGCTGACCTACGCCCTGGAGCGGACGGAACGCTATGAGGGCGTGGACGCCAAGACCGGCGAACCCGTCCGGGAGACCCAGGGAAGCGCCCGGGAGGCCCTGACCTACACGGACCTGTCCGGCAGCGCCGCCAAGGCGGACATTGAGAAGCTGGCGGGGTACGGCGCGGGCTACGCCGGGGGAAAATTCCGGCCCGCCAAGAACATCACCCAGTGGGAGCTGGTGGCCCTGGTCTCCAGTCTCCGGGGCGCGCCACTGGATCCGGAGACCGTGAAGAAGGAGAGCGACGGCCGGGAAAGCGCCTATTACGACGCCTACCGCCTGGGGCTGCTGCGCTCCTCGGAGCGGGACGACGACGCCGTCCTCTCCCGGGCGGACGTGGCGCGGATGCTGCTGAACGCCGCGGGCTACGGTCCCGCCGCCCGGCTGGGCGGGATCTACCGCTGTGATTACGCCGACAAGTCCTCCATTCCGGAAGCGGAGCTGGGCTACGCCGCCCTTGCCCAGGCCCTGGGCCTGGCCTCCGGGACCTATGCCGGAGCCCGGACCGCCACCCGGGGCGAGGCGGCCTCCATGCTCTGCCGGATGCTGGAGCGGGAAGCCTGAGCAAAAAAGAAGGGACTGCCCAAGGCAGTCCCTTCTCTTCGCCCTTACTTCGCCTCCAGGACGCCCGCCAGGGCCTCCAGGGCCTCCCCGGCGTCGGAGCCCTCGGCGCTCAGCGTCACCTCGCCGTGGTCCCGCATCAGGGAGAGGAAGCCAAGAAGACTCTTGGCGTTGATGCAGTGCCCGTCCCGGGAGATGGTGATCTGGCTGCTAAAGCCGCTGGCCGACTTGATAAAGCTGGTCGCCACCCGGTCCAGCTGTTCCTCCGGGATCTGTACGACTGCCGTGCGATTCATGTGCCCACTCCGTTCCGTCAAAATAATTGGAGATAGTATAGCACGCTTTTGGGCGGATGCCAATTTTTATTAAAGAAGTTTTCGGGGCTCGGCTCATTTTCGTCGTCTCCCCAAAAAGGCGGCGGAAGTATGGGATGGAAATTGTAAGAAATTCTTAAGGGCTTTGTCAAGCCGTCCGTAAGATTTTCCTGTTACCCTGGAGAAAACCGGGGCGCCGTCTCGTTATGACACCGAACGGTCCCCCAAGGAAAAGGAGACGATCTTATGAGGCGAAACCTGCTTGCACTGACCCTTGTCATCTTCACGCTGCTGACCGCCTGCGCCGTCCCGGCGGCGGAGCCGGACAGCCGCTGGGATCCCGCCCTGAAAAACGCCCTGGGCCTGACCCCGGCACAGCGGCTGGAGGACTACGACTATTTCGTGAAGACACTAAAGGACAGCTATCTCTGCCTGGGCGTCCACGACCGGGAGAACCCGGACGACCCGGCGGAGCGCGTCTTTGCGGATTACCGGGAGATGATTCTTGAAAACGACAGCGACGAGGCCTTCTACTCCGCCATGTACAGCTCTCTCTACCGCCTGGGGCCCTACGGGCACCTCTGGATGATAGAGCCGGAGGACTATGATGGGATGCTGGACTGGTGCGGCCATGAGGACACCTCGGGCCGGGAGCGCTGGAAGGAGCTCATTGAGGCTTCGGAGGAGCAGTATAAGACGCTGAAAGCCTACCTGGACAGCCTGGGTGAGGAGGAAGGCGGCGGCTCCTGGAGCGGCGGGGAGGCGGGGGAAAACCTCCGCACTCTCCTCCTGCCGGAGGCGGGCGTGGCCTATTTGAAGGTGGACAGCTTCCTGACGGACTACGACCCCAACTACCAAACCGAGGCCCAGGCCATTCGGGATTTCTACAACGCCGCCGGGGACTGCACGGATCTCATCATCGACCTGACGGACAACAGCGGGGGCAGCGAGCTCTACTGGCAGAATCTGCTGGTATCTCCGCTGATCGACGCGCCGTTGTCCTGCACGAATTACGCTTTGCTGGCGGACAGCGAGAACAACCGGCCCTACATCGAAAATGTCTTCGCGCCGGAGGACCTCCATCCCATCGCGGAGCTCCCAGACCTGCCCAAGCTGAACCGGGACGGCCTGGAGGCCGCCACCCACTTTGTAGAGAGTACCCTCCGGGTGGAGCCGGCGGCGGAGCGGGCGGCGTTCCATGGCCGGGTGTGGCTGCTGGTGGGGCCCATGGTCTACTCCGCCAGCGAGTCCTTCTCCGTCTTCTGTCAGGCCACGGGCTTTGCCGTCCTGGTGGGGGCGCAAACCGGCGGAGACGGCATCGGGGCCCTGAACCCCATTATGATGCGCCTGCCCAACAGCGGCATCCTGATCCAGTTTACCATGATGTACGGCCTGAACCCGGACGGCTCCAGCAGCGAGGAGGCGGGCACCACGCCGGACATTCCGTCCCCGGCGGGGGAACCGGCCCTGGTGACGGCCCTCCGGTCCATCCGGGAGGCCCGGAAATAAGGCGGGAATGGGAGGGGGGAAAATCCCCTCCCGTCCCCGTCGGGGAAAATTTGAAAAAGGGCTTGACTTTGGGAAAAGCTCTGGTATAATAACTACTGTTCTTCACTGGAAGAGCGTCAACATCATATCGGTGGAGCAATCGACAACGATGGAGAAGTCGCCTAGTTGGTCGAGGGCGCATGATTGGAAATCATGTAGGCCCCTAAAGGGTCTCGAGGGTTCGAATCCCTCCTTCTCCGCCAAAAAGAGGGCCGCCCTGTGGGCGGTCCTTTTTTTGGCGGAGAAGGAGGACCGGTTTTGCCGGAGGCAAAACCGGGTCGCCTGCGGGCAGGCTGATTGAAATCCCGCAGGGGGAACCCGCAGAGGTTCCCCCCGCAGACACCCCCCTCCTCGCGAAGGCGGAGAGGGGGCGTTTCGTAACCTCACTCGTCCAGGCGCTCCAGCCCGCTGAGCTCCACCCGCCTCCCGCCGATGTCCACCGCCGTCACCTGGGCGGGGTCCACCACGTGGACCGGCGAGCCGTACAGCTCCACCTCGTCGGCCTGCACCCCCTCTTCCGGGCAAGTGAACCCCGTCTCTCCGATACATTCCACGTATTCGCCGTCCGCCGTCCAGAGTCCCTTCACGCTCATGGCGAGCTCTTGTTCAAAACTGATATGCAGCTTGTCCGGGTCCTTTCCCGTGGGATCCACCGGAACCAGGATCTCCCCATCGGCCCGAACCTGGAAGGCCATGACGGTGATTTTCGAGACCCGTATGGGGATGTTCTCATAGCTCGCGTCAATGTCTCCCCTATAGCGGACGGGCGAGAGCTTCTTGTCCAGGGTGAAGGTAAAGTCAAAGGGGCCTTTCAGGAACGGGTCGTTCACCTCGTGGTCGGTGATAATCGTTCCGTCGGGGCTGATCCCCGCCGAGAAGACGGGGGCTTCTCCCTCCTCCAGCTTATAGGCGGCCAGGTTCTCAATGTGCAGCGTCAGCTCCGGCTTCTCCACGTAGTCGTACAGAAGCCCCCGCACTTCCATGAAGAGGGTCCCGTCCTCCCAGCGGACCACCCGGAAGTCCGGCCAGAGCCTGACCCCCTTGGGGTCCTCCAGGGTGGCCTGGAGCAGCGCTTCCCGCTCCTCCTCCGTGTAGTCGATGTAGCTGCCGTCGAGTATTCGGGGGACCTCCTTCCGCAGATACGCCTCCCGCTGGCGCTCCGCCAGGGTGAGGCGGCACTCCAGGTCGTAGAACACGCCGGGGGGAGGCTCGAAGTCCTCCGGGATGTCCGGGACGTCCGCCGTCAGGGACAGCCGCAGCTCCCGCCCGTCCCACACGGCGGCGTTCAGGGTCACCGTCGTGCCGTCCACGGTCTGGGACTCCCCGATGACGGTGCCCATGCGGCTCACGATCTCCTCGGAGGTCTCCGGGGCCTCGGGGTCCATCCAGATCCTGGGGAACCACTGGGAGAATTGTCCGGTGGCCACGGCGTAGGCGCAGGCGGAGAGAAGCAGCAGCGCCGCCGCGATGGCGATGAGCCGCCAGTCCAGCCGCCGCCTCCCCCCGGACCGCCGCCGCACCCAGCCCTGAGGGTCCGCCAGCGCCCGCCTCCGCTCCCGGAGGTAGGCGGGGGAGAAGGCGGGTTCTCCGGCCTCCACGCGCTGGAAGACCTTCTGATACTCCGTCAGGTTGGCGTCCATCAGCCCCTGGCGCAGGAGGATATCAAACTGCGTCATAGGTGTAGCCCTCCTTTTCCAGGCGATCCTTCAGCATGTTCCGGCCCCGCATCACCCGGGCGGCCACGGTGGACTCGTTCATCCCCAGCCGTCGGGCGATCTCCTTATTTGTCCGCTCCTCCACGCACTTGAGCTCCAGAATTCTCCGGTAGTTCTCCGGCAGGGAGTGAATGAGGGAGACCAGGTAGTCGTACTCCCCCTGATCCTCCTCCCGGGCGGGCGGGTCCCAGTCCTCCGGAAAGGCGTCGGTCTTCCGCTCCGCCCGGAGCATATCCAGGGCACAGTTCTTGGCAACGGTAACCGCGTAGCCCTCCGCCTCCCGCCAGGGCAGGGCGGACACCCGGTCCCAGTGTTTGATCAGCTGGAGCCAGGTCTGCTGGGCGGCGTCCTCCGCCTGGGCGGGGTTTCCCAGGACGTGCAGGGCCACCGCGTAGAGCTTCTTCTCGTGGGCCTCGAACAGCCGCGTGAACCGCCGCTGGTCCTGCTCGGTCTCCAGCATGGCGAGATAGATCACAAGCATGAAAGGTCTCCTCCTTCTCGGTCGAATTGGCGCCGATTCACTTGGTAAACGGCGGGGAGGGGAAAAGTATTGCGCCGGGGGCAAATTTTTTATTGGTCACGCGGCGGCGGGCGGACTCGCGAGGTTCTTGGCGGAATCGTCCCGCCGCCGTCCGGACAAAAGGAAAAGCCCGGCGCGCGGGCCTTATCACGCCCGCAAACACTGGGTTTTCCCTGGATCGGTTAAATTATTAATATAGCATACCCGGTGTGGAAAGAAAAGGGGCCGCCCCGCGTTTAAAGCGGTCGTTACTTCTTTACGGACTCCAGCCCGGCAAGCTCCACCCGGGTTCCGCCGATGTCCAGCGCCGTTACCGCGGCGGGGTCGATGGGGTAAGGGAAGTCACGGTTCAAGTGGCCTGTGGCCGACTCCCCGTCTGCCGTCGTCATTACACCCTGAATCACAAAGCCGGAACAGGTCACATATTTGCCGTCCTTGGTCCAGACTCCCTCCAGCTGCATGTTCAGGTCCTTATCCATGTCCAGGTTCGTGGCCCCCGGCACGGGGTCCTGTCCCTGGTGGACCACGTTCACCGGGCCCTTCATGTCCAGGGCATAGCCGACGCTGATTTGGGTGGGGGAAATGCTGGCAGAAGTGATTCGCACGGGGATCTTTTTGACGGTTGCCTGGGCGCTCCCCCGGTAGCCCAGGGGCTGGGACCTCTTCTCCGGCGTGAAGGTGAAGTCAAAGGGCCCCTTGAAAATCGTTTTGCCGGGTCCGGGGCCGGTGCGCTGGTCGCCGTCCCAGCTTACGAGGCCCTTGCCGCCCTCGTAGATCGCCATGTTCTCAATATGGAGGGTCAGCTCCGGCTTTTCCAGATGGTTTTTCAGAGGCATGGATGCGCAAAAGGTAAGCGTATCGCCCTCCCGCTTCACCAGGCGGAAGCTCAGGCGGTTGTTATAAACCTCATAGAGCTTTTGGCCCATGTCCAGTTTCTTTTGGATTTGCTCCTTGATCTGGGCCTCCGTCTCGTCCTCCCCGGCACTCTGCTCCACGTCCTTTTTTACATATTCCTTCCACTTCTCCTCGGACAGCTCCAGGCTGCACTCCTCGGTATAGACCGTCGCGGCCGGCAGTGAGCCAGGGGTGAGGTCCGCAGGGAAGTCCTTCCCCTTCATCACCAGGGACAGCAGGAGGTTTTCCCCCTCCCAGACGACGCCGTTCAGGGTGACAGTTTCGCCGCCCACGGTTTTGGTCTGGTTGATAACCGTGCCCATTTTGGCCAGAACGGCCTCCGAAGCCTCCGGCGCGGCGGGGTCTGTTCCCAGCCAGGGGAACCACTGGGAGAACTGCCCGGCGGGCTTCGGGGCCGTTTTCTCCGGCTCCGCCGCCAGGGCGGCGCAGCTCAGGGACGCCAGCAGGGTTAGAGCGAACAGCCCTGAGATGAGACGTTTCCAAGTTTTCATGATGATATCCTCCTTCATTTCTGAATACATTTTTACTGGCCCAGGCGCTCCAGCTGGCTCAGCTCCACCCGGGTCCCGCCGATATCCACCGCCGTTACCGTGGTGGGGTCGATGGGGTAGGGGAACTGGCGGTCCCAGGAGACGGTGTCGCCCGGATTTGCCGGGCTCCCGGTCCCGGTTATGGTTACGCCCATGTACGCCGTACAGTCCATATACTTGCCGTCCTTGGTCCACAGGCCATTCAGCGCCAGTTTCAGGTCCTTCTCCACGCTGATCGTCTTGCCCGAGACGGGTCCGCTCCTGCGGTCTACGATCTTCGCGGAACCTTGGGTGTCGATGTCACAGTCCACGACCATGATGGAGGGGGAGACGGAGAACTTCCTGACCCGAAGGGGGACCTTGCCGCAGGTGACGGGCACGTCTCCCTCGTATTTCACAGTCGAGAGCCCCTTGTCCAGCGTGAAGGTGAACTCAAAGGGCCCCTTCAGCAGGTAGTCCCCCGACCTGGTGCCGGGCTGCTCCATGCCTTGGCCCGTAATTTCCACATTTTCAATGTGCAGCGTGATTTCCGGCTTTTCCAGATAGGGGTCCAGGATCATCGACGCCGACAGCTGGACGGTGTCTCCCTCCCGGCTGGCAAGGTGGAGACTCGGGCGCAGCTCTCCCGTCTGCCTCTGCCCCTGCTCCATCAGGTACTGAAGCCACTGGTCCCGCTTTTCCTTGGAGAGACCGGCGGACTCGCTCTCAACCTTGTTTTCCACATATGCCTTCCACTGCTCCTCCGGCATTTTGGCGGTGCATCCCTCTGAGCTGAGCCAAGTATACCGGTCCACCACCGTCGGGAGGTTCGGACTCTTGGCGGTGAGGGACAAACGCACTGAACCCCCGTCCCACACGGCGGCGTTCAGGGTCAGCGTCTCGCCGCCCGCGGTTTTGGTCTGGTTGATAACCGTGCCCATTTTGGCCAGAACAGCCTCGGAGGCCTCCGGCGCGGCGGGGTCTGACCCCAGCCAGGGGAACCACTGGGAGAACTGCCCGGCGGGCTTTTCGGCCTTCTCCGCCTTGGGCTCCGCCGCCAGGGTGGCGCAGCTCAGGGACGCCAGCAGGACCAGGGCGAACAGCCCCGAGGTCAATCGTTTCCAAGTTTTCATGATGTAACCTTCCTTTCTTTTCCGGCGGGAAAGGAAAACCCTCCCCGCTCCGTTCTGTCAGGTAAACGGAGGAGGAGGGCTTCGCATTACAAAATTTTCAAAAATTTTTGAGGAAACTTTTTTACTCGTCCAGGCGCGTCAGCTCGCTCAGCTCCACCCGCTTTCCGCCGATGCACACCGCCGTCACCTGAGCGGGATCTATCACGTGGACCGGATTGCCGCGCATCTCCCCGTCGGTCTTTCCGTCATGCTCGAAAGAGAACGCTGTCCCGCCAATACATTCCACGTATTCGCCGTCCTTCGTCCAAAGCCCGTTCAAGCTCATGGCCAGGTTCTGCTCCAGGCTGATATGCAGCTTGTCCGGGTCCTCCCCTGAGGGGTCATACAGGGCTAAGAGGTCCACGTTGGCGCAGACCTGGAAGGCCATGACGGTGATTTTCGAGACCCGCAGGGGGATATTCTCATAGGTCGCGTCGATGTCCCCCGCGTAGCTGATGGGCGAGAGCTTTTTGTCCAGGGTAAAGGTGAAGTCGAAGGGGCCTTTCAGGAAGGGCTCGTTTATCTCGTGGTCGGTGGTCACGGTTCCGTCGGGGGCCCGCGATGACGTAAAGATTCCGTCGTCCCCCTCCTCCACCTTATAGGTGGCGAAGTTTTCAATGTGCAGCGTCAGCTCCGGGTCCTCCACGTAGTCGAACAGGGCCGCCATCACTTGAAGAATGAGCGTTCCGTCCTCCTGGCGGGCCGCCCGGACAACCGAATGGAAGTCAGGATCATCGGGGTACTCCAGGTGAGACTGGACCAGCTCCTCCAGCTCCTCTTCGGTGGAGTCGATGTGGCTGTTGGCGTGGATTTGGGCGATCTCCTTCCGCAGGTACGCCTCCCGCTGGTGCTCCGCCATGATAAGGCGGCACTCCAGGTCGTAGAACGGGGCCTGAGAGTCGAAGTCCTCCGGCAGGTCCGGAACCTCCGCCGTCAGGGACAGCTTCAAATCCTGCCCGTCCCACACGGCGGCGTTGAGGGTCATCGTCTCGTCTCCCACGGTCTGAGGCTCCCCGATGACGGTGCCCATGCGGCTCACGATCTCCTCCGAAGCCTCCGGGGCCTCGGGGTCCATCCAGATCGTGGGGAACCACTGGGCGAACTGCCCGGTCACCAGGGCGTAACCGCAGGCGGAGAGGAGCAGCAGCGCCGCCACAATGGCGATCAGCCGCCAGTTCAGACGTTTCCGGCCCCCGAACCGCCGCCGGGCCCAGGCCTGTGGGTCCGCCAGCACCCGGGTCCGCTCCCGGAGATAGCCGGGGGAGAACTCCGGCTCCTTGGTCTCCGCGCTCCGGAGGGCCCGGTCATACTGCGCCAGGTTGGCGTCCATCAGCGCCCGGCGCAGGAGAATGTCAAACTGCGTCATAGGTGTATCCCTCCTTTTCCAGGCGATCCTTCAGCATGTTCCGACCCCGCAGAATACGGACGGCCACGGTGGACTCCTTGAACCCCAGCCGCCGGGCAATTTCCTGATTGGTCTGCTCCTCCACGCACTTGAGCTCCAGAACCCGGCGGTAGTTCTCCGGCAGGGAGCGGATGAGGGAGACCAGGTAGTCGTACTCCTCCTGACACTCCTCCTGGGCGGGCGGGTCCCAGTCCTCGGGGAAAGCGACGGTTTTCCGCTCCGCCCGGAGGATGTCCAGGGCGCAGTTCTTGGCCACAGTGACCACATAGCCCTCCGTCTCCCCCCAGGGCAGGGCGGACACCCGGTCCCAGTGTTTGATCAGCTGGAGCCAAGTCTGCTGAGCGGCATCCTCCGCCTTGTCCGGGTTTCCCAGGACCCGGAGGGCCACCGCGTAGAGCTTTTTCTCGTAAGCCTCGAACAGCCGCGTGAACCGCCGCTGGTCCTGTTCGGTCTCCAGCATGGCGAGATAGATCGCAAGCATAAAAGGTCTCCTCCTTCTCGGTTGAATTGGCGCCGATTCATTTGGTAAACGGCGGGGAGGGGAGAAATATTACATATCGGAAGAAAGTTTTTCATGGACGGTACAGTACATTTTTAGCACACTGCGGAGGAAAGAGCAACCGAGAGTGCGCATAAAAACAAAGCCACGGAAATTCAACGAATTTCCGTGGCTTTGGTACGCTCGCCTGCTGCCGAGTTCCGTAAAACATGAAAATCTTGTTTTGCGCCTTTTCCGGGGCTTTTGTGTTTGACGGCGGCAAGGACCCGGCGGAGGTTTTGGCTTACCGCTTGAACTCGTCCACATGGAGGCAGCGCATGGCGTTCAGAATGGCGATGAAAGCCACGCCCACGTCGGCGAAGACGGCCTCCCACATGGTGGCCACGCCGAAAGCCCCCAGCAGCAGCACCGCGCCCTTGACCCCCAGGGCGAACCAGATGTTCTGCTTCACGATGCGCAGGGTCTTCCGGGAGATGCGCATGGCTGTGACAATTTTCGCTGGGTTGTCGTCCATCAGCACGATGTCCGCGGCCTCGATGGCGGCGTCGGAGCCCAGGGCTCCCATGGCGATGCCGATGTCCGCCCGGGTGAGAACCGGCGCGTCGTTGATGCCGTCCCCCACGAAGGCCAGGGCGGCGCTGGGGGAGGACTTGTGCGTCAGGAGATGTTCTACCCGCTCCACCTTATCGGCGGGGAGAAGCTGGGCGTGGTACTCGTCGATTCCTAACTCCCGGGCCACGGCCTTGGCGGCGGCCTCGGCATCTCCGGTGAGCATGACGGCCTTTTTCACTCCCGCCGCCTTCAGGCCTTCCACCAGGGTTTTCGCCTCGGGCTTAGGCAGGTCGGAAATGAGGATGTGCCCGGCGTAGTGTCCCTCCACCGTCACGTGGACGATGGTGCCCGGCAGCTCGCAGGGCTCCCACTGTACGCCCTCCCGCTCCATCAGGCGGCTGTTGCCGGCGGAGACGATTTTCCCGTCCACCTTGGCCCGCACGCCGTGCCCGGCGATCTCCTCCACGTCCGTCACCCGGTTGGGGTTGATCTCCCTTCCCCAGGCCTTGCGGAGGGAGACGGAGATGGGATGGCTGGACCAGCTCTCCGCCAGGGCGGCGGCCTCCAGCAGGGCGTCCTCCGTGACGCCCTGGCCTGGGTGCAGGGCCGTGACGGTGAAGCTCCCCTGGGTCAGAGTGCCTGTCTTGTCGAAGACCACGGTTTCCGCCCGGGAGAGAAGCTCTAAGTAGTTGCTGCCCTTCACCAGGATGCCGCACTTGCTGGCCCCGCCGATGCCGCCGAAGAAGCTGAGGGGCACGGAGATGACCAGGGCGCAGGGGCAGGAGATAACCAGGAAGATCAGCGCCCGGTGGAGCCAGCCGGTCCAGTTTGTCCCCGCCAGGAAGGCGGGCTGGGCGGAAGCCGGAATCAGCGCCAGGGCGATGGTGGGAATCAGGAACAGGGCCGTGGCGGCGATGACGACGCAGGGGGTGTAGTACCGGGCGAAGCGGGTGATGAAGTTCTCGCTGGCGGCCTTCTTCTCCCCGGCGTTCTCCACCAGGTCCAGGATCTTGGAGACGGTGGACTCCTCGCAGGGCTTGGTCACCTTCACCCGCAGCAGGCCGGACTGATTCACGCAGCCGCTGATGACCGCGTCCCCCGGCCCCACGTCCCGGGGTACGGACTCGCCGGTGAGGGCGGCGGTGTCAAGGGCGGAGGAGCCCTCGATGACCTCGCCGTCCAGGGGGACCCGCTCGCCGGGTTTCACCACGATGACGGAGCCCACCTCCACGTCCTCCGGGTCCACTTCCTCCAGGGAGCCGTCCTCGCTTTCCAGGTTGGCCACGTCCGGCCGGATGTCCATCAGGGCGGCGATGGACTGGCGGGACCGGCCCACGGCGTAGTCCTGGAAGAGCTCGCCGGTCTGGTAGAAGAGCATGACGAAGACCGCCTCGGCGTACTCCCCGGTGGCGAAAGCCCCCACGGTGGCCAGGGCCATCAGGAAGTTCTCGTCGAAGACCTGGCCGTTTAGGATGTTGCGGACGGCCTTCCACAGGATGTCCCAGCCGATGACGCCGTAGGGGACCAGATATAAAAGCCAGAGAAGAGCCCCGCCGCCCTGGGGCAGCAGCGGCGAAAGCAGCTTGACAGCAACCAGCAGAACCGCCGCCGCCAGGATTCGATACAGCATTTTCCGCTGCTTGCGGGTGAGGTTGTTCATGGGGATACCTCCTTTTTCCCCCGTAAAAGAGGGCTGATACTCGCCCTTGCGGGCGGGGGCCTTGGCAACCAGCGATGACTGGTTCATTGCACCCCCCATTTTCTCTTTTCCTTCCAGAAGGAAAAGAGAAAACGGGCCGTGCACGGTCCAAAAGAGAAAAGGAAGTATTGGGGGACGCGTACGTTTGGACGAGGGGACGCGCAGG
>CAMXKT010000021.1 GCA_947244595.1 uncultured Oscillibacter sp. | reverse complement strand
GGCCGGCCAGCCCAAACGCCGGGCGGTCCCACGTCCACTGGCTCACGGGCACGGCCTCCACGGTCATGGTAGGCTGCGTGGAGGGCATCCTGGGCATGCGGCCCGACCTGGGCGGGCTGAAAATAGCGCCCTCCATCCCGAGGGAGTGGAAGGAGCTGGAGATTCACAAGGAGTTCCGGGGGAAAAAGCTCCACATTCTGGTGGAGAACCCGGATGGCAAAGAGTCCGGCTGCGAGTTCCTAACGGTGAACGGGAAGCCTATGGAGGGCGATTACGTGCCCGAGGACTGCCTCACGGCTGAGACGGAGATTGTTCTGACGCTGTGACCGCCTCCCGGTTGACGTTCCAGTTGTTCATGTAGTTTTTGTCCCGGTAGGCCTTAGGGGTTATGCCCATCTGACTGCGGAAGTGCTGGATGAAATGGCTCTGGGAGGAATAGGACAGCATGGCGGCGATGTCCGCGAAGTCATAGTCGCTGAACCGGAGTAGATTTTTCGCCATGTCGATCTTCCGCTGGCGGATGTACTCGCTGACGGAGATGCCGGTCTCCTGCTTGAAGATCCGGGACAGATGGGCGGGGGAGACGGAGATGGCGGAGGCCAGGTCCTGGATGGTGATGCGGGCCATGATGTGGACGTAGATGTAGTCGATGGCCTCCGCCACCTGCTTGGAAGAGGCGATGCGCTTTCTCAGGTTCCGCATGCGGCAGACATAGTCCAGGGCCATCTGGTCGTGGACGTAGACGATTTCCGCCATATTGGTGCAGCAGTCCATCCGGCGGATGTACTCGTCGCTGAGACCGAACGCCTCCTCCATGGCCATGCCGCCCTCCATACAGAAGCGGGCCAGCATCGCTGCGGTGACGATGAAATGGTAACGCAGATTCGTCACAGGATTGTCGGAGAGCTGCCCCGCGCCCTCCAGATTCTCGAAAGCGCCCCGGCTGCAATTCTCCTGCACGGCGTCGATCATCCCCGCTGCCACGGCGCGGTAAAACAGGAACTCCTCCCCGGGCTCCCGGTGTCTGGTGAAATCCCGTTCCCCGTCAGCCTCCAGTGGCTTCCACTCCTTTGTGTTGTTCATACGTACACCTCCTTACGCGTTTTTGGGGATTCCAATATATCATAGATTTGATATTTCGGCAAGAGGAGACTGGGAGCTTTTTATAGAGGGTATCTAAGAGCTATATGAAAACTATCTAAAGTTCAACATGAATTTGATATATCTTTCTTTAATTTTGTATACTTCCTTCAAGCGGCACCTTATAATGAAGGCAGCATTACAGCAGCGGGCTGTATCAAATTGGAAATAGGAGGAAACGATCATGAAGAGAAGAATTATGAGTATTGCGCTTGCGGCCCTGACGATTCTGGGCCTTCTGAGCGGCTGCGGCGGCGGAGGCGGCGGGAATGCGTCCGGCGGCGCGGAGACAGAAGCCGGAGACGGCGGCAAGGTTCTCAATATCTATGTATGGAACCAGGAGTTCCAGGGAAAGTTCAACGACAACTACCCCGAGGTGGAAAAGCTCTCCAACGACAAATCCATTACCTATCTGAAAGACGGCACCGAGGTCCACTGGATCGTCAACCCCAACCAGGACGGCGTCTATCAGCAAAAGCTGGACGAGGCCCTGGCCAAGCAGGGGAGCGCACCCGCCGATGAAAAGATCGACATGTTCCTGGTGGAGGCCGACTATGCCCTGAAGTACATCGACCCCGACGTGAACGTGGCCCTGCCCCTCTCTCAGCTGGGTATCACTGCGGCGGATGTTCCCAACCAGTACAAGTACACCCTGGAGGCCGTGACCACCGCCGACGGTGAGATCCGGGGCCTGAGCTATCAGGCCACCCCGGGCATGCTGGTATACCGCCGCTCCATTGCCCAGGCGGTGCTGGGTACCGACGACCCCGAGACGGTGGGTGCCGCCGTGTCCGACTGGGACAAGTTTTATGAGACTGCCGAGCAGATGAAGGCCGCCGGCTACTATATGTACTCCGGCCGGGCCGACACCTATCGGGTCTACTCCAACAACGTCTCCGCCCCCTGGGTGGACGGCAGCACCGTGGTGGTGGACCAGAGCATGATGAACTGGGTAGAGCGCTCCATGCAGGACACCCAGGAGGGGATTAACCACAATGTTCCGGGCCAGTGGATCGACGAATGGAACAAGGATATGGGCCCCAGCTCCAAGGTCTTCTGCTTCTTCCTGCCCGCCTGGGGCTTGGATGTGTGCATCAAGCCCAACGTGGAGGGCACCGACGCCGCCCAGGACTGGGCCGTCTGCCCCAGCCCCCAGAGCTTCTACTGGGGCGGCACCTGGCTGATTGCCGCCAACGGCACCGATAATATGTCCCAAGTCAAGGACATCATGCTGAAAATGACCTCTGACCGGGACATCCTGAACAGTCTGGCTGTGAACAACGGTGAAATGAGCAATGACCAGCCCCTGATGGAAGAGCTGGCCCAGTCTCCCGAGTTCGGCATTGAGCTGCTGGGTGGGCAGAACTACTTGGGCGTCCTGTCCGACGCCGCCGCCAGCATCAGCCTGGTCAACGTCTCCCCCTATGACCAGGGCTGCACCGAGGAGTTCCAGAACGTTTTCGGAGACTATTTCAACGGTAAGATCGACCTGGAGAAGGCCAAGGAAAACTTCGCCACGGCCATTGGCGAGCGCTATCCCGAGCTGAAGAGCGGCGGCGTGCGCTGGCCCGAATAAGCAAGGAGCCGATTAGAGGGGCGGGCAGGCCCGCCCCTCCCGTTATCCCAGGATAACGGGAGGACCGTTGATTTCGCGGAACGGATATTATAAAAAGGGGGGAGCTCTTTTGAAGAGCGAGAAAAAAATTAAAAGCGTCAGCTACGCAAAGTGGGGCTATATCTTCATCCTGCCCTTCTTCCTGACCTACGCCATCTTCTCCGTGATCCCGCTGGCGGACACCATCCGCAACAGTTTCTACGAGTTCTACTACTCCGGTCTAAAGGCCATCGGCCCCAACTGGGTGGGCCTGGCCAACTATACGGAGCTTTTGTCCGCAGACCTGCCCAAATACGCCTGGAATACCTTTGTGATGTGGATTCTGGGCTTTATACCCCAGATCGTAATCGCCCTGATTCTGGCATCCTGGTTTACGGACGCCCGGCTGAAAATCCACGGCAAGCAATTTTTTAAGGTGGTCATTTACCTGCCCAACCTCATCATGGCTTCCGCGTTTGCCATGCTGTTCTTTGCGCTGTTTTCCAACGCCGGCCCGGTGAACAACATCCTTCTCCGCATGGGCGTCATCGGGGAGGCCGTGCGGTTCATGGAGTCCACTCTGGGGGCCAGAACCCTGGTGGCCCTGATGAATTTCCTCATGTGGTTCGGCAACACCACCATCATGCTCATGGCGGCTATCATGGGCATCAACCCCTCGATTTTTGAGGCGGCGGAGCTGGACGGCTGCACCCATTTCCAGAAGTTCTTCCGCATCACCCTTCCCCAGATCAAGCCCCTGCTGACCTATACCTTGGTGACCTCTCTGATCGGCGGTCTTCAGATGTTCGACGTGCCCCAGATTCTCACTGGCGGCCAAGGCTCCCCGGACCGAACCACCATGACGCTGATCATGTACCTGAACAACCACCTCCAGGCAAAGAACTACGGCATGGCCGGCTCCCTGTCGGTGTACCTGTTCATCATCAGCGGCATCCTCTGCGCCATTGTGTTCCGGATGAATACAGACAGCGACCCCGACGGCTCCAAGTTCGCGGCAAAGCGGGCGAAGGCGGCGGCTAAGAAAGGAGGCGGCGTGTAATGGAAAACAAGAGATCCCACGGGCGCGAGATACTCGCCCACGTCGTTTTGATTATCCTGGCCTTTATGTGCCTGTTCTTCTTCTACATCCTGATTATCAACGCCACCCGTTCCCACGCGCAGCTTCAGCTGGGCTTCTCCGCGCTGCCTGGTTCCAGCCTGGTGACGAACTTTAAAAACGTCATCAACGACCCGGCTATCCCTATCCTCCGGGGCGTGCTGAACAGCCTGATTGTGTCCGGCTGCTGCGCCGCCATCGTAACCTACTTCTCCGCCCTGACGGCCTACGGCATCTATGCCTATGACTTCAGGCTGAAAAAAGCGGCCTTCACCTTCATCATGGCCATCCTGGTCATGCCCACTCAGGTGACGGCCCTGGGCTTCCTCCGCCTGATCACCAACATGGGTATGGACGACTCCCTGCTTCCCCTGATTATCCCCTCCATCGCCTCTCCCGCTGTGTTTTACTTCATGCACAGCTACATGCAGTCCTCCCTGCCCAAGGACCTGATCGAGGCGGCCCGGATCGACGGCTCCATGGAGTTCAGCACCTTCAACCGCATCGTGCTGCCCATCATGAAGCCCGCCATCGCGGTACAGGCCATTTTCACCTTCGTGGGCTCCTGGAACAACTACTTCATTCCCGCCTTGGTGATTACCTCCAAGAACAAGCAGACCCTGCCCATCATGATCGCCACCCTTCGAGGCGCGGACTATATGAACTTCGACATGGGAAAAATCTACATGATGATTACCATCGCCATTGTGCCCATCATTATCATCTACCTGCTTTTGTCGAAGTTTATCGTAGAAGGCGTCACCTTGGGCGGCGTCAAGGAGTAACGACGGCAAGGAGAGACCGCACATGGAAAAATGGATTCGCACCCGCTATCAGCCCAATCTGCCCCTCGACGGCGAACGCCGCGTGACGGCCTGCCCGGAACACATCGCCCTCTCCCGGCAGGCCGCCCAGGAGGGCATGGTGCTGCTGAAAAACCGAAACAGCCTGCTCCCTCTGGCCCCCGGCAGCCGGACGGCTCTGTTCGGAAAGGGCAGCTTCGACTATGTAAAAGGCGGAGGAGGCAGCGGCGACGTGACCTGCGCATATGTCCGCAATGTCTGCGACGGACTGAAAGGGGAGGGCGTTTCCGTCTACGAACCTCTTTCGGACTACTATCGGGAATATGTTGCGAGACGCTATGCCACCGGGGACGTCCCCGGCTTGATGACGGAGCCGGAGCTCCCGGCAAAGCTGCTGTCCGCCGCCCGGGAATACGCGGACACCGCCGTGATTGTCCTCAGCCGCTTTTCCGGCGAGGGCTGGGACCGAATTCCCGTCATCCCCGAGAACAAGGACTACGTCTGGGCCGACGAGGTGGTCATGCCTCAGCGGGCCCAGAGGATTTTCCCCAGAGGGGATTACTACCTGACGGACGCCGAGAGCGCCATGGTGGAAGCAGTCTCCGCCACCTTTGGCCGGGTGGCCGTGGTGCTGAACGTGGGCGGCGTGATGGATGTCTCCTGGTTCTATGACGACGACCGGATATCCTCGGTGCTCCTGGCCTATCAGGGCGGCATGGAGGGCGGAAGCGCCATCGCCGATCTCCTCACCGGCAAGGCCAGTCCCTGCGGCAAGCTGCCGGACACCTTCGCCCGCGACCTGAGCGACTACCCCTCCACAGAACATTTCCACGACTCCCCGGACTATGTGGAATACACCGAGGATGTCTATGTGGGTTACCGGTATTTCGAGACCCTGCCGGGCGCGGCGGAGCGGGTCTGCTATCCCTTCGGTTACGGCCTGTCCTACACCCGCTTTGCTCTGGAGGTCCTGGAGGCCGGGGCGGAAAACGGAATAATTCAGGTCCGCACCCAAGTGACCAATACCGGGGACCGTGCGGGGAAGGAAGTGGTCCAGCTCTATTTCTGCCCGCCCCAGGGACTGCTGCAAAAACCTTCCCGGAATCTGGCGGCGTTTCACAAGACTGGTCTCCTGAACCCCGGCGAGAGCGAGACCGTGACCCTGTCCTTTGCCGTATCAGATATGGCCAGCTTTGACGACCTGGGGAAGGCCGCCTCCTCCGCCTGGGTATTGGAGAAAGGGCGTTATAAGCTATATCTGGGGACCTCTGTCCAGGAGGCGGAAGAGCTGACGTTCGCCTATGAACAGGCGGAGACAGAGGTCGTCCGGCAATGCAAAGACGTCTTAGCCCCGTCCCATCTGGCGAAACGCCTCCAGGCGGACGGGACCTACGAGGACCTGCCCGCCGCCCCGGCGGTGGACACCGACGCCAATGCCTTGGAGCCTCTGGACCCCAACACCCTGGAAGCGGTTGCCCCGGCAATCCGGGCCCGTGACCGCTATCTCCTGTCTCAGCCTTACCCGGAGGGCGTGCATCCCCTGTCCGACGTGGCGGAGGGAAAGCTGTCTCTGGGTGCCTTCATGGGACAACTCACGGACGAGGACTTGATTCATCTCCTGGGTGGACAGCCCAACGCGGGCGTCTCTAACACCTTTGGTATCGGAAACCTGCCGGAATACGGCGTACCCAACATCACCACCGCCGACGGCCCGGCGGGCCTTCGGATTCAGCCGGAGGCAGGCGTGTGTACCACGGCCTGGCCCTGCGCCACGCTGTTGGCGGCGTCCTGGGATGCGGACTTGGTTTTCAAGGTCGGCGCGGCCGCGGCGGCGGAGGTGAAGGAAAACAACATCTCTGTCTGGCTGGCCCCGGCGGTGAACATCCACCGCAGTTCCCTCTGCGGGCGGAACTTCGAGTACGACTCCGAGGACCCCCTGCTGGCGGGAAAGATCGCCGCCGCCATGGTCCGGGGCGTCCAGTCCCGGCACATCGCCGCTACGGTAAAGCACTTTGCCTGCAACAACAAGGAGACGAACCGGAAAAACAGCGACTCCCGCCTCTCTCAGAGGGCCCTGCGGGAAATCTATCTGCGTCCCTTTGAGATCGTGGTCCGAGAGGCGGAGCCTTGGGCGATTATGAGCTCCTACAACATCATCAATGGCCGCCGGGCCTCGGAGAGCCGGGAACTGCTGACGGACATTCTCCGAGAGGACTGGGGCTGCACCGGCATGGTCATGACCGACTGGTGGACCAAGGGAGAGCACTATAAGGAAATCCTGGCCGGGAACGACCTGAAAATGGCCAACGGCTACCCAGAACGGGTGCGGCAGGCTCTGGACCTGGGGCTGGTGTCCCGGGAGGACCTGGAGACCTGCGCGCGGCGAGTCCTGGAACTGATTTTGAGGATTGACTGACGAAGGAGGAACCCTACTTATGGCTACTTTGAATTTGAAAGGGATCACCAAGATTTACCCCCACAGCGGCGGACAGAAGAAGCCCAAAAAGGGCGCGGCGGAAAAGAAGACGAACCTGCAGGTAACGGCGGAAGGCGTCGTGGCTGTCCAATCCTTCGATCTGGATATTAAGGACAAGGAGTTCATCGTCCTGGTTGGGCCCTCCGGCTGCGGCAAGTCTACCACCCTGCGGATGGTGGCCGGCCTGGAGGAGATTTCCGGCGGTGAGCTGTACATCGACGGCCAGCTGATGAACGACGTGGAACCCAAGAACCGGGACATCGCCATGGTTTTCCAGAGTTACGCTCTCTATCCTCACATGACCGTGTACGAGAATATGGCTTTCCCCTTGAAGCTCCGCAAAATGCCCAAGGATGAGATTGACCGCCGGGTCAAGGAAGCGGCGGAGACCCTGGACATCACCCAGTATCTGGACCGCAAGCCCAAAGCCCTCTCCGGCGGTCAGCGCCAGCGTGTGGCCATCGGCCGTGCCATCGTCCGGGAACCTAAAGTCTTGCTGATGGACGAACCCCTTTCTAACCTGGACGCCAAGCTCCGCAACCAGATGCGGGCCGAGATCATCAAACTCCGGCAGAAAATCAACACCACGTTCATGTACGTTACCCACGACCAGACGGAGGCCATGACCCTGGGCGACCGGATCGTCATCATGAAGGACGGCTTCATCCAGCAGATCGGCACACCCCAGGAGGTCTTCGACCATCCGGCGAACTTGTTCGTGGCCGGTTTCATCGGTACGCCGCAGATGAACTACTTTGACGCTAAGCTGGAAAAAGAAGGAGGAAAATACATCGTTTCCGTGGGTGGCGTCCGGGTAGAGCTTTCCGACGAGAAGCAGAAGGCTCTGGCGGCAAACAATGCTCAGCCTCAAAGCATCACCCTGGGCGTTCGTCCCAGCCATATTGTCCTGAGCCAGGGAGAAAACACGCTCTCCGCCAAGGTGGATGTGTCTGAGATGATGGGCAGCGAGGTCTACCTGCACACCAACGCCATGGGCCGGGACGTGGTCATCATTGTGCCCACCATGGACCTCCAGGGGAACCACAAGGATACCTTTGCCCAGGGAGCCGAGGTGCGGTTTACCTTCTCCGGCAGCGTCTGCCACCTGTTTGACAGCGAGGGTAGGAATCTGGAATTCTAATGGCAAAACGGGTGCTGCCTATAAGACAGTGCCCGTTTTTGTCTGCTTAAAGTATGCAGAGGCTTGTGAGAGAAACAAGCCTCTGCATCGATTATAGATTATCCCATCGCAGAAACTCGCTTTTAAACCCAGCCTGTTTTTCAATCTTATCGGAGTCCGATTGAACATAGCTAGAAATGCCCAATAAATCCAAACAACAGAGAATAAGGATATTCAACTGCTCACGAGTAAGCGAGGGTTGTTTGAAAGTGTATCTTTAACTGCGATTCACTTCAGAGAGGTTGGGGTAAGTCCGGGTGGCGGAGACGGTCCCGGTCTTTGTGGCGTAGCCGTCCGTGGTGACCTTGACCGTGGTGTGGTCCAGGTGCAGCTTTCCGGTGTAGCCGTCCTCGGTTACCGTTTCAATCTCGGCGTCCAGGGTCTGGAGAATTTTCTCCATGTTATTGGTGTCGCTGGGAATGGTCACCGTCTGGACGTGGGGCTTGGTGTCCACCCCCACCTCGTCCTTCCGGGTCATGTCCAGCAAGTAATACAGCCGCCCGTTCCGCTCGAAGTCCCCGGTGGGAATGAGGCTGGGGTCGTCGTCCAGGGAGAGCTGGTACACCTTCTGAATGCGCGGCTCATCGAAGTAGCCGCCAACATACTCCTCCACAGAGATGGGATAGTAAGCGCTGTCTCGGCCCGGCTCGGCGGTCTGGGCGGCCTCGGCGGCAGAGGCGGGGACGACCAAAAGGGAACAGAGCAGGAATGTTGCCAGGAATAAAGGAATCGTTCTTTTCATAACTGATAATCTCCTATTTTGTTATCTTTCCGCCTCACGGCGGGAGGGGGCCGCTCTCTGCGGCGGAGCGATGGTCTTCTCAATAGCGCCGCTGATCTGACGGCTCATGCCCTGGATTTCCTTCAGGAAGGCCAGCCGGTCCTCGGCCACCCAGCCCTGGCAGCGCTCCGCCATTTTCGTCAGGTCCGGCAGCTCCCGCTGGATACCAAACCGGCGGCACAGGATGTACGAAACGCTCTGGGCGCTCAGTTCGCAGCTCTCCCGGCTGTAGACGGGATTGCGGCCCCGGTCGTGGAACCGGGCCTGGGCGATCTCGGCGGCGGCCGCCGCGAACGCCTGGCTGTCCGAGAGTTTGGTGTCAATAGCCAGGGCCATCTGCCAGGGGTCATAATAGGCCCCAGATTCCAGATTTTCTCCGGCAACCACCTGAACGGGCGCGAAGTTCAGCAGGGCGGTCAGAGCCGCTTCCATAGCCTCGGTGTCGTCCCTCAGCTGAGTCGTCCGCAGCTCCCGGCCCTCGGTCTGGGTGATATCGTAGACGCTGGTAAGGTTGTAGCCCCGGCCAGTAGAAGAGCGGGTGAAGATGCTGGCGCCGTTCTTCAGCTCCGGGTCCAGAACGAAGCGGCCCAGGTCCTTCCAGTGGCCGCGGGTGTGAAGGATCGTGGCCTCCGGAAGCTGGGCCATGGCCAGAGCGACGTTCCCGGCGCTGTAGGACGGGTTGTCCCCCTGCATGGCCAGATAGCGGGCGAATTTCTCCGGGGTACCGATGATCTGCTCGACGCTGGCGTCCCGGAGGGCGGAGGCGGTTTCCTTGTCCGTCTTCCGCTCCTGCCGCCATTTGGCGTCCGCTGCGGACTTGTCGCTGATGATTTTGCCTAAGTTCGCCATGGGATTGGATTCCTCCTTTTGTGTGGGATTTTTGTTCTTTTGGGACTTTTTCACCTCCTCCAGCACCCCTGTGAGCTTGTACATAAGCTGGGCATTCCAGTCCTTGCCGTACTTGGGAACCCGAATCTCCACCTCATACCCAGCCTCCCGGTACCTACCCCGCATCTCCTTCGCCGCATTGATCCCAGGCTCGTCATTGTCCAGCAGGAGCTTGATGTGCTTGAGGTGGGGATGATCCTGGAGGTAGGTGTCCAGGGGCCCGCTGTACAGCCCGCAGAGGGCGACGGCGTTGCTGTGGACCTCTGGGCAGAGGGTGCAGAAGCTCATGAGGTCTATGGGGGCCTCAAAAACCGCTACCTCCTCGATCTCCGGGTCGCAGGGCAGACGAAACCCTATCTTCTTGTCGCTGCTTAGCACGTCCCGTTTGAAGCTGGAGCCGCCCAGATCACAGGTGCCGCGCTTGCTGGCGAATCTGGGCTGGCCGCTGCCATCCCTGCCCACAAACACGCAGTTGTGGTATTGGGCATCCTCATAGAGAAGCCCGGTCTCCATGAAAGTGCGGATTACCTTCGGAGCAATGCCCCTCTTGCGAAGGTAAGCGAACACCCGGCGCTGGTCCGGACTTGCAGGAGGCAGGACGAAAGGCGGCTTCTCCCTGGGCGGAGGCGGCTTGGGGCGGGGGACGGGCTTGTCCCGGTCGGGGGAATCCCTGGAACGGCCATGATAGGCCAGCAGGTAATCCACCGCTTCCGGGAACCGCATTCCGCAGAACTCCTGGAGGAAAGTGATGGCGTCGCCGCCCTGGCGGGTGGAGTAGCGTTTCCATCTGGTGGGGTCCCGGATGCGGATGCTGTCCATCTCCGCTGTAGTGTAATAGCCGCCGATCCGCTTCAGCGTGTAGCCCAGGGAGGGCAGCAGGTCCAGCAGGTCCGTGTGCTTGGCGAGGTCCATTTCCGCGTCCGTGAAACGAAAGGCTGTGTTTTGGTTCGTGATTTTCACCTCCAATCTGGCTGAAAGCAAAAACAGCCGGGCAGGGCACTCCGTTTTGGAATACCCTGCCCGGCTGCTTCTCCTGGGGCCGTAGTGTTTGCGCTGTCAAGACTGAACTTTCACGAAATCCCTTCGGCTTTTTCTACGTTTTCAGCATTGCGTTTCCTGCTTCTTCCAGCTACAATATCTAGCGGTGTTGTAAAAAATGATAGGAGGATTTTGTGCAATGGGGCTGGATTATGATCCGCTGTGGGACGAACAGGGGCAATTGCGGCGTGGCTGCACTGTGCGGGAAGCCCTTGCCTGGTTGACGAAGTTTGGCAGCCACAGCGCCGGGGAGAATGTCTGTATCAATGGGATCAGCTACAAATTGGGGAGCCTGCTCTATGGTCCGGACCGGCCCGCTGTAGCGGACAAGCCCATCTCTCGGGTCTATGATGGGTATTACCGCCAGCTGAACTTCAGCGTCTGAGCCGCTAAGAGCGAAAAAGGCCCCGGCGATCCTGTGTTGGATCGCCGGGGGCTTCGCCGGGGTCACACGGGGCCTCTGTGGCGGTTCAGGGCTTCTCCGGGGGCAGGGCCTCCCTCTCGGGCTCGGAGGGCTCACGGGGGCCGACATTGGCCTCGGAGGTGCCGGCCTGTCCGGCCTCCTCGGCGGCCAGCCGCTCGGCCTCGTTCAGCGCCTCTTCGATCAGCCCCAGCACGAACTCCCGCTGGGTGTACTTCTTGCCGGTCCGCTGAGTCTCCCGCTCCAGGTAGGCCTTGATCCGCTGGAAGAGGTCCTCCGGGATCTGGAACGCCATCGTTCTCGTTTTGCCGCTCATAGTCATTGTACCTCCGTCTTTCTTTAAATTGTAGTATTCGATCAGCAGGTTCGTGATGTACTCGCTGGTGGTCTGGCCCGCCGCCTCTCTGGCCTCGCTGACCTGCGTGTGGAGGCTGAGGGGAATCTGAGCGCAGAGGTTCTTTTTCTGTTCCATGCTGCCGTTCTCCCTTCGTTTGTTGTAACGACAGTATAGCCGGAAAGCACTGATAAAGCTATTACCAACACCACCGAAGAACGCTGAACAGACCAAGCATAAGCAACAATGGCAGGGAATGCCTCGTTGAAGCAAAAAGCCTCCCCTGGGGCAGCCGGATCAACCGGCCAGCCCAGGGGAGGCAGTATTTTCTCTTTATCCGGCGGGTGGAGAGTTTGAGTCGCGCGTTCTCGCAAAACAGCCGTTTTGCATCTCTGAAGCGTTATTTTTATTTTACGCCCCCATTTTTTTCAAACCGCTCTTTATAGTTTCCCTTTTCGGGAGAAAACTTGCTTTCGGACGCAAAAATCCCGCACCGAAGTGCGGGATTTTTGCCTGCATCTTTTTTGTCAACACAGGTTGGTCCGAGTGGCGGGATTTGAACTCCTCGCACCCCGTTTATCTTCTGTTAAATGGTGCGGTTCACAAATAGATGCTACGGAAACTGAAATTTTTCAAGTTACTTTATACCCTATGTTTCTATGTGGCGTTCCCCACCAAAGGGAAACAACAGGGAAAAAGAATAGTTAAGCCGGCAGGAATTAAGAGCCCTGGACGCTTCAGGCGTCCGGGGCCTTTAAGTTCCAAGATTTTCAAACCAACTGTCTATTGTTGGACTACATTCGAGTTAGATCGAGACTACTCTTGTTGTTGATAGGTATATGGGCTTTAAAAGATTAAGTTTTCTGTATATAGTCCAGCAAAAAATCAAGTGTTTCTGACAAATTTCTGAAATAGACATCGGTTTTAAGCGGGTCCGGTATATTTATGCCGATAGCAAAACCAGCATATTCAAACATAGGATAATCGTTTTCCCCATTACCTACAGCAATAACCTTACTAGGTGTAATGTGGAGCAATGTGTATAAACTATGTTGTTTAAAGTAATAGACTAACGTCCACCGTCAGTTGTTCTATCCAAATACAATTCTACTCTTGACATATCGCGAAAAAAAAGTAAACTATAGGTAATGGGGTGATGTTCTGCCATAGGCGGGACTCAAGCAACACCTAGCTATGATGTGGTGATATCATTAGCGCAAAAAAGGACCCTACCTTGGTCTACTACAAATAGACAAACGGAAGGATTCCTTTTGATCTTATTCAGATCATGGGGTTGTTCCCAAGCCCCGCGTGGATCGGCACGCGGGGCTTTCATCATAATAGGGGGGGGAGATTATCATGTTTTCTGTAATTCAATATCCGTTTATTGATACCCGACTGTTGAATGCATCAACCCCCTCAGGAAATTTTTTCCCTCAACAATTCCGTAGGCAAACTACGCAAAACCGCTATTTTCGCTTTTTGGGTTCAGAAAAGCTACGCAGATATGCGGAGGACTTTCCTAGAGGAGAGCAGACATACTTTGATTCTAAAACATCGGTTACCTTCCTTCCGGTAGCACCTTTGAAAAAAGGGGTGTTTAAGCGCCTTTACGCAGATGACCTATCTCTCCATTACGACATCGGCCTATATGGTTCCCACTGGGGAAAGTGCAATAGTTTTATTCGGAGGCTGATGGAAACCCCCAGGCTTAAAGTAACAAGCCGGTTTGAACCTGAAGAATGTGTGTTCAGCCCCTATGCTTTCTTTGACGAACTTTTGCAGATTTATCAATATGCCACTACTTCTAAGAAAGCAGCCAATGTTCCTTCCACGCTAAGCCAAGCTGGAATCGTACCTGGTACTCCGGCTGTTATCGTCAACTACCATTCTCCGGAACTCAAGCCGCCCTCAAAAGCTAAGTGGCTGGAGTTCCCCTCTGGTCTGCGGGCCGGGTGCAGCCTGTTTGATTTGAATAATCATCCAATCGCTGTCTATCTTATTGAGCATGACCATATTGAGAATGGCCGTTTTATATCAAAAAGCGACGAGGTGCGTAGATTGCGCATCTGTATTTCTAAAATACACACCTATAAAGAGACCTTACGGCTACTCTTGGAATTCATAGAGCGTGAACAGTTTGACAACATCAGGCCAAAATTATTGTCTTTCTACCTCAAGAAATTGCTGAATCTGGCAAAGAAGGAACGGTACTACGGCTTCGATAACCAGGATTTTTGGGGACTGGCTTACAGTATTGATGAAGCCCTTCATCGTGCGCAGTGGATCGAGCTTCTTGATCGTGCTAAGGTCATTTCTGATAGTTTGGATCAGGAAATGCTAAAGGAGGCAAAAACCGTGAATAAAATTACATATGAAAATCATGGTGGTGTCATGGTTGCCGCTTCAAAAGACGTGAGCATCGGCAATATTGTCATCGAGGGACCCCAACCGGAATTAGACGGCGCAGTGCAGACTTTTTCCGAGGAAGCGGAGCGTCTTCTTGCAAACCTTGAAGCCAATGGCAAAGAAGTTTCCGATTTGAAGGAACAAATCAAAGTTTTTTGTGACAGCGCAAAGGAAAAGGCCCCAAAGAAAGACGTTTGCAACGTTTTATTTAAAGGGATCAAGGCTGCGCTGGTAAACGCCTCCTCAGTCGAAACGCTCTTCAACCTTGGCAAAAAAATCTTGGAACTGCTTTGAATGGAATCACTTGATCCAGCTTCGGTTCTGTGGTACATACCGCTGGATTGATGCCGGGCAAGAGAAAGCGGAGGGCTATGGCCCTCCGCTTTCTCACATTTTTGTCGCCCTCAGCGTCATCACGGCGGCCTGGGCCCGGGTGCAGAACGCGCCGGGGCTGCTGCCGTCGGTGATACCCTGGGCCTTTGCCTCCTGGAGCTCCGGGGCCAGTGCGGAGCTGACGGGCTGCTTGCCCATCACCGCCTGAAGCCGTTTCCCCAACTGGAGTACTTCCTCATCGGTCAGCTTGTCGATTCTCAAATCATCGTCCTCCTTGTTGTATTCCCTGGCGTCCACCAGCCAGTAGCAGCGGACCTCCCGCCGGAACGTGGCCGGGTCGCCGTTCAGCCGCTTGTCCGCGGAGCTGGCCGGGTCCAGAATCCGCACCTTGTCATCCCAGTCCCACAGTAAGACAAAGTGTCCGCTCTTGGTCCAGGTCCCGGGGCCCATCAGGGCAATGACCCAATAGCCCTGCCGTAAGAACTCCCGGATCTGCTCGTGGATCGGGTGGTCCGGCTGGTTGATGATCCGGCTTCCCAGCAGCTGCCGGCAATCAATGCCGTAAGCGGCCAGCTGGGGCTTGAAGTAGCTGTAATAGGTCCCCTGCTTCAGGGCCTTATAGCCGTGGGACACGCTCCAGGCGCAGGTGGTCTCCGGCGTGACGCGCTTATCCTTCAGCGTGGCGATGGCCATGGCGGCGCAGGTGGGGCCGCACCCGGCGCTGGCAATGGTGGATGTCTCTCCGGGGACCCGGTAGGGCTTCCCACCCCACCGCTGGTCTCCCTGCTTGTAGGAGACGGGCTTTTTATTCATGGCCGCCTCCGTCCCGTCCATCCGCCTCGTCGTCGCAAAGTCCGCTGAGCTTCGCCCCCACTGTCCGTGAGGGCTCCGTCCGCTCCCTTGCTCCTCCTCTCCCCACCGGACCCGCTTCGCTGGGTTCCGTCGGGGGCCCCGTTAATTCCTCGCCCACCTTGTCCACCGCGTTTTTTCCGGCCTCCAGGATTTTGGGCAGCCAGGCGGGATAGGGGGCGCCCATGGCAATGGCGTGCTCGGCCAGGCTCCCCAGCTCCCCGACCACGTACCACACGATGACCAGAGGCCCCAGCAGCACGCCGTAGGTAAAGGGCAGCTCCACCACCGGGAGGTTATGGAGCAGAGTTCCAATCAGCCAGTCCGCCGTCAGGGCCACGCATACAATGACGATCATGCCGCCCTTATGCCAGGCCCCCGCCCGCATCTTCCCGCTGCTCCATTTTCCGTCCTTGGCCGCCACGGCGGAGCCGATGAGCCAGTCCGCCAGCATCAGCGCGGCCCATACCAGCACCAGCCAGCCGAACCAGCCCCACAGGGCCGTCAGCGTGCCCAGAACGGCGGCAAGGCAGAGCTTGATTTGCACCGCAAAGTTTTCGTTGCTCATGTCATTTCTCCTTTTGTTGTTTGACCCCCAGGCCGGACCCCTCCGGGCCGGTGAGGGCCGCAGTATCCGAATACTAGGCCCTGAGAACAGAAAGTTGCATGAACCCGTCACCCGGCGCGCTTTTTCAGCTTCCGCCGGAAGGCCGCAAAGACCGCCGTCAGCCACTGGAACACGGACCCGCCGGGCCGCGCTTCCCGCCGCTCCAGGAGGGCGGAGAGCAGCTTTCCAGGGGGCCTCCGCTTCTTTCGCGAGTACCGGCCCCGAACCAGCACGGAGATATTGGCCAGTGCCGGAACGCGGGACGGCCCTTTCTGTTCCCCGCGCTTCCGGGGAGCGGCCACCCGGAGAATCCGCACACCTTCCGGGACCAATTCCGGGTGGAGATCCAGCTCGCAAAATACCTGGTAGGCCACTTCGTCCAGAGCTTCCGGGTTTTCCAGAATGGCGTCCTGCCCGCCCATCAGCGTCCCAATGTTCCGCAGGGCTCGCCGAATGGTCCGGCAGATGGCGGTGTGGTTTATGCCGGTCAGCTCCCCGATCTCCCGGAGGGTCAGCCATTCGGAGTAGTACAGGTAGAAATACACCATCTGCTTCGGCGTCAGGGCCAGCATGACGGCCTTCAGGGCCGCCGGGTCCAAGAGGTCCACACGGGCGGAGTCTCCCCGGAGCTTCGCCTCGGTCATGGCCCGCTCCGTCTCCTCCCGGAGCTTCTTCTTCGCCAGGGCAATGGACCGGGAGACGGTGGACTTGTTGATACCTAGGTCCCCAGCAATCTGAGGGATATTCTTGCCGGAAAGGTACAGCTCGAACTTTTCCCGCTGGCGGGGCGTCAACAGCTCCAGGCCGTGGACCACCGCCGCCTTCAGCCGGGCTCGGCCCTCGTCAATCTCGCCGTCCAGGGCGGTGTCCTCCCGCCGCCAGTCCAGATACTGCTGGCGGTTCTTGGTATAGTCCGACGCCGCTGCTTGGGGACCGCGGTTCCGGCGGCCCACCGTAAGGGCCTTGAGCTGGTCGTTGACGTCACCCAGCTCTTCCCGGACCATGAAGAGCGCCAGGTTGTCCCCCTCGCCCCGGGCCTGAAGGTCCAGCTCGTACTTCTTCCGGGCCAGCAGTTCCCGCTTGCGGGCCCGCAGCTCTTCAATGGTCATCGCGGGTTCTCCGGGCCTTCCAGCCCACGGCGGCGACCCCGGCGGAGCGGGGAATCTCGTAATAGCCGTCCATGAGCCGCTGGGTCTCCCGGATGTCCCGAAGGGCTTCCTGGAGAGGGCGGAGCTCCGCGTAGGAGGCCCCGGCGGCTCGCTTCTCTGCGATGCGCATGGCCAGCTTCGCCGACGCCTCCCGATATTCCCGGACCAGTTCCTTCATCGTTGCCACGCCGCCGCACCTCCTTCAGATCAACTCAAAAACTTCTTCATGCCGCCACCTCCTCAAAGTACTGCCCCACCAGCTCGTGAGGGAGGAATTGCAGCACCACGGTGCCGCCCTCCGCCTCCCCCGGACGCTTGCACAGGTAAACCTTGCCGTCCTCCGTATCCAGGTAGTGCAGTCCATAGGTGTATTCCATGCCCCTGGAAGCGGTGATGGGGGCCTCAAGCGCGCCGGTTTCCCCCTCCTTGGAGAGCGCAGCCCAGAGGGCGGGGACCTGATCCGGCGTCCACTCGGGATGCTCCTTGGCGTCGTGGGGCTGCCGGAGCTTATACACCATGTCACCCCATTTATAGGGGGTACCCACCGGGACGGCGGTAAAATCCCGCTGCCGCTAGGTGGGGACCATGGCTTTCTTCTCCAGGAGCTCCTGGGCGTCCGCTTCCCCGGCCACGGCTCGGGCCGCCAGAGCGGCGGCATCCGCCGTGCCCTTGGCCCTCATGGCGTCCAGCGCCAGCGTGTGGGTATCAGCCATTGTTCTCCACTCCTTCCTCATACGCGGAGGCCAGCTCCGCTTCTTTCGCCTGGGCCTCGGTCACCTGCCCGGACAGCGCCGTGGTTTGGTCTTCCAGCTCCTCAATCCGGGCCTGGAAGCCGGTGACGTCGCCCAGGTACTGCTTGGCGGTGGTAACCGTGACAGTGAAATGCCGGGTGTTGTGGTAGTACTCAATGTTTCCCAGCTGGAAGCCATAGCCCTCCGGCAGTCCCTCCTCACTTGCCGGGCAGGCGGGGAGGCGCTGAACCTTGGGCCTGGCCCAGTCAATGGCCTCAATGCGCTCCAGGGTGGCGCCGTTCTCCCGCTCGAAGAGGATGGAGTAGCTGCCGTTTACACTCCCGTGGCGGATAATGGGCCCGGCGATCAGCCCGTCAATCTTCCAGTGCTTGCCGTAAGATACGCTCATGAAATCCGCTCCTTTCAGCCTACAAACAGAATCTTCCCGGGGTAGGGATTGCTGCTGGACAGGATGACGGTTCCGGCCTCCCCGTCATAGTCCGCACCGGTACCCAAGGCCGACCAGGTGTTGGTAATGTACTTTCCGTCCACCTGATGGAATACGTGGAAGCCGAAATCGCTGCTCTTGCGCTTGTGGGCTTCTGCGGGGACGGTGATTTCATAGCCCAGGGAGCCGTCATAGGCGGGCGGGTCCTCCCCATCGCCCTCCGCGGCCTGGGCCTCTCCTTCAGCCGGCTCCTCCGGTACCCAGGAGGCGGGCGGTCCCCAGTCCTCCGCCGTGAAGGCGAAGACGGCGGAATCCGCCAGCTTTTCCTTCAGGGTGGAGACCAAAGCGGCGTGAGCCTCCGGGTCCTTATTGTGGTCCTCCATCAGCTTTTGAGCGGCGGCCCGGGTGAGGATGGAATCCAGGTCAATGTCCGCAAAGACCTCGTTCACGTCCCCCACCACGGCAATGAGCTCAAAGGTGGCCAGCTTCCCCACCAGGGAACTGGCGGGCCGGATCCACTCCGGGCCGTCCTCCATGCGCAGGTAGGCGTAAGGGACCTCGCCCTCGTCGGGGTCCTGGGCGTAGAGCAGAATACCCGTGGCGAAAAAGCCGGTCTCCACCTTCTCGCTGTTGATCTGTACGCCGACTTGGCACTCGCCGTCCACCGGGTTGGAGGCGGCGGAAATTTTGGCGTCCATGACGTAGCCGGGGACCTCCGTCAAATCCCTGGGATGGACGCCCTCCGGGATGTCGCCGCTGCCCACCGCCGCCCGGGTATAGCGCATCTGGCAGCGGCCCGCCAGAACCTTGGCGATCAGCGCCCGGCAGGGTGCGCAGGCAAAGCAGCCGTCTTGGATGTTCGTCAAAGCTGATTCCTCCTTCATTCGTCAACTCGCTTGGGCCGGATAAGGGAATGGCTGAACACGCCGGGAACCGCCCGTGCCGCGCCGGTCCCCCTCCGCTCCATCTCCGGCGGAGGGCCCACAAGACCGGCGGAGGCGAAAGCCCCATAGGCCGCGGGAATCCGGGTCTGGAACTGCCCGCCGCTGTCCGTATCCCCCTTCAGCACGGTCCCCGCCGCTCCGCCGAAGCGGAAGGGAAGCTCGTACCGATAGGCCCGCCGGATAGCGACCACCATCTGGTCCAGCCAGCTGGACAGGCGCTTCACGTCCCCCAGAAGGCGGGTGAACTCCTCCACCTGGGTCTGGTCTACTCCGTCGTCCTCCTGTCCTATGACGGCCCGAAAGTGATGGGGCTCCCCGTCATAGTCGAACCACTCCTCAATGTGGCCGTACCCAAAGATGGACTGGATGGTCCGGTTGATGGCCGAGGGCGTGCCCATCTTGGCGTAGGCCAGCAGAGAGTCCCGGATGAGGGCCCGCTTGACCTCCAGGGGGAACGCCTCCCGGTAGGCCGGAGTCCGCAGTTCCGCTGCCAGGCAGTCCAGAACGCTTTCCGGAGCCTTGGACAAGACGGCATAGAAGGGAACCCCGTCCGCCAGGGCCAGGAGCTTGTCCACCTGCCGCCCCACGGCGTAGGCCAGGGCCTCCGTCTCCCGGTTCCGCAGGTGCTCCGACAGAATGCTGGTGAACCGGCTTCCTCGCAGGTCAATCATCCTCCAGCCCTCCATAGCGGACCTGGGGCGCTCCTTCCAGCTCCGCCACGGCGGTGGAGGCCACCGGGGCGAAGGCCGGGGCGGCAATCTCCGCCCGCTTGGCCCCCGCCTCCACCACCAGGGACAGCAGCTTGGAGGGGTTCACGTCCCGGCCAATGACCCGCTGCCAGCGGACATAGCCGTCCACCGCCGTCCGGACCGCCGCCTGGACCGCCAGGGCCCGGCCGCTGTCGCTGCGGTTGACGTAGTAGGTGAGGTCCAGGCGGTAGGGGACCTTCTCCGGCGCGGCCACCACCACCAGGTCCGTCATGGGCCGGATGCTGTCTGCCTGCAGGTACTCCTGAAGCCCCGCTACCATGTCCGGGCCGGGGCTGGATCCGTCCGCCAGCAGGAATACCACATCCACCCGCCCTGCCGCCTGGTCGCTGGTGACGGCCACGTCTCCCACGGCGGGACTGTAGGCCCTGGCGTGATAGCGGTAGCTGTCCTCCGGCCCGGCGGTAGAGTAGGCGCTGGGGGCCAGGAAGACCCGCTCGGCAAGGTCCCCGTCGCTCTCCAGGTCCGCGCCGCCCTCCGTCAAAGTCAGGTTCTCCACCGCCGCCACATAGGGGACCGGGTCCACCAGCGCCTTCAGCTCCCCCGGCTGGAAGCCGTTACCCGCCAAGCCGGGGACGGTGCAGACCGCCCGGACCTTCCCCGTCAGGCTCCCGGCCGGAATCTCCAGATACGCCTCCGTTGCGAAGAACATGGCGCCGCCGTCGGAGGCCCGGGTCCCGGCGGGAATCCCCACGGCGCTCTCCCTGGGGGCGGAGAGGGTGAAACGCAGGGTGGTGTAGGCGTTGGCGGCGGGCAGACGGACCACGCCCTTGAGAAGGGCCAGGTTGTCCAGAAATTGGTCGTAGCTGTACTTGAGAAGATTCTGCTTCCCCGCCCGGTCCACATACTGCATGGCCTGATAGATCTGGGCCGCAGCAGCGTAGAGAATCATCCGGTGGACGCTGGAGCGGGCCAGGCGGACGGGGCGGCCCTCCGCCTCCGTCATGTAGGACTCGAAGTCCGCCACCAGCTCCGCCCGCACGTCCTCCACGCTCTTGTTTTCAATGAAGGATATCTCCGGGGCGTTCTGGATATAATCAGGCACCAGTGATCACCACCTTCGGCTTGAGCTGTCCCTCCGTTGTCCCGGTCCAAGTGACCTCCAGGACCCGGACAGAGGGGATAAATTTTGCCACCTTCTTGGTCACCTCCGCCGTGTAAAGAGCCTTGACGGCGGCGGCGGGCATGTCCACGAAATTCAGGTCTAGCCCAAACTCCCGGTCCAGGGGGACGGAGCCCTCCCGGGTGGACAGCAGCAGAGCCAGCTGGCGGTCCAGCTCCCTGACCCCGCCGCCGGTATATTCCAGTTGAAAATCAAACAGGTTATTCATGTGTACTCCTCCAGTGTCAGGGACACCTTGGCCCTGGCCAGCTCACCGCCGGAATAGACGGTATCCCAGGTCTCGCTGGACCCGGTGACCCGGAAGGGGTTCCGGCCCACGGGGCGGCTGCCGATGATGAGATATTCCGCCGCGCCGCTCTCCACCATAGCCTCCACGGCCTCCAGCACCCGCCGGGGCCGGACGCCCAGGGCGGCGGAGAGCTGGATGTCCAGGGTGACCTTCTGGCAGTCCGGGCCTAAGAACTCCGCCTTTGGCTTTACCCCCATGACGTCATGGGAGGCCCAGCGCCCGGCGGTCTCCCGGGTCATGTTGGAGAAGGTGAGGACCTGGCCCTCGCTGACGGTGAAGACGATTCTGCTTCCCAGGGAACCCACTGCCATGATTACCCTCCAATCCTCACGTCCGGGCTTCCCCCGGTGATGGTCCCCGCGCCGTTGTGGGGAGCCAGGGCGTCCCCGGTCCGGGCGGCTGGAATGCCGTTGACCCGGACCGTGGCGCTGCCCTGGGCCACCGCCCCCAGGCTGGAGCCGCAGCAGGCGTCCCGCTCCGTGGTGACGCTGGAAATGAAAGCGGCGGGCCGCCCGTTGGTCCGCACGTCGGGGGAGCAGTTGGCCGTGATTTCCCCGGTGAAGGGAATGGGCCCGTGGGGCGGGATGTGGCCGGTGTGCTCTCCGACGGTGGTCCCGTCCACCCGGTCGTAAAGCCTTGCCGCCTGGGGCATGTTTCCGCCTCCTCTCTAGTTCAGGTCGATGGTCTTTCCGTTGATGGTGATGGCCCCTCCCGCCGTGATGTTCAAGGTCCCGTCACAGTGGATCGTCAGGTCCTGGGCCTTGGCGTCGTAACGGAGCATGGCCGCGCCCGGCTTCCGGTCCATGTCCAGGCGGATCAGGCCCTCCGCCCCCTCCGGCGGCGTGAATTTATCGCTCCAGGGGCGGCCCAGCACCACCCCGGCCTCGGAGCCGTTGGAGAGGTGGAGCACCAGCACCTGGTCCCCCACCTCCGGCAGACTGTAGAGGCCGGAGAACACCGGGGAGAGGATGGGGATGCTGCGGGTTACGGCGTTGTCCTTTTCATGGTAAACCACCCGCACCATCCCGGCGGCAGGGTCCACGCTGGAGACCTTTCCAAGCCGGATATCTTCTTTCATCGCTGCCGCCTCCTCACTCCACCAAGGACAATTCCAAGTCTGTGGTATATCCGCCGCCCACATGGTGGACGGCCCTGTCAATGAAGTACTTGCCGCCCAGCCGCCCCAGGCCCTCCACTTGAACGCACTGACCCGCCGCCAGCTCCGGCCGTCCCCGAAGGGAAACGGAGAGGGAGGTATGCCCGTGGTTGGCGGAGGCAATGGCGGCCTTCAGCTTTCGCTCCGCGTCGGCGGCGCTGTCCGCCTTGCCGGAGAGCTTCAGGAGCCGGGGGCCTTTGCCGGTCTTGACATTGATTTCCTCCTCCGTTTTCGGGTCCGTGTAGGCGTACTCGCCGCCGGTATAGGTTCCCGCCAGGCTGGTTTTCCAGCTCCAGGACAGGAGAACCGCCGGGGTCAGGACTGCCGCGGGGGCCTTCTTCTTGTATGCCTCCCGGTCGTAGATCACCAGCTTTTTGGCGTAGACTTTGACTACTATAGCAATCCAACAAATTAGCAAGGAATGCCAGCGGCAGAAAACCAACCTG
>CAMXKT010000020.1 GCA_947244595.1 uncultured Oscillibacter sp. | reverse complement strand
CGGACGCCATGCCCGCCAGCTGGGCGGAGAAGCTCCGGGACCTGACGGCCCAGCTCCAAAACGGCATCGCCGCCGGAAACCGGCTGGGAAACCTCCAGCTCCTCCAGCGGGAGATCTTCCCCTATATGTCCTCCTATGTGGAGCGGACCCACGACATGGGCACCCCCCGGGCCCTTTTGACCATGCTGGCGCTGAACGTGGCCCGGTATGAAAACGGCTCCGAGGAAAAGCTCCTGGAGGGCTTCCACCAGCTCAGCGGCTACGGCACGCTGAAAGGCCAGCTGGGGGGCATCGACGACCAGTCCCTCCTGCTGCTGCTCAAGAGCCGGGGCGGCGGAGACTCCAAGGCCGTTGAGTTCTCCAACCAGCTGGCCGCCGCCGCCGCCCGGGCCTTCCGGGGAGAGGGCAGCGCCGAGGTCCAGAACGCCTTCCAAAACCTCATCGCCGCCATGCTGGTGAACGAGAGCGTCTATATGCCCATCAACCACTACCTCCTCCCCCTGGAGTGGGACGGCCGGATGCTCTTCTCCGAGCTCTGGGTGGACCCCAACGCCGAGGACGAGCAGGACCGGGGCGGCGGAAGCGGAAAAAAGACCATGCGCTTTCTCTTCAAGATGGACGTTCAGGGCTTAGGCCTGTTCGACGTCGTTCTCTCCGCCCAGGGGACGGACGTGGACGTCCAGATCGCCTGCCCGGACAAGGCGGTCCCCTTCTCCAAGCAGATCGGGGACGCCGTCTCCCAGATCCTCACCCGAAACGACCTCAAGCCCGCCCGGGTGGCCGTCCGGCGGATGGACCGCCCGGTCACGCTGACCGAGGTGTTCCCCAAAATCTTTGAAGGGAAGAACAGTGTCAATGTCAAGATCTGAAGGAACCACCAGGGCCAAGAAAGCCGTGGCCCTGCAGTATGGCCCAGGGGACACCGCGCCGGTGATCGTGGCCTCCGGCATGGGCTATATGGCGGAGAAAATTGTGGAGACCGCCGCCGACTGCGGCGTCCCCATCTACGAGGACAACTCCCTGTCCACCATCCTGACCCAGCTCCAGCTGGGGCAGGAGATCCCGGAGAGTCTGTATCAGGCCATTGTGGAGATCTACGTCTATTTTCTCCGCTTCGACCCCACCGGGAATCTGAACGCCCAGCAGAACCGCGGCCAGACGCCGCCCAGTGAAACGGAGGGAACGACATGACAGCCAACCGCACCTACCTGATCCTGGACACCCAGAACCACGCCCTGGCCAACGGGGAGCTGGCCACGGCCCCGGGGGCCTCCCCCATGCGGCTGAACATCCTGAACAACAAAGTGGACGACGTCATGGAGCACGAGGTGGTCACTCTCTTCAGCTCCAGCAGCGAGGAGCTGCCCATCCAATGCCGCATCCTCCGCCAGCGGGGGGACGCCATCCTCCTGGAGAAGATCGCCACCCTGGACCCGGAGGTCCGGCGGAACCTGCGGGTCCCGGTGAAGTTCGACACCTTTCTCTACCCGCTGCCCGGTTCCACTTGGACGGGACGGCGGAGCGCGCAGTCCATCGATCTCAGCTGCGGCGGCATCGCCTTCTACGCGGACTGCACGCTGGCGCCGCACGAGCAGATGGAGATCGTCATCGTCCCCACGGAGGAGCCGGTGATCCTGCGCTGCGAAATCCTGCGAATTCAGGAGCTGCAAAACAATCGCTTTATGTACGCCACCAAGTTTGTGGACATGTGCGAGGACGAAGAGGTTATCGTGCGGGAGGCCGTGTTCAGCCTCCAGCTGCAAAGCCGCGACGCCCAGGACTGACGGAACGAGGAGGAATCAAAATTATGACTCAGAAAACCCGCGCCCGCCGCGCTCACATACCAGGGTCCGTCCGTCTGGCGGCCCTGGTTCTCACTGCCCTGACCCTCTGCGCCTTCCTCACCGTCCGCCCCGCCCGGGCGGCGGAGTGGATGACTCCCTACCTGGAACAGGTTCAGGAATGGGGCGTCATGCGGGGGGATTCCCAGGGCAACCTTCACGAGGACCGGAACATCACCCGGGCGGAGTTTGTCACCCTGGTGAACCGGGCTTTCGGCTATGAGGAGCCCAGCCCCGACAACCCCTTCACGGACGTGAACCCCAACGACTGGTTCGCCGAGGATATCAGCATCGCCCGCCAAGTGGGCTATTTCAACGGGACCAGTCCCACCACCGCCTCTCCCCAGGCCCTGGTGACTCGGGAGCAGGCCGCCGTCCTCCTGGGCCGGTGCCTCCGGTTCCAGGGCGTCTCCGGCGCCGCCAACTCCAGCTTCACCGACATGCAGGACATCGGCGGCTGGAGCCGTCCCCTGGTTCAGGAGGCCGCGGAGCTGGGCATCATCCAGGGCTACTCCGACGGCAGCTTCCGCCCCGACCTGCCCATCACCCGGGGCCAGATGGCCTGCTTCCTGGTCCGCGCCTTGGGCACCCTGGTTCAGGAGCCCGGCGAGCAGACCTCCGGCGGCGTGTACGGCAACCTGACCATCACCACTCCGGGCGTCAAGCTGAAAGACACCGTCGTCACCGGCAACCTCTATCTGACTGGCGGCGTGGGCCTGGGAAATGTGGAACTGGAAAATGTCACCGTCCAGGGCAAGATCGTCATCTGCGGCGGCGGCGAGGCCGAGGGAGGCAAACAGAGCGTTCTCCTGCGCAACGTCACCGCCGGGGCCCTGGAGCTGGACAGCCTGTCCGAGCAGTTCCTCTCCGTCCAGGCCGAGGGCCTGACTAACATTGACGAGGTCACCGTCCGCACCTCCGGCTATCTGGAGGACCGCACCGAGGACGGCTTGGGCCTCCAGACCATCCGGCTGGACGGTATCGAGGGCGCCCAGCTCCAGCTGGCGGGCAACATCAAGCGGGTGGTCAACCTGACCCCGGGCTCCACTCTCCAGCTGGCTCAGGGCGTGGCCGACGTGATCACCATGGACGAAAAGGCCGTGGACGCCAAGCTGACCATCGACAACCTGGCCTCCATCCGGGAACTGAACCTGGACCGGGCCACCCAGGTGGACGGCAAGGGCAGCATCAGCCACCTGAACATCAACGCCCCCGGCTCCAAGGTCACCATGCTGCCGGATACCATCTACATCCGCCCGGGCATCACCGGAAACGTCTTCAACCAGGATATGGACACCAACATTGCCGCCGAATCCTCCGAGGATCCCCGGCTGCTGGCGGGCTATCCCAAGGTCAAGGACATCGCGCCCACCTCCGCCACGGCCGTGTTCAGCACCAACAAGGCCGGCACCATCCACTGGGCCGTCACAGCCCTGATGGACGGCTCCCTGGGCGAGGAAGAGCTGATGAATCCCGGCGCTCACGCCAAGATTCTCCGCAGCGGCACCATCCGGGTCACCGCCTCCAAGACGGAGGTCACCGCCCGGCTGACGGGGCTGACGAGAGAGGGCTCCTATTACGTCTCCGCCCTGCTGGTGGACGCCAGAGGCCGGCGGAGCCCCGTGAAGATCGCCGCTTTCACCACACCGGACGACTCCGCGCCCAACTTCGCCAGCGGCTATCCCCAGACCCCCATCCTCACGGTGGACGCCGACAACGAGCAGGTGGCCCAGGTCATGGTCATGGCCACCAAGGACTGCCAGATGTACTACGCCCTCTTCCCCAAGGGCTCCACGGCTCCCACGGCGGCGGACTTCCGCTCGGCGGCCCTGCCGGGGAACCTGGGCTACGGCACCGTAACCCTGCGGAAGAACACCCCCTTCCTGCTCTCCCGGATCAACACGTCCCACCTCCAGGAGCAGGCCCAATACGACCTCTACCTCTGGCTGAACGACGCGGACAACGGAAAGAGCTCCGCCGTCCGGAAGCTCACCTTCACCACCAAGGACATGACCCCGCCCACCATCCAGGATCTGAAGGTCGTCAGCTACACGGGCAATTCCGTCACGCTGTCCTTCATGCTGGATGAGCCCGGCTTCTTCAGCTGGGCCGTGACAAAGCGGGGAGATAACTTCGGCATCAATAAGGAAAAGCCCTCCCAGCTGGACCAGATCAAAATTGAGGGCATCATGGTGGGCGGCAAAGTCATCAATAAGGGCGGCCCCATCCGGGCCGCCAGGGGCGCCACGGCCTACACCTTCACCGTTTCCCGGCTGGAGGGGCAGACAGAATACGACCTCTTCTACGCCTTTAAGGACGGCAGCGGCAACTACGGCGTATACAACGCGGCCATAGCTTTCCCCTTCCCCATCAAAACCCAGGACAACCAGCGCCCCACGGCAGAGCTGAGCTATAGTGACTTCAACACAGATTCCAACGAAGTGGAGCACCCCTGGGCCACCAGCGACGTAAGCATCGTGTTCAGCGAGACCGTCTTGGGCGCGCAGGACAGCAATCTGGGCGTATATGACAACTTCTACGAGCTCTATCAAAAGGTAACCGGCAGCTCCGGCGCGGAGCAGATCCAGGCGAAAAACACCCTGGCCACAGTGCTCCAGAAGTATATCACCCTCTGCACCGGCACGCCCCCTTCCAATATCAACAGCAAACCTCGCCCGGAAAACCAGGTCACCGTCAGGGTCAGTCAAACGGAAGAGGAGCTGGAAGCCCTGTCCCATTGGATCGACTTCCGGGAAGCCCAGGTCAGTCAGGAGAACGGCCGAACCATCGTTACTTTCCCCGGCGAGACGGGCCTCAAGCTTCAAAGCGGCCAATCCTATTACTTCTGGCTCCGGAACATTGAAGACACCTCCAACAACGCCATGGTCAGCCCAACCTACAAACCCTTTACCACCGCCTTTGCCACGGTGACCCTGACGCCAAACGAAATTGAGGAAACCGTCACCATTGATGGGGAGCCCCGCCCCGCCCGGATTTTCCGTATGGATCCCGAGGGCACCGAGGCCGTGTCCAAGGATACCCGGTGGGACATGATTATCTGGAGCTACGCCAGCATTGAATACGACCTCCTGGTCCGGCATCCCAACACCGGAAATGCCGGCTGGTACAACTTGGGAACCATCAACGCGAACCTGACGGGCTCCGGAACCACCAAGGTGTACAACAGTCTGAACGGAAACTTCAACAACGGGACCAACGAGTCCCTGTTGGAAAGCGGCTTCTTCGGCACCATTCAGTCCGGTCAGGGGCGGCCCTTCCTGAACGAGTTCACCGAAGAGCTGGAATTCGCCATCGTCCCTGCCAAGGGTACCGTGGAGAAATCGGTCCGTATGGAGGTTCAGCTCTTTGCGGGCACCAATTCCCAGGTGGGCAACTTGGCCAGAACCCAGGGCAAGGAAATCAACTCCGCCTGGCAGATTACCCCCATCGGTGATCCCGACCCCTACGTTCTGGCTATCGACCCGCCGGACGATGCGCCTATCATTACCGTCGGCTATCAGGGCATTACCTCTCGGGCTACTTACGCCACCATCAACTTCGGCTTGTCCCGGCTGGGAACCGTCTACGCCGCGGCCATTCCTCTGGATAACGTGGCTATGGATGCCAACAACCGGCCTACCGGCACCGACTACACCATGCACGAAGAGGAACCCCGCCTTCTTGAGGGCGGCGGCAAGCCCAACCTGAAAGACGTAGGCGACAGCCTGACCTCGCCGGTGCCTCACGTCTATCTGGACAGTACCGCTCCCGTTCCTCTGAACATTATCCAGCAGAAGGGCTTCGTGTCCAACACCACCCGGTTCTCCAATACGAATACGCCCTCCCTGCGGGATACCCTCCGCATTGACAACCTGGCATCGGAGACGACCTACCTCGTGTATCTGGTGGCCATGAACGAAGACGGCACGCCCTCCAAGAATGCCCTGTGCTTCAAGATCACCACGACGCCGCCGGACCCGCCCAAAATGGACATCAGCGGCATTGGAAACAGCGTCAATATCCAGGTAAAGCCTTCTTCCCAGCTGCGCTACGTCCTGGTGAACCACCGAGAGCTGGCCAACACGCTGTTCAACCGGCCCTTCCGGGAAGGAGCCGCCTTTGTGGACACTTCCAGGGGACCGCTCCCCTCCGCCTACACCGGCACGACAGTATTGGATGCCATGATGTTCTCTATGCCAAACGATGATCCGGACGACGTGGGCACCAACTACCGCAACAGTCTTTTTGACCTCTACGCCACCACGTCCGCCAAACAGGCCTGCTGGGAAGCTCTGGGCAATCCCCAGTCTACCACGAACTTCCCTGCGGAATCGGTGGTCATGGAGACGCTCCCCGCCCACGCCAACCGCGTGCTGAACGGAACGGGCAACATCAACATGGAAAGTTACATGAAAAACCAGATCCCCTATGTGCTGATTGTGGGCGCGAAGCCGTCGGATTCCGACAACTACGCCTTCCAGGCCTCCGGCGACTATATCATGAGCATTACCGACGAGCTGTCCGCCCTCTGCGTCTACTCGCCGGATGATCCCTCCAATCCCAACGGGCCCGGCTATCTGGACATCATTTTCAATCAGGAACCCACGTTCAGTCCCAGCGGCAACCTCGCGGATCCCCCCAAAATCGACAGCTGCACCCGGAATCAGAACGGGCACGCCAGCACCAATCCGGTGAATGGATTCGTCAATCTGGGCTCCTTCTCCACCTTCCTGATGGCAACCCTGGAGGTTCCCACCCCCAATGTCCACCGCGTCACCATCGGAACCAACTTGCGCTTCCGCGTCGACATGCCCAGCGGCACTGTGCGCCTCGTCTTCCAGCCGGGCCTTGCAAACACAGGCGGCGTCCCGGTTAAAAACCGCAACGGCGCTAACGCCCAGCTGCAGGTCACCCTTCAAAACGAGGGCACCCTTGAACAGCCCAACTGGACCGCGCATTGGAGCAAGGAATTTGGCGGCGATCTGTAACGCCTCTGATTTCAGCAGTCAACCATCCCCCAGGGGGCGGGCGGTACCGCCCGCCCCCTCGTCGTTTTTCGGAAAAAGGAGTGCATACTTTATGAAATCACAAACTCTCCGCCGGGCCGGGGCCCTGCTGCTGGCCCTGGCGCTGACCTGTTCCCTGCTGGTGGTTCCGGCGTCGGCGGCAGTCCAGAGCGTCACATTGGATAATAAAAGTGATTTTACCTTGGAAGCCAACACGACCAAACAACTCTCCGCCACGGTCCAGGCAGACGGCGACTCTGAAAAGGCCGTTACTTGGTCCAGCGATGATCCAACTGCCGCCACGGTAGATCAAACCGGCCTTGTTACCGCACAAGAAGTCTCCACTGACTCTACGGCAGTCATTACCGTCACTTCGACGACAGACTCAAACCAAAGCGATTCCTGCACCGTCACCGTAAAGGCCAAAGAGCTGCCCCCCGCCCCCAGTGTCACCATAACGCTGGACCAGACCAGCGCGTCCCTCCCCCTGGGGGAGAGTCTTACCCTCAGAGCCACCGTCACCGCTTCGGAGGGCACGAGCACCGTCCTGAACTGGCGTCTCTCTGACTCCAGCAGGTTCCGCCTGAATGTGGATCCCTACAATTCCCACACAGCCACCATTACCCCCAGTTCCAGCGCCAATCCCGGAGACAGGCTCACCGTCACCGTCTACTCCCAGGCGGACCCCGGCGTTTACGCCAACTGCGCTGTCCAGGTAGTGGGCGCCCTGCCCCCCCAGGTCTCCGGCGTTCAGATCACCACCACGCCTACCTATGACGGGCGGAACTACGTGGACCCCGGCACAGGCAATGAACTTACCTTGATCGCCGCCGTTTCCCCGGCCGGCGTTCCCGAGGAGGACGCGCGGATCACCTGGACTTCCAGCGATAAAAACATCGCCCGGGTGGACCCTCATACCGGTAAAATCACGGGCATCGCTCCTGGAGAAGCCACCATCACGGCCACGGCAGGCGGCAAATCCGACGAGCGGAAGATCGAGGTTTCCGGCCTCCTGCTGCACTACATCAAGAAATCCACCTCCGGCGGCAAGGGGGAGACCATTCCCCTCCAAGAGGACACCGTGGTGGATATCTACCAGTACCGGGACATCAGCGTGGTCTACACGGCCTATGGAAACGCCCGGAACAAGGCCATCAACTGGGAGAGCTCCAACAACTCCGTGGCCCAAGTCCTGGCGGGACGGGTCGTGGGCAACTTCCCCGGCGACAACGTGGTCATCACCGCCTCCGCCGCAGGCACCAGCTGCCAGGCCAAGTTCGGCGTCCGGGTCCTGGAGGATGTGGCCCAGGCCGTCACCGTCAACATGGGCTCCGAGCCCTCCTACTCCCTCTCCGGCGTTTTAAACGAACTGGACCGCCGCTCCCGGGACAAGGCCGGCGCTCCCCTGGACTGCGTCTACAGCCTGAAGGTCTCCACCAAAAACGGCGTGCTCTATTACAAGTACACCTCCCCAGAGACCCCGGGCCACGGCGTGGGCGGCACGGAGCGGTATTACTACCAGCCCACCGGCCAGGGCCAGATGGCCCTGAAGGACGTGACCTTCGTCCCCCTGCCGGGCTTTGACGGCGTCGCCGTGGTGGACTACAACGCCGTCTCCACCAACGGGACCACCTTCTCCGGCACCATCCGCATTGAGGCCACGACCACCGGGGACGTGAGCTACTCCACGGCCATGGACCAGCCCGTCGACTTCTCCGCAGAGCACTTCTCCGCCGTCTGCAAGGGCCGCACCGGCCGGGCCATCAGCTACGTCACCTTCGGCCTGCCCTCCTCCAGCCGGGGCACCCTCTATTTCAACTACAGCCCCTCCGGGCAGTACTCCCCCAAGGTGGACACCTCCACCCGCTACTACGCCTCCAGCAGTCCCGCCATCGACAGCATCACCTTCGTCCCCGCCAAGGGCTACACCGGGGACGTGGATATCCCCTACCGCTGTGTCGACAGCTCCGGCGCATCCTACAGCGGCACGGTCCGCGTCCGGGTCTACGGGGCCAACGGAGAAGACGGCAGCAATGTGGAGTACTCCACCGGCCGGAACCAGCGGAAGACCCTGAACGCCGCCGACTTTGACGCCGCCTGCAGGCAGGCCCTCAACGGAACCCTGAACTACATCCGCTTCACCAGCCTGCCTTCCTCCAACGCCGGGACCCTCTACCTGAACTACAACAGCAGCTCCAGCACAAAGGTCGCCGCCGGGCGGAATTATTACCGCAGCGCCTCCCCCCGGATCTCCGACATCACCTTTGTGCCCGCCACGGGCTACAGCGGCACGGTCACCATCCCCTTCACCGGGACCAGCAGCGGCGGGAGCACCTTCTCCGCCGACCTGATCATCCACGTGGACGACGGCACGGGAACGGTGCACTACAGCACCCCCAAAAACCAGTCCGTCTCCTTCGGCTCCGGGGACTTCAACGACGGCTGCCGTTCCATCACCGGCGGCACGCTGGACTATATCCGCTTCACCAGCCTGCCTTCCTCCAGCGCGGGCATCCTCTACTATGACTACTACAGCTCCGCCAGCTCCCGGGTCACCACCGGCAGAGATTACCGCCGGAACGGCTCCCCCTCCATTTCCTCCATCACCTTCGTCCCCGCCGGGGGCTATGTGGGCACGGTCACCATCCCCTTCACCGGCTATGACACGGACCGCGTCCGCTTCAACGGGACCGTCACCATCTCCGTGGGCGGAGGCGGCAGCCAGATCATCTCCTACACCGCCGCGGCCAACGGCTTCGTCCGGTTCAACGCCTCGGACTTCAACAGCGCCTGCCGCAGCGCCACCGGAGATACGCTGAACTACGTCCGCTTTGATCTCCCCTCCTCCCAGTACGGCACGCTGTACCACCAGTACAACAGTGCCAGCCGCACCGGGAACACCGTGGGCAACGCCACGGGATATTACTACTCCGGGAACTCCCGCCTGTTGGGCGACGTGAGCTTTGCCGCCGCCTCCACCGCCGGAACCGTCACCTTCGGCTACACCGGCTACAGCACCCGGGGGGACTCCTTCAGCGGCACGGTGGAGATTACCATCACCGGAGCCAGCCCCTCCAGTTCCCTGATCCGCTACACCGGCAGTTCCGCCCACCCCATCCCCTTCCGGGCCGCGGACTTCCAGAACGCCTGTCAGGCAGCTCTGGGCACCCAGCTGTCCTATGTTCAGTTCAACTCCCTGCCCTACACGGGACATCTTTATCAGAACTACAGCGGCCCCGCCCGGACGGGCACCGGCGTCAACAGCGCCACCCACTACGCCACACAGCAGCTCAGCCAGATCTCGTACCTGCCCAAGGCGGAGTTCCAGGGAACCCTGACCATTCCCTACACCGCTGTGGACGTTCAGGGCGGCAGCCACTCCAGCACCGTGGAGATCCAGCTCTCCAACAGCTACTGCCCGGCCACCTTCGTCGATACCGCCGGAGGCTGGGACTGGGCAAAGCCCTCCATTGAGTTCCTCCGCTCCAGCGGCATCACCAACGGCTATAAAAACAACACTTACCGTCCCAGCCAGTCCATCAGCCGGGGAGAGTTTGCCCTGATGGTCTGCCGGGCCTTCCAGTTCCCCACCGGCGGTTCCTCCGGCTTCCCGGATGTTCCCGCCAACAGCACCTACGCCGGGGCCGTGGCCGCCGCCAGGGACTTAGGCATCGTCCAGGGGAACAACGGCCGTTTCCAGCCCGACCGGCCCATCACCCGCCAGAGCGCCATGACCATGATCTGCCGGGCTCTGGAGGCCGCGGGGCAGTCCCTGCCCGTGGCTGATCCCGGTCTGCTCTCCTCCTACGCCGACGGCTATCAGGTCTCCGCCTTCGCCCGGCCCTCCGTGGCCGCCCTGGTCCAGATGGGAGCCGTCCGGGGGAACAGCGCCTCCCGGCTCAATCCCGGCGCTTCCATCAGCCGGGCGGAGATGGCCGTCATCCTGCATCGGGTGCTCACCCGCTGATAAGGAGGTCCGCCATGGCATTTTTCAAATCTCTTTTCGGCAAAAAGGAAGAGCCCGTCCCCACCGCCGCGCTGGAGGATTTCCCCGAGCTCTACAGCGGCATGAAGGTGGAGGTAATGACTCCCGCCAACACGCTGATCTTCGTGGGCAGGATCCAGCTTCTCACCGGGAACCAGGTGGACGTCCTGGGAGAGGCCGGGGGCTTCCTCCCCCGGGGCCTGTACAACCAGCGGGTGAAGCTCCGCTGCTTCCAGAAGGATGGGGACACCTTCACCCTCAATGGAACCGTGGGTCCCAACGACCCGAAATTCTGGCGCATTGAGCGGCTGCAGTCCCTACAAAGCAGTGAAAACCGCAACTTTTTCCGGATGAATATTGGGGTGGACGGCCTGGTCCGCTCCGTTTCCGGGGACAAATACCCCTGTAAGGTTCTCGACCTCAGCGCCGGAGGCGCCCGAGTGCTGACCTCGAAGCTCTTTCAGCTGGAGAGCACCTTCCAGTTAGAGGCCGTCTTCCTCCCCACGGAGGAGCCCTTCACCCTCACCTGCCAGGTCAAGCGGATCTCTGTCCGGGCCCAGACCGACAGCCCTATGAAAAAGTTTGACTACGGCTGTCAGTTCGTAGAGGTTCCGCCCCGGGAGCAGGAGCGCCTGCTCCAGGTTGTCTTCACCCTCCAGCGGAAAATTCTCAAAGCCCGGCGGGAGTAACGGCCGGTCGTTTTCAGACCCCTGATGCTAAAAAGGCCATGGATGATGTTCGTCATCCATGGCCTTTTTTCGTCCGCCGCCTTTTTAAATTTTCCTGAACCTGGAAATAATGCGTGAGAAAGGAGGCTAATTTCATGCGCGTCGCTTTTTCTCAATTCTGTTCCTTCTCTCCGGAGGTCCGGGAGGCCCTGCGAAGCCGCATCGACGGCCTGGGGGAGCAGGGCAGGAGCTATGAGTTCCCCAGCTGCCAAATGCCGGAAGGCTGCATCCCCCAACAGGCCGTTCTGGGTTTTTTGAGACGGGGCCAAGGGTATCTCCTCTACTGGCGGCCCGCCGTCGCCTACCGGGGGCAGAGCCCGGCGCTGGCCGCCCTCTTCGCCCGGAGCGTCTGGCGCTTCGACAGCTACGAGGCCATGGCGGACCGGCTGGCCTCTCTCCGGCGGGAGGCGGAGGCCCCCGTCCCCCAGCCCTTCCGGCCCCCGGTCCTGACGGAAAAGCCCGCCGCTCCCGTCTCCCCCTGGCCTCTTCTTTACCGCAGACTTCGGCAGGAGCTGGAAAAGCAAGTCCTGGGCCAGCCCCGGGCGGTGGAGGCCGCCGCCTTCCGGCTCTACAGCCACGTGGGGAAGCAGGCCCCTGCCCGGCCCCTCTCCCTGGTCTTTCACGGCCCCACAGGCGTTGGAAAGTCGGAGCTGGGGAAAGCCCTGGCCCCGGCTCTGGAGCGCTGCTGCGGGCGGCGCTACCGGTTTGTCTGGACGGAGTTGAACACCTTCACCGAGGCCCACTCTGTCCACCGCCTCACCGGCGCGCCGCCGGGCTATGTGGGCTATGAGGACCAGCCTATTTTTGAGGCGGTGCGGCAGGAGCCCTTTACCGTCTTCATGTTCGACGAGCTGGAAAAAGCCCACCCGGAGGTATTGAAAGTCTTCATGTCCATTCTGGACGAGGGGCGCTGCACCGCCCGCAGACCCGACGAAAAGGGAAACCGGGAGCTGGACTTCCGCCGCTGCGTCTTCGTCTTCACCACCAACGCGGACCTGACGGCGGCGGGAGGCCGCCCCCTGGGCTTCTCCCAGGACCGGCCCGCCCCCCGGGAGAAGGCGGCGGAGCCGGGGGAGCCCGCCGGACCGGCGGAACTGGCGGAGCGGCTCTTTCGGGAAAATGAAGAAGCACGCCGGGCGATGGTGCGCCTCGGCGTGCTTCGGGAAATCGCGGGCCGCTTCAGCGGCATCATCGGTTTTCGCCCGTTGGACGAGGAGGCCCGGCGGGCCGTCACCGTCAAGCAGATCCAGGCCCTGGGCCGGGAGTACGGCGCGGACATCGTCCGGGTAGCCCCGGACACCGCCCGGGCGCTGACGCCGGAACGGGACGCCCTCTCCGTCCGGTCCTCCGTCTGCGTGCTGGAGGGCCTGCTGGCCCCCCTGCTCGCGGCGGTCTCAGGCCGGACGGCCCTCTGCCTGACGGGACTGCCCGGAGACCTCCGGCTGGTCCCGGATCACTCCCAGTCCAGCTCCACGACCTTGTTCACGCTCTCGTCCAGCTTGTAGAGCTTTCCGTCGTTGGACAGGAAGTAGCTCCCGGCAAACTGGTTGCCCTCGCCGTAAATGTTCACCCGCACGCAGATAGATCCGGCGATGCGGACGGAACCCTCCTGGGGAATCAGCTCATAGGCGTCCATAGACTCGCCCGGCAGGCCCAGCTTGGAGGGATGGATGCTCTTCAGGTCCGACAGGCCCTTCCTGGGCGCGGCGGAAGCGGGAGTCTCCGGCTTCGGGTCGTGGACCCGGCCCTCCGGCGTATCCAGGAGCACGGAGCAGCTGGTCCCCTCCCAGCTCAGCAGCAGGGAGTTGACGCCTCCGCCGGTGCCGTCCTCCGCCTTGGGCACGTTCCGGGCCAGCTGGACGGAGCCTCTGGCGGGGAACTCCTCCGGCGGGTCGATCCGCAGCAGCGTTTCGTCCACAACAGAGAAGCCCGCGTCCTCGCAGGTCATGGCGGCCGTGTAGCCGGAAACCAGACCCACGGGGTCTTTCAGCCCCTCGTAGCGGTAGAGGGTCTTCGCGGGGACTTCCTCCTCCGCTTCATCGGCGGATTCCTCCGCCTGCTCTTCCTCCCCGCCTTCTCCGGCGGCGTCTTTCGACTCGTCCTTCTCCGGCTCCGCAGGGGGCTCCGGCTTGACCTCTTCCTGGTAAACCAGTATCTCGTCCCCGTTCACCGGAAGGGCGGTGATGTGGGATTCGTTCAGCATGTATTCCAGCGGGATCGGAATGGGCTCCAGCTCTTCCGGCTCCTCTTCTCCGCCGCCCTTCAGGAAGAAGAAGGCCCCAACGCCGATGGCGGCGGCCAGCACGGGGATCAGGATGAGCAGGAGCTTTTTCTTGCCCCTCTTTTTCTTCCCACCGTCCGCGCCGTCCTCTCCCTCCTTCCCGGACTTCGAGGATTTGGCCATGGCCTTGGCCTTTTTCTCCTCCGCCTTTTGCGCGGCCATCTGCGCCTTCTTGGCGATGGCCTCGGCCTTTTTGGTCTTGGCGGCGGCTTTTTTCGTGGCGGCGGCGGCGGCCTTGGTGGCTCGCTTCTGGGCCAGAGCCTCCTGCTTCTTCCTTGTCGCCTCGGCCTTCTTGCCGGCGGCCTCCACCTGCTGGGCGGCTTTCTTCGCCTTGAGCTCGGCCTTTTGTATGATTTTATCAGCCTTATCCTGTTTCAACGCTTCACTCTCCTACCTATACTCAAGCGGTCCGTCCTCAGCGGATGGTGATGGAATCCCGGTCCTTCACCGCTTGGCTGAAACCGCACTCCGTCCCGTTCACCGCCAGGCGGACAGGGCCCTCCAGCTTCTCGAAATCCACGCCGGAACGCTCCAGCAGGTCCATGACGTAATAGGGCTGGCCATTCTCCTTGGGCGGCAGGACCACGGGCTTGCCGTTCAAAAGAATTTCCACCTCCCGCTTCCGAATCAAGGGCTTTACCGGCTCCGCAGGCTCCGGACTGGGGGGCTTCTCGGGAAGCGGCTCCGGTTCTCTCTCCGGCTGGGGCGGCGGGGGCGCCGGAGGCGGGGCGGCGGGCTCCGGGATGGGCTCTTTCGGCTCCTCGGGCTCCACCGGCAGCGGCGGGATCACGCCCGCGGGCCCCTCCAGGGTCAGAATCACGTCTCCCTGGCGCAGGGGGGCTTTCAGGTCCCCTTCCCGGTTGTTCAGCAGAACCCGGCCGGAGAACTCCTTCCCCAGCAGCTCTCCCAGGGTCTTGGCGGCGTCCTTACCGCTGCGGGCGGGCCGGAAGCGAATGCTGTCCCCCGCGTGGACCACCGCGTTGATGGCCGCCTCCTCTCCGTTCACCCGGAGGATGGCGGGAACGGCGGGCTCACCCCGGAGGACCATACGCCGTCCGTTGAGGGTCACCCCCAGGTTCTTCCCGGAGCGGCCCAGCATGTCGGCGTAGGTGTATCCGTTCATCAAGAGGATGTCCCGGACCGTCAGCGCGCCGCTGCGGAAGAGCTTGGCGGTTTCCCCGTTGAGGGTAATCACGTAGCTGTCGTTCAAAAGCCCCAGGCCCGCGGAGACGGCGATTCCCAAGGGCGTGGCGTACTCCGGGTTATTCAGGTCAATTTCGTCGGCAAAGGCGCTCTTGGCGAAATTGTTCCCGGCGATGGCCACCCGGCGCTCGTCCATGCCCAGGCTGGCGGCCACCTTCTCCCGGAGGCCCTCCAGCTTACTGCCGCCCCCCGCCAGAAACAGGGCCGAGGGCGCGCCGCCGTTGAGCTCCGTCACCTGGGCGGCCACGGCCTCCGCCAGGCGGCCCATGGGCTCCTGAATGGCGGCGTGGATTTCCTCGAAAGAGGCGGTGTTCTCCAGGCCCAGGATATCCGTATAATGGGCGTCCTCGCCGGGACGGAGGTTTCGTTTCATCTCCTCGGCGGTCTGGAAGTCCACCAGGAAGGTCCGCATGATGGCCTCGGTGATTTCGTCTCCCGCAATGGTGGCCATGGTGTAGCCGGTGACGCTGCCGTCCCGGCAGACGGCGATATCCGTGGTCCCCGCGCCGATGTCCACCAGCGCCAGGTTCAAGAGCCGCAGCTCCACGGGTATGGCGGCGTTCATGGCGGCGATAGGCTCCAGGGTCAGACTGGCAACCTGGAGGCCCGCGGTCCGCATGGCGGCGTACAGGCTCTCCACCACCTCGCCGGGGAGGAAGGTAGCCACCACGTCGGCCTCCGCCTTCTGCCCGTTGTGCTCCAGCAGGGAGGCCAGGGGGTAGTTGTCCAGCCGGTACTGGGCCACGGTGTAGCCAACCATGAAGAACTGCCGCCGGACCTCGTCCTCCATCTGCAGCGCCTCCTCGGCGGCGGAGAGGGCCCCCGCCTCCAGGCGGCTGATGGTCTCGGCGCTGATGGTTTTTTCCGCACTGATATCCATGGTAAAGCTGCCGCTCTGGGTCCGCAGGGCCCGCCCGGCGGCGGCCACGCAGACCCGCTCCAGATGGACGCCCAGGCGTTCCTCCAGGCGGTCCGTCACCGTACGGGCCAAGGCGCCCACCTGATGGATGTTGTCGATCTGTCCGTCCAGCATAGCGCGGCTCTCGTGCTCCGCCATTTCGATGTCCAGGGCCTTAAACCGGCCCCCGGAGGGCCTGCCCACAACGCCCACAACGCTGCGGGTCCCGATATCCAGAGCGAAGATCAAGTCCCGCTCCTGGGCTCTCAAATCCTTCATCATGGGACCTCCTTTTCATGCCTCTTCTCGCCGGAGCGCCGGAGCATGCAGCTCTCAGGCGCATGGACAACAGAGGCGCAAATGATGCCAGAAGGCGGCACCGAACCGCCTTCTGGCATCATGGCAGGGGACTCTACTGCCAGCGCGGGATGGCGCGAGTAATTCTGCGTTCATTCCATTGGCAACTCGCGTCTAAACTTGGCCGGGCCTGCCCGGCGGGGACACTCTCAATACTTGCTGAAGGCGCTTCCGCCGGAGCTGTAGCCGCCGTCATAGGAGGCGTCGGCTGCGGGCTCGGAGTAGGTGGGGGCGCTGTAGCTGCTGGAGCCGCTGTCGTTGCGAAGCCGGAACTTGCTCAGCAGGTCCTTCATCAGGCTGGCCTGGCTGCTCAGCTCCTCGCTGGCGGCGGCGGACTGCTCGGATGTAGCGGAGTTGGTCTGAACCACGCTGGAAATCTGGTCGATGCCCTCGGTGACCTGGGCGATGGCCTCGGCCTCTTCCTCGACGGCCTGGGCAATCTCCTGGAGAGCGGACATGGACTCGTTGGTGGCCTCCACCGTCTTATCCAGGGACTCGGAGACCCGGTTCACGATCTCGCTGCCGTCCTGAACGGAGGTAATGGAGTTGTCGATCAGCTCCTTGGTAGCCTTGGCGGCCTGGTCAGACTTGGTGGCCAGGTTCCGCACCTCGTCGGCCACGACAGCGAAGCCCTTTCCGGCGGAACCCGCCCGGGCGGCCTCCACGGCGGCGTTCAGGGCCAGGATGTTGGTCTGGAACGCGATGTTCTCAATGGTGGCGATGATCTTGCCGATTTCCTCAGAGGAGCTGGAAATTTTCTCCATGGCCTTGACCATTTCATCCATGTGCGCGGCGCTCTCCCGCAGGCGCTGGCCGGCGCTCTTGGAGTGATCCATGGCCTGTTCGCTCCGCTTGGCGTTGCTCTGGGCCTTGGAGGAGATATCGGCGATGGTGGCGGACAGCTCCTGGACGGCGCTGGCCTGCTCCGTGGCGCCCTGGGCCAGGGCCTGTGCGCCGGTGGACACCTGATCGGAGCCGGAGGAAACCTGCTCGCCGCTGAGGCTGATCTGCGTCAGGGTGTCGCTGAGGCTGCGGTTGATGACCCGGATGGACTTGAGCATATTGGCCAGCTCGCCTACATAGTACTGCTCGGCCTCGGTGCGGCAGTTGAAGTTGCCGCCGCCCATCTCCTCCAGGAGGCGGCAGGCGTCCTTAATGACGCTGTCCAGCACCTTCTGGCTGGTCCGCAGTGCGTCGCACATCTCGCCCAGCTCGCTGTTGCTCTCATAGTCCACGGGGATATCCAGCTTGCCCTCGCTGAAGCCCACCAGGGCGGCGCGAACCTTCTCCGTGGGGACCACGATGCTCTTGATGATAATCAGGGCCAGCCGGAGCACCACCACGGTGGCGATGATCATGGCTACCACGATGCAGATCATTGCGATGTTGGACACCGTGCTCTGCCGCTTAATGATGGCCTCCTGCTCCGACTGGAGCTTGGCGGCCAGCGCGTCGCCGGCGGCAGCCATCTGGTTCAAAACGGGAGTGCAGTCCTTGACCAGCATATCGGCCGCCTGCTGCTGGCTGGTGCGGGCCGTCTGGCCGATGGTGGCGGCCTCTTTCTCCCAGCTCTGCACCAGGTTGGTGAAGGCGTTCAGCTCGGTCTTGTCGTCCAGGGGATACGCTTCGGACAGCGCGGTCAGATCCGCGCCCAACTCGCTGATTTTGCTGTTTGTGGTGTCCACATTGGTCATATCGCCGGACAATACTGCATCACGCAGGTTCCGGGCGGCAATGTTGTAGTCGATGCGGCATTCGGATACCAGCTGGTTGGACTCCACATACTTGTCTAAAATGTCGGTGTACTGGCCCTTCTGCATCGCCATCAGGGCCAGAGATACGATGATGATGATCGCGGAGACGACGATGGTAATCCCGAAGCCCATGATCAGGCTCTTCCTGATCTTCATGTTTTTTATCATTTCCTGCTTCCTCCTCGTTTTCTTTGAATGCGTCAAGATTTCTTTTATTCTAATCGGCGATCCGCGGCTTTCACACCACGTCGCCGTATCTTCCCTTCTCGACGTCGCCGAAGATTTTCCCATCCACCAGCGTAATTACCCGGCGGCGCATGATGTTGACGTACCGGCTGGCATGGGTGGCCATGATAACGGTGGTCCCCAGGCGGTTGACCTCCTGCAAAAGCTGGAACATATCCCAGATGTTGTCGTCATCCAGGTTGGCCGTGATCTCGTCCAGCACCAGGATGGGGGGACTGTTGATCAGGGCCCGGGCCAGCTCCACCCGGCGGCACTCGCCGATGGACATCTCCACAGGATACCGGTTTTCCACGCCCTTCATGCCCACCAGGCCCAGCACCTTTTTTACCCGGAGCTCTATGTGCTTCCCGCTCTCAAAGCGGCGGCGGCCCACCTGGGCGGCAATCCAGAGGTTTTCCTCCACCGTCATCTTCCGGATGAGGCTGTGCTCCTGCTGGACCTTGCCGAAAAGGATGGCCATGCGGTTCTGGCTCCAGGGGATCAGCTTGGAGAGATCCTTTTTATCCAGGTACACCGTGCCCTTGTCGGGCTTGATCTGTCCGGAGATCAGGTCCAGCAGCGTGCTCTTTCCCGCGCCGCTGCTGCCGACCAGGAACACGAACTCCCCCTGCCGGATGGTCAGGTCGATATCCTGCACGCCGACCTCGAATTTCTTGCCCTTCCGCTCTTTCTGCTGGCGGCGGTCCAGCTTGTAGTTTTTTGTTACGTTTTCCAGCGTAATCGTGGGCATACCTCTGCGCTCCCGTAGTCTCGAATCATCCTCCCGCCGGAGTCTCCTCCGGCGGGAGGCGGCTTTTCCGTCTCTGCGCGCGCAAAGGCGGAAACCCGGCCCAGCCGGGCTCCGACCTTGCGTTTTGCCTAGTTGTAAATGGATTTCTCTTTCGCCAGCTTACGGTTGACCACCTGATCCAGAGGCACGAGCTGTTTCAAAACCCGCTGGTTTACCCCTACTTGCGTTACCAGAGGCCTTTCCTCTTCCCTCGCCGCCTCCGCTCCTTTCAGGATGGCGGTCAGACGGGCGGCGTCTTCCGGAGAAAGGGTCTGGCGCTGCTGTTCCAAGGCCTGATGAGCCCCCTTCAGCTTGTCGATGGGCTCCTGCCGCATGGAAATCAGCATCTGCGCCGAGATCTGGTCGTCCCGGTCCACGGCGTCCGCCAGCTGGCGGGTCAGATCCAGGGCCTCGTTCAGGGCGGTGTAAATCCGTTTCAGCTGTACGTGAGCGTCCAACAGCGCCGGTGCTTCCATCCAAATCCCTACTTTCCTGAATCTCCGTTCCTCTGCGCCTGGCGGAAGGCGTCCCGCAGCTCGCCCACCATACCCTTCACATGGGTCAGGACCTCCTTGCGGCGGCCAATCTTCGCCCGGCCCAGCTCATAGGTGAAGTACTCGTACAGCTGGGCCAGATTTTTGCTGATGGGATACTGCCGGTCCAGCGTGGAATCCAGGTAGTCGATAATGGCGACCGCACGCTCAATGGATGCCTCGTAAACGGGATAATTCTGCTGATCCAGCATGAGTTCCGCCTGAGACAGTCGTTTATACAGCTCGTCATACAGCAGCAACAGCAGTTCCCCCTGCGTCATGGTGTTGACGCTCTGCTCCTTATATGACTGGTAGCCTTTCATATCCATTGTCTCTGGATCACCGCCTTTTTAAAATCAGCCGCCCATCAGCTGGGAGAAATAGGAGCTCTGGGAATTCATCTGCTGAATCAGCTGCTCCAACCGGGAGAACTGGCTGGTGTAGTGGTCGATCTGGTCTTCCATCTTTTCCTGCCACCGCTCAATCTGAGAGTCAATATTATTGAGTTCTTTTTGGATAATGTTGTTGTACATGGTGCTGGGGGCCAGGGGAGAACCCGCCTTTTCCACCAGCACGCCCTTGCCGCCCTCGGTTTTGCCGTACACGTCCAAAGGCTGTTTCAGGGCCTGCATCAATCCGTTGCTCTTAGCGCCGGCGTCCACGCTGGCGGTGAAAGCGTCCCGAACCTTGTCCGGATCGTTGTTTAATGCGTCCCGGAACTTGGTCTCGTTGAACTCCAGGGTACTCAGGCCGTTGGAATAGCTCACGGTGATGCCCGCCTCCCGGAGGGCCGCGCCGTTTTCGCCGGTCATGGAGATGGCGTTGGTCATGCGCTGGTAGAGGGAGGCCAGATCCCGGTCGCCGAACAGAATGCCCTGCTTGGCCTTCTCGTTCCAGTTTTTGATAAAGCTCTCGGTCTCTCCCTCTTCCTCCTCGGCGGTCAGGGGCTCGTAATACGCGCCGTTGGACCGCTGGGCGGGAAGTGTAGAATAGGCTTCTTTGATCTCCTTGGCCATGGCGTTATAGTCTTCCACCATCTGCTTGACCACGTCCACGATTTTGTCCGCGTCGGAGCTGGTTTCGAAGGTCACCGCCTCGGCGCTCTTATCCTCAACCGGCTTCATGACAGGTTCTTCCGTCACAGTGGTCTTGAAATCAACGGAAGGGTTTCCATTATAATTCTTAGTGGTGGAGAACCAGTTCCCCTGCTGCAGATAGACCTGCTTTTCATTGCCGCCGTCTTTGTCCTTCATGTAGAAGTCCAGCGCTCCGGTCTCCTTATTAAATCTGCCGTACACTGCCGCGCCCGCATACGGGTTCGTGGCGTCCGAGGGCTTATAGGTCAAGTCAACCCCCTTGCCGGTGAGTTCCACGGTGCCGTCGCTGCGTTCTTTGCCGTAGACCTCCCTGCCGCCGTCAGCCTTGAAAACAATCTGGCCCGACTCATTTCTATCATACGAGTACGTTCTTTCACCGGAGTCCTCGTATTTGATTTTGCCGTTTTCGTCTTTCTCATAGCCGAAGGTCCCTTTCAGCGTCACGGTCATGCCGTCCAGATCGACGCTGTTGGAACTCCGGGTCAGCCTCATCTTCGTGCCGTTGACCGAAGCCTCGAAAATGGCGTCCTGTCCGGCGCTGAACTCACCCTGGGCGGCCTTGGAGGCGTCCTCCGTCTTGAACAGCTTGGCGGCCAGGCCCTCGAACTTGATTCCGCTGTTGGCTCCGGTCTCCTTGGCGGAGAAGGTCAGATTGTTGGTCAGCTTGGAGAAGCCCACCTTGACATCCGAGTCTGTGTTGTTGTTCATGGCGTTGAACACATCGCTCAGGGTGCTGTCTTCGTTGAATTGGCCGATTTCTTTCCCGTTGACCTTGAAGGAGTAGAGGTATTTTCCGTTGGCGTCCTTGGCCAGTTCCTTAGTGGGGTTGCCGCTGGCGTCCTTTTTAAAGGCCGACTCAAACACGCTGAAGTCCACGCCCGGGAGCAGCTCGCCCAGGGTTTTGCTGCTATTTAGGTAGCTGGTGATCTGTTGGCTCTTGCCCAAGCCCAGGACCTCGCCCTTGCTGGACCCCACGGTGAACGTGGACCCGTTCTGGGCGGTCTCAAACTGGAACTTGATTCCCTTTTCGTCCCCGCTGGCGTCCCGGACCGTCAGCTTGCCCTTTCCAAAGGCGGCGTCGATCTTGTCCTGGAACGCCTCCATGAACGCCCGGTCCCGTTCCGCCTGCTCCTTCTCGTCGGTGATTTCCTGGCCGCTCTTAAGCTTTGTCTTCAGACCCTCCGCGCCCGGGAAGTCCGAATTGATTTTGTTGACCAGCTCGGCAGTTCCGGGCAGATGAATGGTCTTGGTCTTGCCGTCCAGAGTGATTTCCATGCTCCCGCCGAATTGCATCAGATACTGATACTTGCTGAGCTCCTTGGTGTCCAGGGCGCTTCTGCCCACGGTCAGGCTCTTGATCTGGGAGCCCAGCTCCGTGCTGGTGTCCTTCCCGCCCAGGAGGTTCGACTTGAGGTTTCCCGTGACGCTGCTGACATAGACGTTGTTTTTCTTGGGATCTGTAAAGCCGATGCTTCCGTCCGATTTCAGCTCGGCCTTGACGACGTTGTCCAGCAGCTCCTTGCCCGTGTAGTTCTTGGTGCCGATGGAGACGCTCTGCTCTCCCAGCTGCTTGTTGATCTCGTCCACCAGCTCCTGGGAATCTTTAAAGGTCTTAGTCTCGTCAAATTCGACGCTCAGATACGTGGTGGCGTTTTTTCCGCCATAGGCCAGCGTCAGCTTGCCGTTCAGAACGCCGACCTTCATCTTTTCGTCCAGGTCCATGACATCGGAGGCGGAGGCGGTAACCATGCTCCCGTCCCCAAAGGCGGAGGTGGTGGCGTCCAGCGCCTTGCCGCTGAGCGTATAGGTGGCGGCGGCGGCCAGCTGCTGTACCCGATTGATCTGCACGTCGCTGCTGGCCCGGCCGACGGCGGAGACCATGTCCTTGTTGGCTCCCTTGGAGACCGTCTTCACCGCCTGATTGAAGAAACTGCTGGACATCAGGTTGTTGGCGGACCGGTAGGAGGTGTACTTCGTCAGGAAGGAGGACATTTTGTCGACCATGCTCCTGTAGGCCTCCTGCTTCCACTCGGTCTTTGTGCGCTTCTGGGTCAGGGCCGAAATCTTGTTTTTATATGCGGATATCGCATTTTCGATCATGCTCTCCGTGTCCATGCCGCTGGCAAGGCCGGTGATCACATTTCGGGTCCCGTAAATGCTTTTGGAACTGCTTACGCCGCTGACTGCCATATCATACAACTCCTTTCAGGAATTCCGGCGGCGCCCCGGCCCTTCCGGGGCGGGGTCCATCGAAGTTAGAATTTTTTTGATATTCCTCTATGTTTTTTTATCGACATATAGTATAATAAAAATAAGAGGTCCCCGTTTAGTTTTTACA
>CAMXKT010000019.1 GCA_947244595.1 uncultured Oscillibacter sp. | reverse complement strand
CGGCGGTGTACGTCAACGCCTCCACCCGGTTCACCGACGGCGGGGAGTTCGGCCTTGGGGCGGAAATCGGCATCTCCACCCAGAAGATGCATGCCCGGGGCCCCATGGGGCTGGAGGAATTGACCTCCTGCAAGTACGTGATTTATGGCGAGGGCCAGGTCCGCTGAGGGACCGGAAAGGACGAAGTGCGTATGACCTTTGGATTCATTGGCACCGGGAACATGGGCGGAGCCCTGGCCCGGGCGGCCCGGAAGAAACTGGACCCCGCGCGGGTGATCCTTTCCAACCGCACGCCGGAGAAGGCGGAGCGGCTGGCGGAGGAGCTGGGCGCGCGGGTGTCGGACAACGTCTCCACGGCCCGGAACGCCGACTACATTTTTCTGGGGGTCAAGCCCCAGATGATGGAGGAGCTGCTGACGGAGATTGGCCCGGTCCTGGCGGAGCGGGAGGACCGCTTCCTCCTGGTCACCATGGCGGTGGGGCTGACCATCGGGGATATTCAGCGCATGGCGGGCGGGGACTATCCCGTGATCCGCGTCATGCCCAACACCCCCTGTTCCATCGGAGAGGGCATGGTCCTCTATACCCCCGGCCCCGGTGTGACGGAGGCGGAGACGGCGGCTTTCCTGGAGGCCATGGCTGGGGCCGGGCGGTTCTCCCGCGTCCCGGAGCGGCAGATAGACGCGGGCAGCGCCGTGACGGGCTGCGGCCCGGCCTTCGTGGACCTCTTTGTGGAGGCTCTGGCGGACGGCGGCGTGGCCTGCGGCCTGCCCCGGGCCGCAGCCCAAGAGTTCGCCGCCCAGATGACGGCGGGCTCCGCCCGGCTGATCCTGGAGAGCGGAAAGCACCCGGGAGAATTAAAGGACGTGGTGTGCTCCCCCGGCGGGACCACCATCCAGGGCGTGCGGACGCTGGAGCAGGCGGGCTTCCGGGGCGCGGTGATGGACGCGGTCATCGCCGCCTTTGAGAAGTGCGGGAATCTGAGATGAGCAAGGGTCCCCTCCCGGACAGGAGGGGATTTCCTTTTCTTTCGGGAAAGAAAAAAAGAAAGCCCACGCGCTCTGAGAACCTGGCAGTGAACCGGGCTTGAGCGACGGCAACGGAGACTTTTGGTGAGCCGGGAAGCGCAAAATTTTTTGGAGACCGCGAAACCCAGGGGCGGATTTTTTCGTCTATATGGGCAGAACGACAGAGGGGAGGCGGAACGCATGGAGGATGGGCGCATCGTCCAGCTTTACTGGGACCGGGACCAGCGGGCCATTCCGGAGACGGAGGGGAAGTATGGGAAGCTGCTGCACAGCATCTCCTGGAACCTGCTTCACAGCCGGGAGGACGCGGAGGAGTGCGTCAACGACACCTACCTCCGGGCCTGGGAGGCCATTCCCCCCGCCCGGCCGGGGGCCTTTCGGATCTGGCTGGGGCAGATCACCCGAAATCTCTCCCTGGACCGCTGGAAGAGCCGCCGGGCGGAGAAGCGGGGCGGCGGGGCGGAAGCCCTGCTGGGAGAGCTGGAGGACTGCCTCCCGGACCAACGGGGGCGGAGCGTGGAGGACCTGGAGCTGGCGGAGCTGCTGAACGTGTTTTTGCGGGGGCTGAGCCGGGAGGCCCGGGCCGCGTTCCTTCGCCGGTACTGGTACGGCGAGAGTCTGGCGGAGATCGCGGGGGCTTTGGGCTGCGGGGAGGGAAAGGTCAAATCCTCCCTGTTCCGGAGCCGGAGGGCCCTGCGGGAGTACCTGGAGAAGGAGGGGATCGCGGTATGAGAGCGGAGCGGCTGTTTCGGGTCCTGGGCCTGACGGACCCGGCGTTGGTGGAGGAGGCCATGGAGACGCGGGCCCGGCAGGTGGAGTGGAAGCGCTGGGCGGCCCTGGCGGCCTGTCTGGCCCTGGCGGTGAGCCTGGGCTTCGGCTGGCGGGTCACCGGGGGCTTTGGGGGCTATGGAAGCGGCGACTCCGGCGGCGACAGCGGAAGCGCCGGCGTGTCCGGGGACGCCCCGGCGGACGGCGCCCCGGCGGACCCCGGCGAGTCCGGCGGCGGGGGAAGCGGCGTGGAGGAGGGGATCACCTTCCTGTCCTACGCCGGGCCGGTGCTGCCCCTGACCACTTTGGAGGACCCCGGCCCTCTCGCGGCGGAGCGGGAGGTCACCTGGGACTTCTCTCCCAGAGCCAACAGCCACGGCGAGACCCGGCAGTGGGGAGCGGAGGTGACGGACGCCTATGTTCTGCGCAACGACACCGGGGAAGACGTCACCGTGACGGCCCTGTACCCCTTCCCCGGAACCTTTGACTCCCTGCCCCTGGTCTTGCCCAGGATTACGATAGAGGGAGAGAAGACGGAAACCGCCCTCATCGCCGGGCCCTACTCCGGGGGCTTCCAGCCCACCATTGGGGCGGAGACGCCGGACACCATGAACCTGGAGACGCTGAACAGCTGGGAGGAATACAAGGCCCTTTTGGAGGGCGGGGAGTACCTGGCCCAGGCCCTGGGAGAGTATCCGGCGCTGGACACGCCGGTGACGGTGTACCGGTTCTCGGACTTCGCCGCCCCCTTGGAGAAGTATCAGGCGGCCACCCAGGCGGTGTCCTTCCGTCTGGACGAGAGCGTCACCCAGGTGCTGACCTACGGCTTCAACGGCTGCGAGTGGGACGAGGGCTTCCGGCGGTACAGCTACTTTGTCCCCGACGGGAAACGGAACGAGCCGGACCTAAAGCTGCTGGTCATTCTGGGGGAGGATATCGGACCCTACACCCTCCAGGGCTTCCAGGACGGCGGCTGCAACCCCGGAGAGGAGATCGAGGGGGTAAGCTGCACGGTTACCCGGAGCGAAACCACCCTGGACGCGGTGCTGGACCAGCTGTGTGCCTACTACCAGGAGCGCTACGCCCGGAGCCGGGCGGCGGACCAGGACAACGCCTTCAACGTGGTCCCCTTTGAGATGTACCGGGGAGCCGCGGCGGAACTCCTGAGCCAGTACGGGGTCCTCTCCGGCGCGCCCATGGACCGCTACATGGACGGGCGGCTGGACGATATTCTGGCGGAGACCATGAGCCACAGCCGGGTGCTGTACCTGCGCTTCCCCGTCACTGTGGAGGCCGGAGGGAGCGTGGGGCTGGAGGTCCGCTTCTGGAAGGAGCCCAGCTTTGACTACGGCTGCTCCGGCTCGGAGAACGAGGGGCTCCAGGGCTATGACTTGACGACCCGGCTGGGGTCCTCCCTGGCCTTCACCCGGCAGAGGGCCGCCCTGGTGAACACGGAGAACGTGGAAATTACCGGGCAGAACTTCGGCTTCGACCTGCCCGGCGGCGTGACGGCCGTGGAACTGGACCTGGAACAGGAGCACTACTATTTGGAGGCGCGGCCCATCGAGGAATGACCTCCGGACAGAAAAAGTCCCTCCGGCGCGGTTTGCCGGAGGGACTTCTTTTAGTCAGGCGTTCAATAGGGTGAAGGTATAGGCCAGCTCCTTCCGCTCGCCGGGGGCCAGGGTCAGGACGTGGGGCTTGTCCTGGAAGCGGCCGGACTCGCCGGTGTAGGCGGCGCAGCCGTGCCAGGGCTCCATACAGAGGAAGGGCGCGCCGGGCTTGGTCCAGAAGGCGATCATGGGGAACTCCCCGAAGTCCAGGCACACGCCCCGGCCGGTCTCCTTGTGGCGGAGCTCCACTCGGCGGGAGGACAGGCCCTGGAAGATGATGGTGTCCAGGCGGCGGAAGACCTCGTAATCCAGAGTCACCCTGCCGCCCCGGAGCATGGGCTCCCTTCCGCCGTCCTGAAGGAGGCCCTGGGAAGTGAGGAGGAGGGTGTCCCCGTCCTCGGGCTGGTCGAAGATCAGCTCGTAGTCCTCGAAGCGCTCGCCCTCAAAGAGGGGGCAGCGGATGGCGGTGTGGGCTCCGATACAGAAGGGCAGGGGATCCGGGCCGGGGTTCTCCACGGCGAAAGCGGTGGAAAAGCCGTTTTCCAAGAGCCGGTGCCGGACCTGGAGAACGAAGGGGAAGGGGAAGCGGGCCAGGGTCTCGGTGCTCTCCCGGAGCTCCAGGGTGACAAAATCCGGACCCTGGTCCACGGGGGTGAACTCGCTCCGGCGGGCAAAGCCGTGGCGGTCCATCTGGAAGGACCGGCCGCCGGTCTCCACCCTGCCGTCCCTCAGGCTGCCCACAATGGGGAAGAGGATGGGATTTTGGCCGGACCAGAAGGCGGGGTCGCCCTGCCAGACATGCTCGAGCCCGCCGCCGTCCCGGAGGGAGACCAGCTCTCCGCCCAGGGTGCGGACAGAGGCGGACAGGGAAGCGCGGGTAAGGGGAATGTTCATGGGGAATACCTCCTGTCAAAGTTATGGCGCTGTGGGAAAGCGATCCGCCCTTCCTTAGGGCCGCCCCTCCAGCGTGTCCAGCTCCCGCAGGGTGCGCAGCTGAATGGGCACCGCGCAGAGCAGGGTCAGAACATCCGAAACGGACTGGGTCATCTCCACCCCCAGCAGTCCCACGGAGTGGGACAGGAGGTAGACCAGGGGGATAAAAAAGATCCCCTGGCGGGACATGGCGATGAACGTCGCCCCGGCGGTCTTGCCGATGGTCTGCAGCATCATATTGCTCATGACGATCCACCCGGAGAGGCACAGCGTCGTACACTGGAACCGCAGGGCCATGGTCCCGATCTGAATGACCTCTGGGTCGTCCCGGAACAGGGCGATGAGCTGAGGGGCGAAGAAGGCCCCCAAGGCCCCCACCGCCGCCAGGAACAGCGTGGCGCTCTTCACGCAGAACCAGAAGCCCTCCTTCACCCGGTGGTAGAGCTTCGCGCCGTAGTTGAAGCCGCACACCGGCTGGAAGCCCTGGCCAAAGCCGATCATGGCGGAGGCGCTGAACATCATGATCCGCTGGACCACGCCCATGGCGGCGATGGCCGCGTCGCCGTAGGGCCCGGCGGCCCGGTTCAGGCAGATCGTCGCCACGCTGGCCAGGCCCTGCCGGGCCAGGGAGGACAGGCCGCCCCGGACGATCTGGACATAATAAGGAAGCTTCAGCTGGACCCGGGAAATATGGATGTGAAGGTTTCCCCCTCTGGCGCAGCCCGCCAGCAGCAGGCAGAAGCCCACAAACTGGCTGATGATGGTGGCCCAGGCCGCCCCGGCCACGCCCAGGTCAAAGGTGAAGATCAGCAGGGGGTCCAGGCCGATGTTCAGCACCGCGCCGCTGGCGATGCCCACCATGGCGTAGGCCGCCGAGCCCTGGTAGCGGAGCTGGTTGTTCAGCACCAGGGAGGAGGTCATCCAGGGGGCCCCGAAGAGGATCACCCGGAGATAGGCTTTGGTGTAGGGCAGAATGGTGGCGGTGGACCCCAGGAGCATGGCCAGGGGCTCCAGGAACATCTGGCCCAGGACGCAGATCAGCGTCCCCGCCGCCAAGGCGGAGAAGAAGCCCGTGGCGGCCATGTTGCTGGCCTCCTCGTAGTTCTGCTTCCCCAGCTCCCGGGAGATAAAGTTGCCGCTGCCGTGGCCGAAGAAGAAGCCCACGGCCTGAATGATGGCCATGAGGGAGAAGACCACGCCCACGGCCCCGGTGGCGCTGTTGCTCTTCAGCATGCCCACAAAGAAGGTGTCCGCCATGTTGTAAAAGGAGGTGACCAGCATGCTGATGATGCAGGGCAGGGCCAGCCGGCAGATCAGGCGGCTGACGGGGGTCTCGGTCATCTGGTGGAATTTCTGTTCCTGCTTTTCGTCCATATGGTCGTCCATATCCGGCCCGCCTTTCTCTCTGTTCGTTATTCACGTCCAGTATAACACAGCCCGTCCCAGAACGGAAGCGGGATTTCAAAAAAGAAGTTCGTGCCGCCGGACAGCCCCGCCGCATAGAATAGAGCAGGTCCCCGGGAGGGACCAATTTCCAGGAAACGAGGGATTCCCTTTGCGTATCAACGAAGCCTATGAGCACGCGGCCATCATCCCCTGCCCGGGGGACGAGACCGGAACCTGCAATTGCAATAAAATCGTTACACAGTGCGTCGACGTCACCGCCCCGGTAACCCTGATCCCCACCGCCTCCCTGGGCACCGTGACCGTGTCCTGCCAGGGCGTGCCCGTGGTGAACTGCATCCCCGACCCCTGCGGGACCTCCAGCACCATCACCGTCACCCAGCGGGTCTGCGTCACCATCCCCGTGCGCTACGACGTGAGCATGAATACCGGCGACCCCACCATCTCCTGCGCGGAGACCGGGATTCCTTGCGGCTGCAAGGGCTGAACCGGTTAAGAACGAGCGCTCAGCCGTGAAACGGCTGAGCGCTTTTTTGTCACCGTTCCGCCAGAAGCTTCAGGCCCTCCAGGTAGCCCTGGACCCCATGGCCCCGGATGCTGCCCACGCAGGCGTCCCGGATGTAGGACACGTGGCGGAAGGCCTCCCGCTTCTCCGGGTCGGAGATATGGACCTCCACTGTGGGGATGCCCACGGACTTCACCGCGTCCAGCAGGGCGATGCTGGTGTGGGTGTAGGCGCCGGGGTTGATGAGGATGCCGTCCACCTTGTCGAAGTAGGCCTGCTGGATGGCGTCCACCAAGTCCCCCTCGTGGTTGGACTGGAAGAAGGAGACGGAGACCCCCAGCTTTTCCGCCTCGGCGGTGATCAGGTTCTCCAGGTCCACGTAGTCCGTGTTGCCGTAAATTTCCGGCTGGCGGATGCCCAGCAGGTTCATGTTGGGCCCGTTGATCACCAGGATGCTCTTCTTTTTCTCGCTCATGAAATCCCTCCATATCCGCCCGGCGGTTTCCTCCGGGCTTTTGTCATTCCAGATGTCCCGGTCCGCCGCCGCCGCGTACAGCGGCCCCCGGACCCGCTCCATCTCCTCCAGCCTCCCGGCCTGGGAGAGGGGCCGGCCCTCGGTGGACAGGTCCTCCAGCCTTCGCCGGAGGCGGTAAACCCGGCCGGTGCGGCGCATGGCGGAGCGGTTCTCGCTCCAGAGGACGGCCCCGCCGCCGGTGGCGATGACCTGCCCGCTTTTGGCGCAGACCTCCGCCAGAACCTCGTTCTCAATCTTCCGGAAGGCCCCCTCGCCCTCCTGGGCGAAAATCTCCGGGATGGGCCTCCCGGCCTTTTTGACGATCTCCCCGTCCAGGTCCACGAAGGGCTTGCCGGAGAGCCTCGCCAGCTCCTGGCCCACGGTGGTCTTGCCGCTTCCCGGCATGCCCACCAGGACGATGTTGGTCATCTCCCGCCGGAGCTGAGCGGTGATCTTCTCCGTCTCGGCGTCGGGAATGGCCCTGTCGAAAAACAGCTCCTCCGCCCGCTTCGCCTGTTGGACCAGCATGGGCAGGCCCCCGGCGCGGCGGAGGCCCAGCTCCTCCGCCTGGAGCAGCAGGTTCGTCCGCCCGGGGTTGTAAATCACGTCCGCCACGTCCGTCAGCTTGGGCAGGAGGCGCAGATCCACCGGGCTTCCCTCCAGCTTGGGCCACATGCCCACGGGAGTGGTGTTGATGAGGACTTCCGCGTCCCCATGGCGGTCCGGGAGGTTTTCGTAATTGTCCTCCCCGGCGCGGGAGACGACGACCACCTGCCGGGCCCCTTCCGTCTTTGCCGCCGCCCGGGCGGTGAGGGAGGCCCCGCCGCTGCCCAGGATGAGGACCTTTTTCCCCTTGAGGGAAATCCCCGCCCGGCGGAGCGTGTAGAGGAAGCCGTCGATGTCCGTGTTGTACCCGGTCAGCCTGCCGTCCCGGCGGACCAGGGTGTTGACGCTGCCGATGATCTCCGCCGCCGGGTCGATCTCGTCGCAGTATTTCATCACCTCCCGCTTGTAGGGGATGGTGACGTTGAGCCCACCGATGTCCTCCCGGCGGAGGAAGTCCCCCAGGGCCTCCGGCTCCAACTCGATCAGGCGGTAGCCCTCACAGCCAAGGGCCCTGTGGATGGGCGCGGACCAGCTGTGGCCCAGGGTCCGGCCCAGGAGACCATACACCTTCTCCATGGCCTACACTTCCGCGTAGTTGCCCAGGAAGTGGAACTGGGCGCAGCTGCGCTCCAGCTCCTCCAGCATGGCAAGGACGCTGGGATCCCGGAGGTCCGCCTCCAGCTCGATGAAGAAGATGAACTCGAAGTCGCTGCCGGAGACGGGGCAGGACTCCAGCTTGGTCATGTTGATGTCCAGAGCCGCCAGTTTGGAGAGCATCTCGTACAGGGCGCCGGGCTTGTTCTCAAAGGCGATGATCAGGCTCACCCGGCTGGCCCCGGCGTAGATGACCGGATCCTTGGCCACGCAGATGAAGCGGGTGTAGTTGTTGTCGCTGTTTTGGATTTTGTCGCTGAGGCGCTCCAGGCCGTACAGGGCCGCGCAGGGGTGGGAGGAGATGGCGGCGGCGTGCGTATTGCCGGACGCGGCCACCAGTTTGGCAGCCGCGGCGGTGTTGTCGCAGGGGATAACCTTGACTCCCTTGAGCCCGTCCAGGAAGCGGCTGCACTGGCCGATGGCCTGCTGGTGGGAGTAGATTTCCGTCACGTCCTCCAGCTTCACGCCGGGCAGGGCCAGCAGCTCATGGCGGATGCACAGGCGGGTGGAGCGGACGATGGTCAGGCTGTGGTCCTGCAAAAGCTCGTACACCGCCCGGACGGAGCCGTTGGAGCTGTTCTCAATGGGCAGCACGCCGAAGCGGCAGAAGCCTGCCTCCACGGCGGAGACCACCGCGTCGAAGGTCTTCACGTACATGAGATTGCCCCGGGGGAACATCTTGTCGCAGGCCGCCTGGGAGTTGCCCCCCTCCACGCCCTGGCAGGCCACCAATCCCGTCTGGGGGAACAGCTGGTCCCGGTTCTCCAGGCACGCCCGGACCTTGGCCCCGACCTTCGTGGGCGCGTCGATCAGCTCCGCCTGGCGGGACCGGGCCAGCTCGAAGAGGGTGGAGAAGAGGTGGTAGGCGTAGCGCTCCCGGGCTCCGGCGTTCTCCGTCACCTTGGCCAGGACGGCCCGCTCCCGCTCCTTGTTCAGAATGGGCAGATGGTGTTCGTTCTTATAGGCGGCCACCTCCTCCGCCAGGTCCATGCGCTCCAGGAAGAGCTTCAGCAGTTGGTCGTCTACCGCGTCGATCTTGGCACGGATGTCAGAAAGTTCCATGGTTTCCCTCCAATAGCATATCCAAAAGTACGGCGGCGGTTACCGCCTCCACCACCGGGACCGCCCGGTGGGCAACACAAGGGTCATGCCGCCCGTGAATCGTCAGCCCGGCGTTCTCCAGCCGGGAGAGGCTGACGGTCCTCTGGGTCCTGCCGATGGACGGCGTGGGCTTCACCGCCGCCCGGAGCACCAGGGGCATGCCCGTGGTGATGCCCCCCAAAATGCCCCCGGCCCGGTTGGTCTCGGCCCGGATTCGACCGTCCTCCATGGTAAAGGGGTCGTTGTTCTCGGAGCCCCGGAGGGCCGCGGCCCGGAAGCCCTCGCCGAACTCCACGCCCTTGACGGCGGGGACGCCGAAGAGAGCGGCGGCCAGGCGGTTTTCCACGCCCCCGAACATGGGGTCTCCCAGCCCGGCGGGGAGACCCACGGCGGCGCACTCGATAATCCCCCCCACGCTGTCCAGGTCGTCCTTCGCCGCCAGAATGGCGGCGCGCATCCGCTCTCCCGCCTCCTCGTCCAGCACGGGGAAGGGCTGGGCGGCGATCTGATCAAAGAGCTCCGCCGTGGGCAGGAGGGGGAAGCGCCGGTCGGGAATCCCCGCCACGGAGGCGAGATGGGCCCCCACGAAGATCCCCCGGCGGGCCAGAATCTGCTTGGCAACGCCCCCCGCCACGCACAGCGGGGCCGTCAGGCGGCCGGAGAAGTGCCCGCCGCCCCGCATGTCGGCATGGCCCCTCCACTTGGCCCAGGCGGTAAAGTCCGCGTGGCCAGGGCGGGGCTTATCTTGAAGCTCGCCGTAGTCCCTGGACCGCTGGTCGGCGTTGGGAATCACGGCGCACAGGGGCGCGCCGCAGGTCTTCCCATCCTCCAGGCCGGAGAGGAAGTTCGGGACATCCGTCTCCTTTCTCGCCGTGGACAGGCCGTCCTTCCCCGGCCTCCGGCGGTCCAGAAACCGCTGGAGCTCCTCCAGGTCGATTTCCTCCCCTGCGGGCAGGCCGTCCACCACCACGCCGATGGCCCTGCCGTGGGACTGGCCGAAGACGCTGATGTGGAGAATGTTTCCAAATTCAGAGGACATGCACCGCACCTCCTAAGTTCTCGTAGTCCCGCCAGAAGTTGGGGTAGGACTTCTTCACCGCCTCGGCCCCCCGGATGGTGACGGGACCCTGGCAGCGGGTGGCCGCGATGGCGGCGGCCATGACGATGCGGTGGTCGTTGGCCCCGTCCACCGTGCCGCCGGGGAGGGTGGAGACCCCGTAGACCGTCAAGCCGTCCTCCTCCTCCGAGACCGCGCCCCCCAGGGCCTTGAGCATCTGGGCCACGGTTGTCAGGCGGTCGCTCTCCTTCAGTCGGAGGCGGGCGGCGTGGGTGAAATGGGTGGTCCCCCGCCGGACGGCGGCCATGACCGCCAGGGGCGGGAGCAGGTCCGGGCAGTCGGAGAGGTCGATCTTGACCTCGCCGGTGAGGGCCAGCTTTTTGGAGTGGGCCACCACCGCCGCGTCCCCCTGGGCGGACTGGCCTTTCAGGCCCCGAAGCCGCAGGTTGCTCCCCAAGGCGATGGCGGCATACCAGAAGGCGGCCTGGGACCAGTCGGCCTCCACGGTCTCCTCAAAGGGGGCGTAGATCCCCGGCTCGATGCCAAAGCCGTTGAGCGCCGGGGACCAGCGCACCTGGATGCCCGCCCGGGCCAGCACGCCCATGGTCATGGAGACGTAGGAGGCGGACTCCAGCTTCGTGGCGCTGATCACCACGCTGGGCCCCTCCAGCAGGGGCAGGGCCATGAGGAGCCCGGTGAAAAACTGGCTGGACACGTCCCCCCGGAGGCGGTACTCCCCTGGGGTCAGGCTTCCTTTCACGGCCAGGACGCCGTCCTTTTGGGCGTAGGCAATCCCCCGCTGGTCAAAGAGGTCGAAGTAGGGCTGCTGGGGCCGCTCCATCAGCCGCCCCCGGCCCATGAACACGCCCCCCTGGTCCACCGTCAGGGCCAGGGGAATCAGAAAGCGCAGGGTGGACCCGGACTCCCCGCAGTCGAACTGAGGCAGGTCCCCGAAGGGGCGGCGCTGGCCGCCGATGCCGGACACCTGGAGTCCGTCCTCCGCCGCCTCCCAGGAGGCCCCCAGGACCTCCATGCACCGGAGGGTGGCCTCGATGTCCTCGGAGAAGGCGACGTTTTTGATCCGGCTGGTCCCCGCCGCCAGGGAGGCGGCCAGAATCCACCGGTGGGCCAGGGACTTGCTGGGGGGTGGGGTCACCACGCCGGAGAGGCGGCGGGGGGTGATCTTGACGTCCATCTACGCCTCCCATCCCGCCCGGATGACGGGCAGGAGCTCCGTCACGGGCATAGTTTTCAGTTCGCACAGGCCGATCTTCCTGGGGACCACAATGGTGATGGAGTCCCCGGCCCGCTTCTTGTCCGCAAGCGCCGCCTCCGCCAGGGCCTCCGGGGCGTACTCCGTGGAGACGGGCAGGGCGTTTTTGGCAAGACAGGCGGCAATTCTGGCCGCCAAGGGCTCCTCGGTCCAGCCCAGGCGCTCCGCCGCCCGGGCCATAACGGCCAGGCCCGCCGCCACGGCGTGGCCGTGGGGAATCGCGTACCCGCTGCACTTTTCAATGGCGTGGCCCACGGTGTGGCCCAGGTTCAGCAGCTTCCGCTCCCCCTGCTCCTTCTCGTCCCGCTCCACCACGCCGGCCTTATAGGCCACGCACCGGGCGATGACCTCCGCCGGGTCGGCTTTCAGCGTCCCGTCCTCGAAGAGGGCGAACAGGCTCTCGTCGCAAAGGACGCCGGTTTTGATGGCCTCCGCCGCCCCGTCGGCGAAGACGGCGGGGGGCAAGGTCTTCAAGCAGTCCGTGTCGCAGAGGACGGCGGCGGGCTGGAGGAAGGCCCCGGCCAGGTTCTTCCCGGCCCTCAGGTCGATGGCGGTCTTGCCCCCCACGGAGGAGTCCACGGCGGACAGCAGGGTGGTGGGCATCTGGACGCACCGGATGCCCCGGAGGTAGCAGGCGGCGGCAAAGCCCGCCATGTCCCCCACGACCCCGCCGCCCAGGGCCACGAGGCAGTCGGAGCGGGTCAAATGCTCCGAGGCCAGAAATTCCAGGATGTCCGACAGGGTGGAGAAATTCTTGCTCCCCTCCCCGGCGGGGAAAGCGAAGGTACTGACGGCGTACCCCGCCTCTTTCAGGCTCTCTGCCACGGCCTCCAGGCACAGGGGCCCCACGGTGGAATCCGTCACCACCGCCAGGCGGCAGGGGGGAAGGACCTCCCGCAGCCGCGCTCCGCAGTCCCGCAAAAGGCCGGAGCCGATGGTCACGGCATAGGCCGGGCTTGTGTTGACCGGTATTGTCTTCATCAGCTTCCTCCCGCCGTGGCTTTCAGCTCCCGGCCCTCTTTCAGGAGGGCCCGGACCCGCTCTGCGTCGCCGGATTTCAGGGCCGTGGAATAGGCGGTCAGGTTTTCAATGAGGATGTCCAGCTCCTTGACCAGGTAGTCCGCGTCGTCCAAAAACAGCTCCGTCCACATGTTCTCGTCCAGCCGGGCCACCCGGGTCATGTCCTGGAAGCTCCCGGCGGAGAAGCCCCGGCGGCGCTGGGCCTCCGGCGACTTCACGTAGGCGCTGGAGGTGATGTGGGCCAGCTGGGAGGTAAAGGCGATGATGCGGTCGTGCTCCTCCGGGTCCGAGAAGGTGAGCCCGGCGAAGCCGATATCCAGGAAGAAGGCCTTCAAGGTCTCCAGCAGCTGCATGTCGGTCCGCTTGTCCGGGGTCAGGATCATGGAGGCTCCCACGTACAGGTCCTCGGAAGAGGCGGTGAAGCCGCCCCGCTCCCTGCCCGCCATGGGATGCCCGCCGATGTAGGCGAAGCCGTGTTCCTCGGCGATGGGGCCCAGGGCCTCCACCACCACCCGCTTCACGCCGCACAGGTCCACCAGGATGGCGGATTTGGCGATCCGGTCCGCGTGGTCCCGTACCCATTGCACCGCCGCGCCGGGGCAGATGGCCACCAGGATCAAATCGCACTGGGGCAGGTTTTCCTCCGTCAGGGCCCCGTCGATGGCCCCGCTCATCCGGGCCAGGGCCATGGTCTCCTGGTCCAGGTCCGCGCCGTAGACGGTGTGGGCCGTCCGGGCCTTGACGCTCTTGGCCATAGAGCCGCCGATGAGCCCCAGGCCGACAATGCCGACTTTCATGGAACGCCCTCCTTACTCGTTGTCTAACTCTTTCATGAATGCGTGGAGCTTGAGAAGCTTCTTGGCCAGGGGGTCGAAGACGTCGGGTTTCAACGATTGGGGCCCGTCGCACAGGGCGTGGGCCGGGTCGTTGTGAACCTCGATCTGGAGGCCGTCGGTCCCCGCGGCCACGGCGGCCCGGGCCATGGGCTCCACCAGCCAGTACTTGCCCGTGGCGTGGCTGGGGTCGATGATGATGGGCAGGTGGGTCAGCTGGCGCATCACCGGGATGGCGGACAGGTCCAGGGTGTTCCGGGTGTAGCTCTCAAAGGTGCGGATCCCCCGCTCGCAGAGGATCACGTTCTCGTTTCCGCTGGCCATGACGTACTCGGCGCTCATCAGCCATTCCTCAAAGGTGGCGGACATGCCCCGCTTAATCATGACGGGCTTGTCCTGGTGCCCCACGGCCTTGAGGAGGTCGAAGTTCTGCATGTTCCGGGCCCCGATCTGGATGACGTCCACATCCTTGAACAACGGCAGCTGGGTCACGTCCATCAGCTCTGTCACGATGGGGAGCCCCGTCTCCTGCCGGGCCACTTTCAGGTACTCGATGCCCGTGGCCCCCAGGCCCTGGAAGGCGTAGGGGGAGGTCCGGGGCTTGAAGGCCCCGCCCCGGAGCATGGTGGCCCCGCTGGCCTTCACCGCCTTGGCGATGGCGACCACCTGTTCCTCGCTCTCCACGGAGCAGGGACCCGCCATGATGGTCAGGGTGCCCCCGCCGATCTGGGTGTCTCCCACGGGGATGACGGTGTCCTCCGGGTGAAACTTCCGGTTGGCGTTCTTGTAGGGCTCCTGGACCCGCTTCACGTCCTGGACGATGTCCAGGGCGGCGATGAGGTCGATGTCCAGCTTGGAGGTGTCGCCCACCAGTCCCAGGATGGTGTTGGCCTCGCCGATGCTGGTGTGGATGGTGACGCCCTTCTCCTGGAGCCAGGAGATGAGACTGTCCAGCTGGTCCCGGTTGGGATTGTGCTTCAAAATGACGATCATAACGGATTCCTCCTCAATAAAATTCGTTTCCGGGGAGATGCAAAAAGACCCGCAGCCGGTCTGGCTGCGGGCCGCTTCGTTCCAATCTGCCCTGAGAGGGCCGGAAGCTCACACACGCTCGTTTTCAGCCAAACCACGAAAAGCCTTACCAAAATAGGTAAAGCTAAAGTAGGAGTAGCCGTATTCAGCGGTATGGGCAATGGCGGTCATGGTCAGGTTCCCCTTTGACTCTTTAGATGTTTAAAGCATAACACAACGCTCGGGAAATGAAAACTGTGAGTTCTTACAAATGCTGATGTTTTGCTCAGAGGCCGCTTGTGCTTTCCCACAAATCTAGTCCACGTTGCCGTCGCTCCGGCCCGGACAAACACCAGACAACCAGAGCGAGCTAAAGTTCTTTTGCCTACTTTTCTTTCAAGAAAAGTAGGTCAGGCGGCGGGCAAACACCCGGCCATGAGGAGGCTGGTGGCCTTGAGAATGTAGTTGGCGTCCCGGACCATGCTGGCGTGGGTGGCCATGTACTGCTCGTGGAGCTCTTCCAGGGCGGCGATGAGGTCCCGGCGGGCCTGCTGGCGGCGAAGGTACTGGTGGGCAAGATACCCCCGCATGAACCGGCGGAAATCCGTCTCGTAGTTGTGGTGGTCCAGCATGCTGTCCGGGTAATCCGGATTGTGGGGGTATGTATAGGCGTCCGCCAGATAGTGGGTCAGCTTGCCCAGGGTATAGTACTGCCACATGGTCCACCGCCGGCGGCGCTGGAGCTTTAAAATCTTGGCGTTGATGTACGCCCGGGAGTTGGTATAGTTGTGTCCCTTGAGCTTGTTGTAGTGCAGGGAGCCTTTCAGGTAGCTGAAGGGGTTCACGTCCGGCTGAAACGAGCCGAAGAGGAAGGCCAGCTCAAAGCGCCGGGCGTCGAAGCCCTTCTCGCTGCTGCGCAGCAGCGCCTGGGCCAGCAGTGTGTGCGTACGTTTCTGCAAAGTTAGCTCCTCCTAACCGCGAGAATAAATTTAGTTTACCATATTCCCGGGCGGGATGCAAGGGGAATTGAGGAAAAAATAATTTGGGGAAATTGGTCAATTTAACAAGATGAAGAGGAAGGGGACGGAAGAACTGCATCCCTCAATAGGAACTAATATCAAGACTTTCGTCATCCTCCCCCTTTTCAATCCCCCGGATTTCCACGAAGTATTTCCTATTGGGATCGACCACGATCTCCACCCGCTCCCCCACCCGGCGGCCGAGAATCGCTTTCCCCACCGGGGATTCCTTGCTCACCAGCCCCTTCAGGGCGTCCTGCCGCAGCGTGGTGACGATGCGGACTTCCATCTCCTTCTTCACCATCTCGTTGTAAATGGTCACCCGGTCGAAGAGGCCCACGGCGTCCGCCGCCCCCTGGACCTCGATGACCTTCGCCGTGCGGATCATCCGCTCCAGATACCGGATACGGCTCTCGTTCCGGTTCTTGGCCTGCTTGGCGCACTTGTACTCGAAGTTCTCGCTCAGGTCCCCGAAGGCCCGGGCGGTCTGGACCTCCTCAATCAGCTGGGGCCGGAGCACCCGAATCCGATGGTCCAGCTCCTCCTTCATCTTTTTGATATCCACCGCCGTCAGCTCGTCGTACACGGCGCATCCCTCCTTTTTCAGCCGCTTCATCATAGCCCCTTCCGCCGCTGCTGTCAAGTAGAGCGGACCAAAGGTCCACCTTTTTCTCTTGACGGCGGGGCGGAGGGGTGCTATTCTATACAAAGAACAACGAGTGGGAGGGATTGCCATGGGTCTGGCTCAGCTGTTGGACGTCCGCCCCGGCGTCACCGCCGTCATTGGCGGCGGGGGCAAGACCACCCTCCTCCGCACCCTGGGGGAGGAGCTGGCGGCGGAGGGGGCTCGGGTGCTCCTCTGCGCCACCACGAAGATCTTTCCCTTTGACGGCCTTCCAAACCTGATCAACCCCTCGGAGGAAGCTTTGACGGAGGCCCTGATTTCCCGCCGTCTGGTCTGCGCCGGGACCCCGGTCCCAGGAACAGGGAAGCTCACCGCCCCGGCCCTCCCCATGGCCCGCCTCATGGAGCCGGCGGACTACGTGCTGGCGGAGGCCGACGGCTCGGCGGGCCGCCCCCTGAAGGCCCACGCCCCCCACGAGCCAGTGATCCCTTCTGAGGCGAATCAGACGATTTGTGTCGTGGGAGCCTCCGGCTTCGGCCGCCCCATTGCCGAGGCGGCCCACCGCCCGGCCTTGTACGCCCGCCTGACGGGGGTCCCGGAGGACGCGCCCGCCGTGCCGGAGACCGAGGCGGCGGTGCTGCTGGCGGAGGGCTTTCACACCCAGGTCTTCGTCAACCAGGTTGAGACGGCGGAGACCCGAAAACAGGCCGCTGCCCTGGCGGCGCTGCTGCCCTGCCCCGTGTTGGCGGGGTCTCTCATGAGAAAGGAGTTTTTCCGATGCTAGTCGTGATTCGAGGCGCTGGGGACATTGCCACCGGTGTGGCCCTCCGGCTTTGGCGGACGGGCATGCGGGTGGTGATGACCGACCTGGAACAGCCCACCGCCATCCGGCGCACCGTGGCCTTTTCCCAGGCCGTCATCCACGGCGAGGCCGTGGTGGAGGACGCCGCCGCCCTCCGGGCGGACAGCCCGGCCCAGGCCCTGGAGCTTTTGGAGCGGGGGATGATCCCCGTTCTGGCGGACCCCCAGGGGACCTGTGTCCCGGCCCTGCGCCCCGACGCCGTGGTGGACGCCATCCTGGCCAAGAAGAACCTGGGCACCCGTATTACCGACGCGCCGGTGGTGGTCGGCGTGGGTCCCGGCTTCACAGCGGGGGAGGACTGTCATGCCGTGGTGGAGACCATGCGGGGCCACTATCTGGGCCGGGCCCTCTACCAGGGCAGCGCCCAGCCCAACACGGGCATCCCCGGCCTCATCGGCGGCTTCGCCGGGGAGCGGGTCCTCCGGGCCCCGGCGGACGGGACCTTCCACCAGTTCCTGGACATCGGAAGCCAGGTAAAGCAGGGGGATACGGCCGGAGAGGTGGACGGCGTTCCCATGCTCTGCACCCTGGACGGCGTCCTCCGGGGCATCCTGCCCGAGGGCACCCCGGTCCACAAGGGCATGAAGGCCGGAGATATTGACCCCCGCTGTAAGCCGGAGCACTGTACCTGCGCCAGCGACAAGGCCCTGGCCGTGGGCGGCGGGGTGCTGGAGGCCATTCTGCGCCTGTCCGGCGCGTTGAGATCTGATAAATAAATACAAATTGTAATCAAACGAGGAGGCGATTCCATGGCGGAAAACCAAGTGAAGCTGACGAAGCTGGCCAAGTGCGCCGGCTGCGGGGCCAAGGTGGGGGCCGGGACCCTGGCCCGGCTGCTGGAGGGCATCCGGGTCCATGAGGACCCCAATCTCCTAGTGGGCTTCGACCGGAGCGACGACGCGTCGGTCTACAAGCTCTCCGAGGACCTGGCCCTGGTGCAGACGATGGATTTCTTCCCTCCCATCGCCGACGACCCCTATCTCTTCGGCCAGATCGCCGCCGCCAACGCCCTCAGCGACGTGTACGCCATGGGCGGCGAGCCCAAGCTGTGCCTGAACATGTTGGCTGTGCCCAAGGACATGCCCTCCGAGGCGGTCCATGAGCTCCTTCGGGGGGGCTACGACAAGGTGTACGAGGCCGGGGCCCTCATCACCGGGGGCCACAGCATCCTGGACGAGGAGCCCAAGTACGGCCTGGCCGTCACCGGCTTCGTCCGGCCGGATAAGATGCTCACCAACTCCGGTGCCCAGCCCGGGGACGTGCTGCTTTTCACCAAGCCCATTGGTATCGGGGTCCTGACCACCGCCGCCAAGGCGGATATGGCCCCCGCCGGAGCCATGGAGCGGGCCCACAAACTCATGACCACACTGAACAAGGCGGCCCGGGATATTATGGTCCAGTACCGGGTCCACGCCTGTACGGACGTGACGGGCTTCGGCCTCCTGGGCCATGGGCTGGAGATGGCCCAGGGCAGCGGCGTGGAGCTGGAAATCGATGTGGGGGCCGTGGACTTCATTCCCGAGTCGGCGGAACTGGCCCGGATGGGGATTCTCCCCGAGGGCATGTACCGCAACCGCTCCTTTGCCGAGGAGTCCGTGGACCCCGGAGAGACGGAGCTCTGGCAGCAGGATCTGCTCTACGATCCCCAGACCTCCGGCGGCCTGCTGATGGCCGTGGACCCGGGCGACGCGGAGGCGCTGTACGAGGCGCTGAAAGTGGCCGTCCCCAGCGCCCAGCGGATCGGGACCATCCGGGAGTATCAAGGTGGACGGCGCATCTTCCTGAAATAGAAAAAGCGGACGGCACAGCCATCCGCTTTTTGTCATTCCATGGTTGTCACCGCGCCGATGAAGGCGGGGAGGTTCGTCTCCGTGTCCACCAGCATGTACAGGAAAGGCCGGTCCAGGTGGACCGTGGGAACGGTCCTCGGCGCGTCGGCCCCGGCGTCCGCCATCACCGCCGTGGCGGCCCCGGCCTTGGTGCCCTTCTCGTCCACCTCAATATAGGTCCTGTGGAGCACCTGACTAATAAACAGCGGCCCCAGCTGGGAGCGCCCCAGGCCGGATAGGTCCGCCCGGTTCATGTCAAAGGCGTCCGTCATGCCCAGGGCCTTCAGGGCGTCGTTCAGCTCCACTCCGTAGGCGCTTTTGAACTTGGGGATGGCGGCATAGACCTCCTGCTCCTCCGCCCCCGAGAGCAGGGCGTAAAGCCGCTCCCCGGTGAGAGAGGTTAGATACTCCTCCAGAGTCACGCCCTCGTCGGGCAGCAGGGCGGCGAAGGCCCAGCGCCCGCCCTTGTAGAATTTCAGGAAGCCCTGGGCTCCTTCGTCTTTCAGGTAGCGCCCCTCGGAGGAGTACATCAGCGTCACGGGCTGCTCCGCGCCGTCCGAACTGGTGAATGTCTGATTGTCCCAGACCTGGTTCGTTCGGTAAGTTTCCTCCCACTCCGCCTCCAGGGCCAGGGCGTTCACCAGGACCATCATGGTGGAATCCTGGAGGTCGCTCAGGATTTCGGGGATCATGCCGTGGGTGTGCTTGTCCACCCAGCCGTTGATGTCCCGGACGGCGGCGGCGTCAAACTTGGAGGCGTAGACCTCCGCCCTGTACCAATTGGCGGCACTTTCCAGGAAATCCGGATCCGCCTCAAAGCTCCCGTCGTCCCGGATCCACACGGAGTTGGCCAGATCCACCCGGCAGTTCTTCTTCTTGGGCAGGTCCCCGGCCCAGGCGGCCAGGGCGGCGTTCAGCCGCTCCACGGGGAGGCCCAGCACGGCTTCCATCTGTTCCAGGGTCTCCCCCTTTGCCCCGCCCGCAGTCATGCCCAGGGCGGAGAGCGCGGACAGGGGAGATACCAGAGCGTTCTTGCCCGCCCAGGTCTCTTTCAGCAATTCCAGGGAGAACCCCGCCAGGGCGGCGACGTCCCCCTCCTCCATACCCGATTCCACAGGGGCGGGCTTCCCGCTTTGCCCGGTCAGGCTCCGGGGCCCTCCGCCGCACCCGGTCAGGCACAGCAGGGCCAGGAGCAGGGCGGATATCCGTCTCAGGGTTTTCATGGCGCGAACCTCCTTTTCATCCTCTGCCTGCATAGACGGCAAAAGGAGGCCGGAGGTTTCGCGGGCCGGTAAATTTTTAATACCAGTCCATCACCCGCACGGAGCAGGTGGCCATGGTGCCGGAGGGCGTGGAGGCGATGATCAGGGCCGTGCCCGGCTGGATGGCGGTGACGACGCCGTTGTGATCCACCACGGCGGTCCGGGGCTCGGAGGAGGTCCAACTGACCTGCTGCTCCATGAGGTTGTTGATGGGATAGACCGTAGCGGTGAGCCGGTCCGCCTGACCCGGGGAGAGGACCATGCCGGTCCGGTCCAGGTAGACCTGGTAGGATCTGATGTTCATCAGCGTGGTGCCCTGGCGCAGGGCGGGTTCCACCATGCGGGCGGTGATCACCGCCGCCGCCGCCCGGGTGACCATATTGTCGGGACGGAAGGTGCCCTGGAGGTCTCCACCCTCCAGCACGCCCGCCCGGTAGAGCCGGTAGATGCCCTGGGCGCCGGGGTCCGTCATGGGCACGTCGGGGATGGCCCCGTCCATCACGATGTTCATGCCCCGCAGCGCCTCCGACGGGAGGGCCTTGGCCATGATGGCGGCAAAGCTCCGCCGGGTGGCGGGAGCGGTGTAGTCGTCGTATTGGTCCTCAGTGACGATGCCGGTGTTCAGGGCGTACTGGAGGCTGCTCATCCCCTCCGGCATGGACCAGCTGTTATAGGTCCGGTGGAGGAGCACCGCCAGGGACACCACCTCTCCCAGGGAGACCCGGCTCTGGGGGCCGAACTTCCCCCCGTTCTCCGTCAGCCCCCGCTCGTAGAGGGTCCGGAGCCCTTCCTCGTACCAGGCTCCGGCGGGCACGTCGGAGTAAGTCCCCGGGTAATAGTCCCGGATCCTCCGGAAATTGTTCAGTCCCAGGGCCATACCGGTCCACATGTTGGAGGAAACGGCGGTCCGCCCGTCAAAGGGCCCGTAGTAGGCCAGGGCCGCGGGCGCGCTCAGGCTCAGGCACAGCAGCGCCGCCAGGAATGATGATACGATCTTTTTCAAAGGAAGCCCTCCTCCGCGTTGCGCGATTCTTGTGGTTGGTTCTATATAGAATAAGAATAAACCACCGCCCGCCTTCCGTCAAGGGGTTTCGGAAAGTTTGGAAGAAAAAGGGGGCCAAAAAAGCGGACGGCCGGGCCGTCCGCTTTTCCATATTTCGGATTTACGCGATCCTCGCCAGCCATTTCAGGTCGTAGGGCTCGAAGACCACCTTTTCATAGGCCTCCACGTCCAGGGGCGTTCCGTCCCAGTCCCCGTGGATGTCCCCATTCTGCTTGATGAGGATGTCGTAGAGGATGTCGTAGGTCACCCCGTCCGCCGGGTCCGTCTCCACAATGGTGGAATAGGGCAGGGTCTTGTGGTAGGTCAGCTCCATGCCCTTATAGTCGAAGTGGAAGCCGCAGCGCATCCGGCAGCCGTCCAGCCCGGTGTACCGGGCGATCTTCTTGAGGTCCTGGAGGATCTTGTCCCCCTCCTCCTCATAGAGGTTGTCCGGCGTGGTGGCGGTGTAGTCGAACCGGAACTGGATGGAGGCCCCGGGGACCTTCTTGAAGCGGTCCAGGTAGGGGATCAGATCCTGGGCGGGATAGTCCTTGTACAGCACGCAATTCACCCGGAAGGGCACGGGCAGCCGGGCCAGGAGCCCGTCGTTGGACTCCACCACATATTTCTGCATATGCCGGGAGACGTTGATGCAGGTGATCTTGCGCTTGTTTTTCTCCGTGAAAGCCAGGATGTCTTCCTCCGTCTGAAACTCGGACACGGGGAGCGTGGTGTTGATATAGACCTTGTGGGTGGTGGGGATTTCGTCCAGCATGGACTGGAGGACCGCCAGGTCGGCGAAGGGCTCGCCGCCGGTGAACACGAAGTCGCAGTAGGGCGTGATGGCGTCCATCCGGCGGATGCTGGCGCGGATTTTCTCGGCGGAGAAGCCGGTCAGGTCCGCGTACTCGCCTTTATTGATGCAGAAGGGGCAGTGGTTCTTGCAGTCATAGGGGACGAACACCGTCACCGTCGCGCCGCCTTCCCGCGTCTTGTAGGGATGATTCATACGTCGTCTCGCCTTTCCGTCAGTGGTAATGGCACGGCCAAGCCGTACACGGACTACTATTTTAAAGGATTTTCCCCGGAAGGTCAAGAGCTATTCGGAAAATTACCCTTGAAAATTAAAGGAGTTTCCCACAGGTAGAATTAGGTCAAAATCACCCTAATATTAATGGGACCATGTGGTTTAATGTTGAGGGGGTGATAAAATGTCCAGATTAAGGGACTTAAGAAAAGCCAGGGGATTTTCACAGCGCCAGATGCAGAGTCTAACCGGGATAGACCAAAGCAATTTTTCCAAGATCGAAAATGGGAAGCGCAGTCTGTCTGTCAGCCAGTGCATACGCGTCGCCTTGGCGCTGAATACCAGCATAGATTATCTGATTGGAAGAACCGACGACCCAACGCCGCATCCCCGAGCACAGAAATAAAAGAGGACCGCAAAACGCGGTCCTCTTTATTTGGCCTTGTAAGTTTGAGTAAACGGGAAGGGACGGAGCTTTCATCTGCAGGGTGTTTCATTTGACAAAAAGCGGTGCTTCTGGTAGGATAAACGCCGGAAGGACGCTGTTACATAAAAGGCGGTTGGCCCCATTCCCTTGCGAAAGGGGGTGGTTCATTTCCCGGAGATCGTATCGAAGGGAGGTGATGCTTGTGTGGAGAAAGCGGCTGTACAAGGTACTCCGGTTTCTGGTATGCCTGGCTCTTTGGGCCTGGATACTAACCATAAAAGTGTGTTAGCCGCCCGGCCGACACCCGAGCGGCTAACTCTCTGAGTTAGTTCGTTAGTTGGGCTGACTGCCAAGTAGCAGCGCCCTTCTATATTCATTATACCGGATCGGGCCGATTTGTCAAGAGACAAGGCGGCCTTTTGGAGGGTGCATCCGGCACAGGGGTCAAGCCCCACAGTCCAGCGCCAGATTAGCGGCAGCGAGGACAGGAGGACGGGCCTTGCATCAACCTCCAAATCCCCCGCCCGCACTACGCCGCGGGCAGAAGACATGCGTAAAAAACGGAGGCACGCTCTTGCGCGCCCCCGTTTTCTCTCTTCCACCGTGCACGGCGCATTCTCTCTTTTCGCAAAACAGGGGCCCCCGCCGCGCCCCGCGCGGTGGGGAGAGGAGGAAGGAATGGAGCGGGTGGAGTCCTCGCCGTCAGGCGGGGACGGAACAGAGCGGAATTTCTTCCGACGACATGGGGGGTGCAATGGACCAGCCATCATCATGGCTGCCACCCCTCCTGTCGGAGGGAATTTTACTTCTTCCCATGCAGCGCCTTCATCCGCTTTTCATGATCCAGAATGCTCTTGCGCATCCGCAGGCTCTTCGGCGTCACCTCCAGCAGCTCGTCGTCCGCCAGGAACTCAAGGCACTGCTCCAGGCTCATCTGCTTGGGGGGCACCAGCCGCAGGGCCTCGTCGGATCCGCTGGCCCGGGTGTTGGTCAGCTGCTTTTTCTTGCACACGTTCACCGTCATGT
>CAMXKT010000018.1 GCA_947244595.1 uncultured Oscillibacter sp. | reverse complement strand
ACAGAAGAGAACATGGAGCAAGGAAAATGAAAGTCAACAGAGTTCGTCAAAACGTGCTGCCCCTGGTCACGGCCATGATCTGGGGCACCGCTTTCGTGGCCCAGAGCGTGGCTGCGGAATACATGGGCCCCTTTACCTTCAATACCGCCCGGGCGGTCATCGCCTTCTTCTTCCTGCTGGGCCTCTGCGGCCTCCGGGCCCTCTGGCGGCGGGGCAGGGGAGAGGCTTCCGTCTCCTATGGGTCCCGCCGGGATCTGCTGCTGGGGGGCCTGTGCTGCGGTATGGCCATGTCGGTGGCCAGCTTCTTCCAGCAAAAGGGTTTGGAGACCACCACCCCCGGCAAGGCGGGGTTCATCACGGCGCTGTACATCGTCCTGGTGCCCCTGGCGGGGCTGGTTCTGGGGAAGAAGGTCCCCCGGGCATTGTGGCTGGGGGTGGCCCTGGCGGTGGGAGGGCTGTACTGCCTCTGCGTCACCGAAGAGCTGAGCATTACCAGCGGGGACCTGTACGTGCTGGTGTGCGCCTTCTGCTTCACAGCCCAGATTCTGGCGGTGGACCACTTTACCAATAAGGTAGACGGCGTGGCCCTGTCCTGCGCCCAGTTTCTGGTCATGACCGCCGTCTCCGCCGCCGGGGCCCTGACGGAGGCCCTGCCGCCCCTGGAGCTGCTGGGAGAGTACCTGGGACCGGTGCTCTACGTGGGCGTGTTCTCCAGCGGCGTGGCCTACACCCTCCAGATTCTGGCCCAGAAGGACTCCAACCCGGCGGTGGTCTCCCTGCTGATGAGCATGGAGTCCCTTTTCGCCGCCATCGCCGGAGCCGTTATCCTGGGAAACCGGATGACGGGCCGGGAGTACCTGGGCTGCGCCCTGATGCTGGCGGCGGTGGTGCTGGCCCAACTGCCCTACCCCTTGGGACGGAAAGCGGTTCAGGCCGGAGAGGCATTTGGAGATGGACAAGAGGGTTGACCTATGCTATACTGTGGTTATGAAATGGTAATACTATGCGGGGATACCGGTTTTTGCGGGATGAGGTGAACATATGCGGATCAATGTGCTGGGCGTCGGCTTTGACAATCTGACCATGGGCGAGGCGGTGGAGCGGGGAATGGAACTGCTCCACAGTCCCGGGACCCATTATGTGGCGACTCCCAACCCGGAGATTGTGGAGATCTGCCGGGAGAACCTGGCGGCCCGCCAGGCGGTGAATTCCGCCGACCTGGTGCTCCCCGACGGCGTGGGCGTGGTGAAGGGGGCCAGGATGCTGGGCACGCCCTTAAAGGAAAAGGTCCCCGGCATCGAGTTCGCCGCCGGGCTCATGGAGCGCATGGCGGCGGAGGGCCTGTCCCTCTACCTCCTGGGAGCCAAGCCCGGCGTGGCCGAGGCCGCCGGGGAACGGCTGGCGGCCAAGTACCCCGGATTGAAGATCGCCGGGACCCACGACGGTTATTTTCAAGAGGACGGCCCCGTGGTGGAGGCCATCCGGCAAAGCGGGGCGGACTGCGTCTTCGTCTGCCTGGGGGCGCCCAAGCAGGAACTCTGGATGTACAAACGCGGCAGGGACACCGGGGCCCGCCTTCTCTGCGGCCTGGGGGGAAGTCTGGACGTGTTCGCCGGGGTGGTGGAGCGGGCCCCCAAGTTTTGGTCCGACCACGGCCTGGAATGGTTCTACCGCCTGTGCAAGGACCCCCGCCGGGCGGGACGGATGATGAAGCTGCCCCTGTTCCTGGTCCACGTGGAGAAGGAGAAGCGCCGGAGATGAGGGGAAAGCTGATTGTTTTGGAGGGGACCGACGGCTCCGGCAAGGCCACCCAGGCGAGGCTGCTGCGCCAGAGCCTGGAGACCCGGGGAATCTCCTGCCGGGAGATCGACTTCCCCCGGTACGGCAATCCTTTTGCCGAGCCCGCGAATCTCTACCTCCACGGCGCCCTGGGAGGTGAGCCCGGGGACGTGAACGCCTGCGCCGCCTCCGTCATGTTTGCTGTGGACCGCTTCGCCTCCTATAAGGAGGACTGGGGCGGGTTCTACGAGTCCGGCGGCGTGGTGGTGGCCAACCGCTACACGACCTCCAACGCCGTCCACCAGGCCTCCAAGCTCCCGGAGGAGGAGCGGCGGGACTTTTTGGACTGGCTCTTTGATCTGGAGTACCGCCGGCTGGGACTGCCCGAGCCGGATTTGGTGCTGTATCTGGACATGCCCACGGAGGCGGCGAACCGGCTGCTGCGCCTCCGGGAGGCGGAAACGCACACCGCCGCCGATATCCACGAGCGGGACGGGGACTATCTCCGCCGCTGCCGGGAGTGCGCCGGAGAGATCGCCCGGGCCCAGGGCTGGGCCGTGGTGCGCTGCGCCGCCGGGGGACTGCCCAGGACGCCGGAGGACATCCACCGGGAAGTGGCCGCTGTGGTGGACGACTGCCTGTCCCGCTGACGGGCGGCGAAAGCGGGACGCCGGAGCGTCCCGTTCCGCGGAGGACTTAGCAGCAAGAATCGTTGCATCCGCAGTTGCAGTTGCATCCGCACCCGCAGTTGCACCCTCCATTGCAGTTGCAGCCACAGCCTCCGTTTCCGCAGCCACAGCCGCAGTTGCATCCGCCGTTCCAGTTGTTGCCGCCCCAGCCCCAGCTGTTCCCGCCCCAGCCCCAGCTGTTCCCGCCGCACCCGCAGCAGCAGAACAGGATGATGATCAGGACGATCCAGAGGCAGCCATTGTCGTTTCCATTGTTAAAGCACATACTCAGTCACCTTTCTTTGGACCCGCGCCCGGCGGCGTCGGGACCTTGGATTTGAGATATTCTATGCTTCCGGCAGCCGCCGGGAGCCTGGCCCCCTGAAAATTTGCCCTGTCCTTTTTTCGGGGCTTTTTCCGGGGCCGCCCGCGAGGAGGTTTTTCAACATGGCCGAATTCCAAAACAGCGATACCGCCAGCTGGGACGCCGGACAGGTCCGGCGGGAGCGTTCCGCCCCGCCGTCGTCGCGCCCTTCTTCCCAGCGCCCGCCCCAGAAGAAACGCCGCCGGAGGCGGCGGAGAATGCACCCGCTTCTGTTCCTTCTGCTGCACCTGATCTTCGTGGCCCTGGCCTCGGCGCTGCTGGGCTGCGCGGGTTGGCTGCTGTTCAGCGATTTCTGCTCCTTCAACCGGGCGGGCTCCCCGCCGGTGGAGATGGTGGTGGAGGTCTCCTCCGAAGACACCGTGGATACCGTGGCCGACAAGCTGAAGGCCGCGGGGCTCATCGAGTATCCCTGGTTCTTCAAGCTCTACGCCAACGTCACCCACGCGGAGGAAAAGATCGGCATGGGCTCCCACGCCCTGAACACGGACATGGACTACCACGCCCTGGTGCTGGGGATGCGCAGCTCCGCCGGGAACATGACGGCGGAGACCGTCCAGGTCACCATCCCCGAGGGCTACACCGTGGCCCAGACCATCGCCGTGCTGGCGAAAAACGGGGTCAACACCGAGGCGGCCCTGACGGAAGCGGCCCAGACCGCCGATTTCGACTACGACTTCATTGACAACGAATCTCAGGACATCAGCCGCCTGGAGGGCTTCCTCTTCCCGGACACCTACGAGTTCTACGTGAACGAAAAGCCCGCCAACGCCCTGAACCGCCTCATTAAAAACTTCAACAGCAAGCTGGACGACGAACTGCTGGCGGCGGCGGAGGCCAAGGGCTACGACCTGAAAAAGATCGTCACCATCGCCTCTCTCATTGAGCGGGAAACCGACAGCACGGACCAGGCCCGCATCTCTTCCGTCATCTACAACCGCCTGGACGGCCCCGGGGACAAGGGGGGAACCAACGGCCTTCTGCAGGTGGACGCGTCTCTGCTTTATGCTCTGCCCGGTCACGAGGGAGCGATCACCCAGTCGGACCTGGAGACGGACACGCCCTATAACCTCTATAAATATCCCGGCCTGCCCCCCACGCCCATCGCCAATCCCGGCGTGGCCGCCATTGACGCCGCCCTGCAGCCGGAGGAGACCGGGTACTATTACTACGCCCTGGGCAAGGACGGCAAGCACCACTATTTCGAGACCTACAACGAACACCTGAACTTCGTGAACAGCAGTGAGTACTATGGGAACTAAGCCGGAGCTGCTGGCCCCGGCGGGGGACCCGGAGCGCCTGCGCATGGCGGTGCTCTACGGGGCGGACGCGGTGTATCTGGCGGGGACGGATTTCGGTATGCGGGCCTTCGCGGGGAATTTCTCCCCCGAGGGCCTGGCGGAGGCCGTGTCCTTTGCCCACGCCCACGGCGTCCGGGTCCACTGCACCGTGAACACCATGCCCCGGAACGACGAGGCGGACCGCCTTCCGGCCCACCTGGAGCTTCTGGAGGCCGCCGGAGTGGACGCGGTCATTCTGGCGGACCTGGGAGCTTTCCAGCTGGCAGGGAAGTACGCCCCCCACGCGGCCCGTCACGTCTCCACCCAGGCCGGAGTCACCAACTACGAGTGCGCCCGGGCGTGGCATGACTTGGGGGCCTCCCGGGTTATCCTGGCCCGGGAGCTGAGCTTGGAGGAGATCCGCACCATCCGGGACAAGACCCCCGCCTCTTTGGAGCTGGAGGCCTTCGTTCACGGGGCCATGTGCGTCAGCTACTCCGGACGCTGCCTCCTCTCCAACTACATGACGGGTCGGGACTCCAGCCGGGGAGCCTGCGCACAGCCCTGCCGCTATAAGTACGCCCTGATGGAGGAGAAGCGCCCCGGCGAGTTCTTTCCCATCGAGGAGGACGGCCAGGGGGCCTACATCCTGAATTCCCGGGACATGTGCATGATCGACCATCTGGCGGACCTCCAATTCCTGGACAGCCTGAAGATCGAGGGCCGGGCCAAGTCCGCCTACTACGCCGCCGTGGTCACCGCCGCCTACCGCCATGGCCTGGACGCCCTGGCGGCGGGGGAGCCCCTGGACCCGGTCTGGCGGGACGAGGTGGAGCGCGTCAGCCACCGGCCCTACTCCACCGGCTTCTTCTACGGCCCGCCGGGCCAGTACTACGACGACGCCCGGTACGTCCGGGAGTGGCAGGTGGCCGCCCTCGTGACGGACTGCGACGGCGAGGGGAATGCCACATTGTCTCTCCGCAACAAGTTCCGGGCCGGGGACACGGTGGAGCTGGTGGGTCCGGACCTGCGGCCCTTTGAGATGATGGTTCCCGAGATGACGGACGCCGGCGGCCTGCCCCTCTTCGAGCCCCGGACGCCCCAGAGCATCTTCCACATGAAGCTGCCCCGGCAGGTGCCCCCCTGGACCATCGTTCGGCGGGCCAAGGATTTGTCGGCCAAATAAAAGATAAAACTACTTTCATAAAGTATCTGCAAAAAGGAGAAGCCGCTATGAACGCAGACGTCGTCATCGTGGGCGCGGGCCCCGCCGGTATTTTCACCGCCCTGGAGCTGCTGAAAAAGGGGAGCAGACAGAAGATCGTCATGGTGGAGAAGGGGCAGAGCATCGAAAACCGCCGCTGCCCCAAGAGCCAGACCAACAAATGTGTGAGCTGCAAGCCCTACTGCCACATCACCACCGGCTTCTCCGGCGCGGGGGCCTTCTCCGACGGGAAGCTGTCCCTGAGCTACGAGGTGGGCGGGGACCTGCCCACCCTCATCGGCCCGGATCTGGCCCAGGAGACCATCAACTACGCCGACAAGATCTATCTGGACTTCGGCGCGGACACCCACATTGAGGGCCTGGAGTACCCGGAGGACCGGAAGGAGATCCGCAAGCGGGCCATCCAGGCGGGCTTGAAGCTGGTGGACTGCCCTATCCGCCACATGGGCACGGAGAAAGCCCATGACATCTACTTAGGCATTGAGCGGTATCTCCAGGAAAACGGCGTGGAAATCCTCTTCGGTCACGAGTGCCAAAACCTCATCCTGGAGAACGACATCTGCAAGGGCGTCACCGTCTCCGACCGCCGCCAGGACTTCGAGATCCACGCCAAGCACACCGTGGTGGCCACGGGCCGCCGGGGGGCGGACTGGCTGGAGAAGCTCTGCGCGGAGCACAACATCGCCCATGCCCCGGGCACCGTGGACATCGGCGTCCGGGTGGAGGTCCGGAACGAGGTCATGGAGATGGTAAACCGGGTCCTCTACGAGTCCAAGTTGGTGGGCTGGCCCAAGCCCTTCAAGAACAAGGTTCGGACCTTCTGCCAGAACCCCGGGGGCTTCGTCAGCCAGGAGAACTACGACAACGACCTGGCGGTGGTCAACGGGCACTCCTACAAGGAATTCAAAAGCGACAACACGAACCTTTCCATCCTCTGCTCCCACAATTTCAGCGTCCCCTTCAACCAGCCCATTGCCTACGCCCAGAAGGTGGGCGAGCTGACCAACATGCTGGCCAACGGCCAGATTCTGGTCCAGCGCTTCGGCGACATCCTGGACGGCAAGCGGACGTGGCAGAAGGAGTTGGCCCAGTCCAACATCCGGCCCACCCTGCCGGACGTGGTGGCGGGAGATATCACCGCCGCCATGCCCTACCGGGCCATGATGAACATCATCAACTTCATCCAGGCCATGGACTACGTGGTGCCGGGCTTCGCCTCCTACGAGACCCTGCTCTACTCCCCGGAGCTGAAATTCTACTCCAACCGGGTGAAGATGGACACGGATTTCAACACCAGCCTCCAGGGCCTTCACTGTCTGGGGGACTCCTCCGGCTGGACGAGGGGACTGATGATGTCCTCCGCCATGGGCGTGCTCATGGGGAGGAAATTGGCGGAAGAGGGATAACAAATGCCAAACAAAAATCAGGGCCGTCAAGGCCCTGATTTTTTCTGCCCTCATTCGACTTTCCGGGATTCATACGTGGGGAGAACAGGCTCGCTCTCCATGATTCCCTGCGGTTTACCTTCCGGCAGGTCCGTGTTTCCCTCCGCGCCCACGACGGAGGCTTTGGGAAAGACCCGGACAAGGCATTCCGCCGTCTGGTCCTTCCAGGAAGCGGTGATCACCGCAGTCCCCTCGCCCTCGATGAAGACCCGCCCGGTGTTGGCCACCCGGGCCACGTCGGGGTCGGAGGTGGTCCACTCCACCTCCGCCATGGGGGCCCCCAGGGCCTCCAGCAGATAGTGACCGGTGTCGCCCTCTACGGCGTGGATTTCTTCGGTGGTCAGGGAGAGAATTCCCGGAATCCCCTGGGCCTCCGAGGAGGAGGGGGGAGCCGTGACGTTCAGCGTCTCCGTGACCCGGATGCCGCCGCCGCACTCCAGCACTGCCTCCAAGTGCCCCATCAGGTCCGCCGGGATGTCCCAGGCGAAGAGGGCGAAGTCCCGGCCCTCTCCCGCCGTCTGGACCGCCAGCTGTTCCCGCTGGTCCAGGGTCTCCGTCCCCGTGGGGGTCAGGAACAGCGAGACGGCGTTGACGTAGTTTTCAGGACTGTCCTCAAATGTCACCAGCACCAGCACTCGCTCTCCGGCGGTGAAGCAGTTCCAGCCGTCCCCCAGGTCCGGGGAAAGCGGCGCGGCGTTTTCATCATAAAAATAGACGCCGGTGATATAGGGCTCCACCCGGCGAGGCGCGTCCACGTTCGTCTCTGCTTTGAGGGCCGTAAACATCCAGATGGACAGCAGGGCCGACACGATCAGTATCCCCAAAACCAGGAGCACCACCCGCTTCCAGTTCCAGAAGGGCGCTTTCGCGGCGGGCTGAGGGGCGCTTGGGGGAATGGGATCGACTTCCTCCGGCGCGGGGAACGTGACCCCTAGGACCTCCTCCAAAAGTCCCAGGTTCTCCGGGCTGGGAACCGAAGCCCCCAGCTCCCACTTGCTGACCGCCTGTCGGCTGACCTCCAATCGTTCCGCCAGGTCCTCTTGGGTCATGCCAAGCTCCTCTCGGGCCTGTTTGATGATATCAGAGATATTCATTGGTATATCCTCCCTGTGAGAGTGTGAGTCGAAACATGTTTCATGGGCCTAGTATAGCAGGTTGCGCCGGTTGCGTCCACCAACCGGGCCCGCAACCGGGGTGGTTGCTCCAGAAAAGCCGCCCCGCGGCGCAAAAAAAAGAGGCACGGCTTTCCGCCGCGCCTCTCAGCTTGTCCCAAAATCAGATGTGGATACCGCCCACGAAATATGTATTGTAGTAGCCGTCGGTCAAGTCGGAGTAGATGACGCCGCCGCTCCGGGAGGAGGAGGAGTGGATCATCTGGCCGCCGCCTACGTAGATGCCCGCGTGAGAACAGGCCTTTCCGGCGTTCCGGGCCGGGTCGTTGAAGAACACCAGGTCGCCGGGCTGGAGCTCGCCCAGGCTGTACACCCGGGTGCCCAGGCCGCTCTGCCACTGGCTGGTGGCGCTGTGAGGCAGGGACACGCCGAACTGCTTGTACACATACATGGTGAAGCCGGAGCAGTCGAAGCCGCCGGGGGCCGCGCCGCCGTAGCTGTACCGGGTGCCCAGGTACTGCCGGGCAAAGTCCACGATGCTGCTGTCGCCCACGCTGGCGCCGGGGGTCAGGGGAGTCTGGTTGGTCAGGCTGATGTAGTCGCTGCGGACCCAGCCCTCGCCATATGTACCCGTGATGTGATACCAGCCGTTTTCGATTCCCACCACGGTGACGCCGGAGTTCAGGCCCAGGTTGTTGACGATTTCGGCGTCCAGGTTGCCTTCGGCCCGGACGTTGACGCCCCGGGCATTGATCCGGCCGTAGTACTCGAACTCGGTTTCCTCGCTCATGGTAAAGAAGTCGGCGGAGACATATCCGTCGTCTCCGTTATGGGCCACGTGATACCATCCGTCGGCCTCGCCCAGGACGGCGATGGTCCAGTCCTTGTCCAGCATGGTGATGACGGAGGCGTCCAGGGAGGGATCGGACCGGAGGCGGAGGGAGGAGCCGGTAGTCTTGCCGATGCCCACCACCAGGGGGTCGCCGTCGGCGGCGAAAGCCGTCAGCGTCAGGCAGAGCATGGTCATCAGGGTAAGCGTCAGGACCTTGGCGGCCTTTCCTGCAAGTCGATTCATAAGTGGTAGCTTCCTTTCTCGTATCTTTTGTAAACGGTTGGGGTAAGCGGCCAGTATTACTTTTCCTTGCCCGCTAAGGCCCGGTTCAGCCAGACGGTGGCGATGTCCATCGCCGCGTAGAGGCTGTCCTTTTCGCTTCTCTTCACCACGCGGTCCCGGGATTTCAGGTCCGGGTCCGTAAGCTGAAGCTGGATGGAGACTTTGGAGGCCAGGTCCAAGTCCTGCTCCTTCTTGGTTTCCAGTACCTGCATCATGATGATATATTTTTCAGCCATCGTGCCGTAGTAGATCAGGTTTCCTGCCCGGCGAAGCGGATGGCCCTTGTACACAAGGCTTTCGGTTTTGCTGTTCTTGGTTCCAGCCATAAAAACCTCCCTGAAAAATTTTGTAACCAAATTGTAACATCTTTTTCCCGTTTTGTCAACATTCTGAGCTGGGCATTTTGACGAAATAATAGGAGCCGATTCAGACAAACCTGACAAAAACCGCAAAAATCCCGTGGAATACGGCCTCCGCCTGAGAGAGCGGCGGGCCGTATTCCACGGGACGCGCGTCGAAATTGATGACAATTTGTAACTTTTTTTGTTACTGACCCAGATATTTCCGCACCAGTACCTGCAGCAGCTCGTCTCGGTCGATCTTGCGGATCAGAGTCCGGGCGTTGTTGTGGTTGGTGATATAGGTGGGGTCCTCGGACAGGATATAGCCCACGATCTGGTTGATGGGATTATAGCCCTTCTCCTCCAGGGATTTGTAAACAGTGGAGAGAATTTGATGGATCTCCGCGTCCTTTTCCAGGGCGAGACTGAACTTTCTGGTGAAATCGTCCATAGGTACACCACCTTCCTTTCTGGTTACGTCCTAGTATACTCGATTTTTCCCGGACTGTAAAGGGTTTCGGCGGGAATTTTACGAAAGATTTTTACTGGAAGGGACTCCAAATCAGCGCAGAACGGAATCCAACTCCTTGGCCAGCAGGTCCAGGATGCTCTTCACGTCCTCGTCGGCCTCCTGGGCGGTGAGGCTCCGGTCGTCGGCCCGAAGCTCCAGATTGAAGGCCACGCTCTTCTTTCCCTCGGGCACGCCCTTGCCGGTGTACACGTCGAAGAGGCTGACGGCCTTCAAAAGGCCCTTGGCCCCCCGGCGGATGCAGTCCTCCAGCTTTCCAACAGGGAGGGCCTTGTCGCACACCAGGGCGATGTCCCGGGTGACGGCGGGGAAGCGGGGCAGGGGCTCATAGACCGGTGTGCCGCCCATGTTCTCGTAAAGGGCGTTGAAGTCCAGCTCGGCGGCGTACAGCTCACAGTCCACGTCGTAGTTCTCCGCCACGGCGGGGTGAATCTGGCCCAGCACGCCCAGGAGGGAGCCGCCTCGGTAGACCCTGGCGCAGCGGCCCGGGTGGTAGGAGGGATTCCCGGTCTCCGCCTCGAAGCGGACGCCCTCGATCCGCAGGCCCTCCAGCACGGCTTCCACGGCTCCCTTCATCTGGAAGAAGTCCATACCGCCGCCGTAGCCGCCCAGAGAGAGGACCTTGGGCTCGTCGGCCATGCCGGAGCCGTCGTTCTTGGCGAAGTAGGTCCGGCCCAGCTCATAGAGCCGGACGGACTTGTTCCGGTAGTGGCAGTTCCGGGCCAGAATCTCCAGCATGGAGGGCAGGGTGGTGGTGCGCATGATAGAGGTGTCCTCCCCCAGGGGGTTCAGGATTTTCATGGAGTCCCGAAGGGGGGAGTCCGCCGGGAGGTTGATCTTGTCGTAGTACGTGGGGGAGATGAAGGAGTAGGTGATGATCTCGCTGTACCCCGCCGCCCGGCAGATGGCCCCGGCGGCGTTCTCCGCCTGCTGGACGGGGTTCCAGCCCCGGCGCTCGTTCAGTCCGGCGGAGAGGGTGTTGGGGATGTTGTTGTACCCGTAGAACCGGGCGGCCTCCTCGGCGATGTCGGACCAGTGCTCCACGTCGGAGCGCCAGGAGGGCACGGTGATGATATCCCCCTCCAGGCCGAAGCCCAGGGCTTCCAGGGTCTTCCGGGTGTCCGCCTCCGGGATGTCCACCCCCAGGAAGCGGTTCATCTTCTCCGGCTCGAATTTCACCGTGACAGGGTTGGGGACGAAGTTCAGGATGTCGATGGCACCGTCCACCACCTCGCCGGCCCCCAGCAGCTCCACCAGCTCGCAGGCCCGGTTCACGGCGGGGAGGGTGTTCAGGATGTCCAGGCCCTTTTCGAATTTGGCGGAGGCCTCCGTCCGCATGCCTAAGGCCAGGGCGGTTTTCCGGATGCAGGCCCCGTCGAAGTTAGCGGACTCGAAGACCACGTCCACGGTGTCCCCCACAATCTCGCTGTTCAGTCCGCCCATGACGCCCGCCAGGCCCACGGCCCGGGTGTCGTCGGCGATGACCAGCATGTCCGGGGTCAGCTTCCGGATGTTTCCGTCCAGGGTGGTGAGCTCCTCGCCCGCCCGGGCCCGGCGGACCACGATTTTCCCGCCCTTCACGTAGCGGTAGTCAAAGGCGTGCATGGGCTGGCCGTATTCCAGCATGACGTAGTTGGTGATATCCACGATGTTGTTGATAGGCCGCACCCCGTTGGCCCGGAGACGCTCCCGCATCCACTTGGGGGAGGGGACGATCTTCACGTTCCGCACCATGCGGGCGGTGTACCGGGGGCAGAGGTCCGGGTCCGGGGTCTCCACGTCCAGCAGGTCCGGGAGAGCGCCGTCCGCGCCGCCCTTGACCTCCGGGTCGTGGAGCTTGAGGGGCTTGCCGAAGGTCACCGCCGCCTCCCGGGCCAGGCCGATGACGCTGAGGCAGTCCGGCCGGTTGGGGGTGATCTCAAACTCCACCACGTGGTCGTCCGCGCCGATGACCGGGCGGATGTCGTCTCCGGGCTGGATGCCCTCCTCGTGCAGGACGAAGATGCCGTCGGGGATGCAGTGGGGGAACTCCTTCTGTTCCGCGTGGAGATCCGCCAGGGTGCAGATGCGCTCCGTTTTCGTGTCCAGGGCCAGGGTGTCGTGCTCATGGATGTTTGCCAGCCCTGTGGTAATGGTGTGGCTGGTCCCGCCGCTGTCGCAGCTGACGGTGAACTGTCCGTCTCCCAGGGATTCCACCTTGGTGACGAAGGCGGCCTTGACGGAGCCGTAGATTTTATAGCCGGGGGTGACGCCCGCCGGGATGGAGGGCTTTTCCGGGTCGATGGGCTTGTAGTCGTTCAGCAGGGCGGCGGCCTCAATGACGGCGTAGGGGAAGTCCCGCTCGTCCAGGTTCAGTTCTTTCAAAGAGCAGAGCATGCCCTTGGACTTCACGCCCCGGAGGTTGCCCCGGGTGATGTGCTTGCCGCCGGGAAGCCAGGAGTTGTCCTTGGCCACGGGGATCAGGTCTCCCACGTGGATGTTCCAGGCCCCGGTGACGATCTGGACGGGCTCGTCCTGGCCCACGTCGATCTGGCAGACCCACATGTGGTCGCTGTCCGGGTGGCGCTCCATCTTGTCGATGCGGCCCACGACGACGTTTTTGATTTCCGCGCCCAGGTCCTCGGTGACCTCCACCTTGGAGCCGGAGATGGTCATGGCCTCGGCGAAATCCCGGTCGCTGACCGGGCCTACGTCCACAAATTCTTGTAACCATTTACGGGATAGTTTCATAGTGTTTACTCCTTGAAGAAGGATTCAGCCATGAAGATGGCTGGTTCTTTGCACCCCCCATTCTCTCTTTTTCTTCCAGAAGAAAAAGAGAGAATGCGCCGTGCACGGTGGAAGAGAGAAAAAGAAGTACGACCCCTGCGGGGGGACGGGGGACGCGCAGGACGTGCCTCCGTTTTTTACACATGTCTTCTGCCCGCGGCGTAGTCTTAGCGGAAGTTAGGTTATCGTCGAATGGACCAGCTCCCCTTTCCGCTGCCGCTGCCCCGGCGCTTGTATGCACCGAAGAAATGGCGGCCAGCGCAGCGTCGCCGCCATGGCACGCACTGAAAGAGAAAGTCAATAGGCGTTTTGGCTTCCGGGAACGCCAGGTTAGCGGCAGCGAGGACAGGAGGACAGGCCATGCGTCGACCTCCAAACCCCCGCTCGCACCCCGCCGCGGGCGGAAGACATTCGTGAAAACGGAGGCACGTCTTGCGCGCCCCTCGTTTTCTCTCTTCCACCGTGCACGGCGCATTCTCTCTTTTCGCAAAAGAGAGAATGGGGGGTGCATTGCACCAGCCATCGCTGGTATCCAGTCCGCCCCGCCCGCAAGGGCGCATACAGGCTTAGAACTGCTCCAGGAACCGAATATCGTTCTCAAAGATCAGCCGCATGTCGGAAATCTTATACCGCCCCAGGGCCAGCCTCTCCAGCCCCATGCCGAAGGCAAACCCGGAATACTCCTCCGGGTCGATGCCGCAGCCCCGCAGCACCTTGGGATGGACCATGCCCGCGCCCAGGATCTCGATCCAGCCCTCGCCCTTGCAGGTGGGACAGCCCTTGCCGCCGCACTTGTAGCACTGGATATCCACCTCGCAGCTGGGCTCCGTGAAGGGGAAGTGGTGGGGACGGAAGCGGGTCTGGGTCTCCGGGCCGTAGATCTCCCGGATGACGGCGTTCAGCGTCCCCTTCAGGTCCGCCATGGTGATGCCCTTGTCTACCACCAGACCCTCGATCTGATGGAACATGGGGGAGTGGGTGGCGTCCACCTCGTCCTTGCGGTACACCCGCCCGGCGGAGATCATGCGGATGGGCACGCCGTAGCCCTCCATGGCCCGGATCTGCATGGGGGAGGTCTGGGACCGGAGGAGGACGGAGGAGTCTTCCTTTAAATAAAAGGTATCCGTCCAGTCCCGGGAGGGGTGGTTCTCCGGGGCGTTGAGTTTGGTGAAGTTGTAGTCCGCCTGCTCAATCTCCGGACCGTCCATGATCTCAAAGCCCATGTTCAGGAAGATTTCCTTCATCTCGTCCAGGACGGAATACATGGGGTGTTTGTGGCCCATGGGGGGCTTGTTCCCGGGGATGGTCACGTCCACGGCCTCCGCCGTCAGCTTGGCCTCCAGGGCCTTCCGGGAGAGGACGGCGGACTGGGCCTCGATGGCCTCCTCCAGGCTGGCCCGGACGTCGTTGGCCAGCTGGCCCATGACGGGGCGGAGCTCGGCGGCCAGGCCGCCCATCTGCTTCAGCACGGCGGTGAGCTCGCCCTTTTTGCCCAGGTACTTGACCCGGAGAGCCTCCAGTCCGGAGGTCTCCTGGGCGGCGGCGATGGCCTCCAGGGCTCCTTTGCGGATGGCTTCCAACTGTTCTTTCATATTGCGGCACTCCTTTTTCTTGGATGGGATCACTTAAGTGTTTTTCAGCAGCGCCCAGGGCGGGCGCTCCATGGTGACGGTAAAGCGGGGCAGCTGGTGGAGCCCCTTGGAGAGGTTCGCGGTGTGTTTTCCCGGCCCCGTCACCACCGTCAGAGGGAAGAGACCTTCCAGGTAGGCATCGGCGTCCGGGTCCGTCTTGCCGAAGGGGTAGGCGAAGTAGGTGGGCGGGACTCCGGTCTCCTGGGCGATGCGGTCGAAGCTGTACCGCAGGTCGTCCAGCACCCGGCAGTAGAAGTCGTTGTCGCTCTCCCCCTTCCGCCGCTGGACGCCGTTGGCCTGGCCGGGGACGAAGTTCCCCATCCGCCCGTCCAGGTTGTGGATGGCGTAGCCGTGGGAACCGATCTCCACCAGGCCGGAGGCGGTCATCTCCCGGCACATGTCCCAGGTGAGGAAGTTCCCCCCGGGATTGTCCTGCATATAGGCCATGACGGCGATGGCGGCCTTTGTTTGGTATTTTTGAAGAAGGGGATAGGCAAGCTCGTAGTTGCTCCGGTAGCCGTCGTCGAAGGTGATGAGGATGGGCTTTTCCGGCATGGGCGCTCCCGCCGCCAGCTCCCGGGGGAGGACGGCCTCATAGCCGCTCTCCGCCAGCCACTGGAGGTCCTGCTCCAGACGGCTCACGGTGACGGTCATCTCGTTGCACTCCTGCCAGTCGTAGACCACGTGGTGGTACATCAGCACCGGCAGGCGGAGCTCGTAGGTTACCGGCGCGCCCTCCGGAGAGGAGGGATAGACCTTGGGGGCCTCCGGGACAGCTTCACGGGCCTGAACCACGGTCTGTTCCGGGACGGCGGCGGCGGTGACGGCGGGGGAAAAGGGGGCGGACAGCGCCAGGGACACCGCCAGCGCCAGGACGGGGAAATTCATGTGCGGTCAGGTCCTTTCTTAAGAAGTCATGGAGCGCCGGAAGGGGAAAAAGAAAAACCCTCCGCCCCAGAATCATGGGACGAAAGGCATGTCCTTCCGCGGTACCACCCAAATTCGCGCCTTGGAGGCGCGCCCTCGAGGCCCCGGTAACGGAGGGCGGACCGGCCGTGTCTCCACGGCGGCTCCCGGGTGAACCAAACGGCGCTTCGCAGACGGGCTTGCAGCCGGCGGCCCGTCCTCTCTTGGCGAGGCGTGATCGTTATTTTCCCGTTCATCGCGCATTACCTAATATTTATAGCACAGGGAGAGGAAAAATGCAAGAGGGAAAAAGAGAGGCTTGCGCCTCTCTTTGATTCTCCTGGCTATTACAGCTTCTCCTTGATCTTGGCAGCCTTGCCCACGCGGCCCCGCAGATAGTACAGCTTGGCCCGGCGGACGGAACCGTTGCGGACGACCTGGATGGTGTCGATGGAGGGAGAGTGAACGGGGAACACCTTCTCCACGCCCACGCCGTAGGAGATGCGGCGGACCGTGATGGTCTCCTCGATGCCGCCGTGCTTTTTGGCGATGACGGTGCCCTCGAAGACCTGGATACGCTCCCGGGAGCCTTCCTTGACCTTCACGTGGACACGGACGGTGTCGCCGATCTGCACCTTGGGCGTCTCCTTGCCCAGCGCCTCTTTGTTCAGTTCCTTGATGAGATCCATGGATATTTCCTCCTGTTATAATAGGCGTTCTTGCCCGCTTTTCTGCGCGTCTTTCCGCGCGCGGCAGAGGACCGCCCTTTGTAGCCTGAATAGAATATCACAATCTCTCCGGGATTGCAAGCATTTTTTCGCCTCCGCCCCGCAAAAAATGACACGGGGAAAGGCCGCTCCGCCGCCGGGGCTTTGCCCCGGGCCCGGTCACGGGCGTTTGTCCGCCTCCCGCAGGCTCCGCAGGGCCGCGCCGACATCCCCGTCCAGGCAGACGGAGCGCTCCGCAATGTCCTCGGGGCAGTCCGCCTGACCCATGTTGACACAGGCGTAGACCGCCCTGGGGTTCTGGGCGGTCAGCCGCCGGAAGGGGTACTTGATGATCCCCGGCGTGTTGTATCCCACCCCCAGTTCCAGATACAGCGTCCGGTCCCCCTGGTGACGGCGGAGGAATCCGGCGCAGCGCTCCGCGGCGGCGTGCCAGCCCGCGTCTTCCACGAAGGTCTCGTCCGAGCGCAGGTTCAGCGCCGCGGGCCGGCCGCACCTGGGACAGCGGGGGATCAGCTCCGAGGGAACGCGCATGTCCCTTTGGCGCCGCGCCATCTCCCGGACGGCGGCCTCGTTGTCCCAGGTCTCCCGGCAGCAGGGGCCGGAGCACTGGAAAAGACCGTAGTCCCCCTGGGTGTAGAACAGCTGGGCCTTGTCGAAGCCCGCCCTCTGGAAACAGTGGTCCACGTTGGTGGTCAGCACGAAAAACGCTTTGTCTCCCACCAGTTCCAGCAGGCCGTCATATACCGGCTTCGGCGGGTCCTGAAAGCGGTTGAGCAGGATCATGCGGCTCCAATAGGCCCAGAACTCCTCCGGCGACGAAAAGGGATAGAAGCCCCCGGAGTACATGTCCCGGATACCGTATGCCTCGGCAAAATCCTGAAAGTGCCGCCGGAAGCGCTCCCCGGAGTAGGTCAGCCCCGCCGAGGCGGACAGGCCCGCCCCCGCGCCGATCACCACGGCCTCGGCCTCATCCAGCGCCCGTCTCAGCCGCCCGATTTGGTCCCAGGAGATCCCGGTAGATCTCCGCGTCGATATCCTTGAAAACATTGAAGATCACCTTTCTGACGGACGTGTCCCGCCGGAGGAAATCCGTGACGGCGCTCACGGCGATTTCGGCGGCTTCCCGGTTGGGGAAGTGGAACTCCCCGGTGGAGATACAGCAGAACGCCACGCTCTCCAAGCCCCGCTCCGCCGCTAGAAGCAGGCAGGAGCGGTAGCAGGACGCCAGCTCCTCCCGGTCCCGGCGGGTGACGCGGCCCCGAACCACGGGACCCACGGTGTGGAGCACGTATCGGGCGGGGAGGTTGTACCCCCCCGTCAGTTTGGCCCGGCCCGGGGGCTCCGGATGGCCCTGAGCCCGCATGATCCGGCTGCACTCGTCCCGGAGCTGGAGGCCCGCCGCCGAGTGGATGGCGTTGTCGATACACCCGTGGCAGGGGTGGAAGCAGCCCAGCAGGGCGGCGTTGTCCGCGTCCACCACGGCGTCCGCCCTCAGCCGGGTGATATCCCCCTGCCAGAGGGCGATCCTCGGATGGGCGGCGGTGACGGGCAGCGCCATGCCGTCCACGACGCCCTTTTCCTCCCGCTCGGCGGACAGCAGCTCGTCCTGGAGGGCGAGGAATTCCGGTCTCAGCGGCATGGGCGGGCGGAGGTTCATCAGCCCCCGCAGCAGGCGGCGGCGGCTCTCCGTGTCCCGGGGAACCTCCCGGGCCTGGGAGCGGTACTCCGGCATCTCCTCCAGCAGGAGCCGGTTTAATCTGCGGACGAGTTCTTCCCGTTTCATAAAAACCCTCCCTGGGAACCGCTCCGCGGGACGGAGCCCGCGGAGCGGCCTTTTCTCAGGCGAAGAAAAACCCGGTGGTCATGTCCAAATAGTTCTCGCCGCTATAGGCGGGGTACTGCTTCTTTACCTCGGCCTTAAAAGTGCCGCCGTCGGCGCAGGAGGCCGCGATCTCCTTCAGCCGCTCCAGGTAGTCGATCTTCGTCTGGGCGTCCTTCAGATCCTCGGGGGTGTAGTGGGAGGTGAGAATCAGGGAATAGCCCTTTTCCAAATAGTCCCTCAGCTGGGCGATCATAGCGTCCGCGTGGTCCGGACCGGCCACGATGGAGTGGCAGTCGTGGCCCAGCATGTGGGTGTAGACCGCGTTGATCTCGGGGATTTCCACGTCGAAGGCCTCCGCCGTCCGGTGGATGACGAACCGGATGCCGCCGATGGTTATCTCCCCCTCGGAGAGGGTGTGGGTGATGGGGTGGACGGAGCTGTCGAAGGCCTCGCCGAAAGCGGCGGCGAATTGGTCGATCAGGGCCCTGCCGCCGCCTTGGCGGGAGTACTCCGCAGCGTTGTCGGTAGCGTATTTGGGGACGCCCGGCAGGAAGGAGGCCCCGGCCCCGTGGTAGGCCACCAGCACGCCGGCCACGTCCCGGCCCTCCAGATACTCGTTCAGCGCGGCCACGCCGGCGGTGAAGCAGGGGGACTCAATGGCCACGAATTTCCCCGCCTTCTCCACCAAAAAGACCTCGTCCGCCAGAGGATCGCCGGTCTGGTAGGCGTGGAGCTTCACGCCGCCGAAGTCGTAGATGTGCATCTCGCCCTGAGTCAGCCGGACAGTGGTAAAATCTCTCTTGTTCATCATGTGTACCTCCATTGAAGCGTTTGCTTGTGGCGGGGGTGTTTCCCCGTCCCTGTGTCTGCATCATACCGCGCCGGCCCCCCTTTGAAAAGTACGCACAATTTTGTGGCATAGTTACCGGGAGGAAACGATTATGGAGCCGCAAGGGGTTCCGGCCTTTTTGCCGGGAGAAAAATTTTTTCTCTCCTTGACCGCCTTGCAGGAGGTACGGTAAAATAGAGCTGTACAGTATTTTGGAAACCGACGAAGGGGAGAATATCATGATAGAGACGAAGACGCTGCCCGCCTGCCCGGTGGAGACCACCCTGACCCTCATCAGCGACAAGTGGAAGGTACTGATCATCCGGGACCTGCTGCCCGGGACGAAACGCTTTGGAGAGCTGAAGCGCTCCGTTGGAAACGTCAGCCAGAAGGTGCTGACCGCCCAGCTCCGGCAGATGGAGGAGGGCGGCCTGCTGACGCGGACGGTCTACCCGGAGGTGCCGCCCAGGGTGGAGTATACGCTGACGGAGCTGGGGTACAGCCTGAAACCGGTTCTGGACGCCATGCAGAACTGGGGCGAGGCGTACAAGGCCAAAAGCGAGTGAGCCGCCATAAAAGGGGCCTCTGCCGTCAGGCAGAGGCCCCTGATTGTTCGGAGAGAACCCGTCACCCCAGATCCCGGTGGTCCAGGGCCGCTAGACCGAAGCGCACCGCCTGGGTGACGGCCTCCCGCTGCGCCTCGTCTCCGGCGGCGTCCCACTTGGCCCGGAGTTCCCGGAGAAACAGGCCCCGGAGGGAGTCCTCCCCGGCCCGGGCCCAGACGTCCGCCGCCACCCGGGTGCGGTCCCGGACCTCCAGGGCGTAGAACCGCCCGGACAGGGCCGTCTCCAGGGCCTTGGCGTCCGCGCCGCCCTCCTCGGCCTCGCCGGTGAGGAGGATGCGGTAGAGGTCCTCCGCCGTGTCCGGCGGCAGGGCGGCCTCCAGGGCCTCCCGGGGGGAGCGGCCCGTCACATCCACGTCCAGAATCTCATACCGCCGCCGGGCGAAGGACACGAAGGACAGGGAGACCTTTCCCCCCTCGATCACGCCCTCGTAAAAGCCCTTCTCTCCCAGCTCGTCGAAGCCCCGGCCCTCGGCGCAGCCGGGCCAGGCGCAGAGGGTTCCGCCGTAGGTCTGGGGCTCTCCCCGCTTGTGGATGTGTCCCAAGGCCAGATAGGCCAGGCCGCTGGCGGCGATCTCCTCCCGCCGAAGGGGATTGTAACGGTCCTCCGTTGGGTCGACCTCGCCGTGGAGAAGGCCCAGGTGGAGACTTCCGTCCTCCGGCGCGGCAAAGCCCGTCAGAAGGCTGCTCCCCTGCTCAGGGGAGGTGAAGGCCGCCCCGTGGACGGTGACGCCCAGCTCCGGCAGGCTGACCGCGGTCATGGCGTTTTCCCGGAAGATGTGGACGTTCTCCGGCCAGTCCACGGTGACCCAGGGACTGCCCAGGCCGTACCAGTCGTGGTTCCCCGGGGCGGCGAAGACCTGGGCGTTCATGCGTCCCAGGGCCTCGGCCAGGGCCTCGCCGGTGTCCCGGTAAGGGGCGGCGCTGTCAAACAGGTCCCCCGCCAGCAGCACCAATTGGACGCCGTGGCCGTTCACATAGTCCGCCAGCCGGAAGGCCAGCTCCCGGCTCTCCCGCCGCCGCTCCGCCGCCCGTCCGGCGGGCAGGGCCGCGAAGGGGCTGTCCAGATGAAAGTCCGCCGCGTGGATGAATTTGAGCATATCAGTCCTCCGCCTGCCAGGCTTTGCAGACATCAATCCACTCGACAAAGTTCGAGGAATATTTCTCCAGCTCGTCACAGGTCAGCTCAATGGCGCTGTTGTCGCTGCCCGCGGCGGGGAAGACGGTCTCGAAGCGCTTTAAAGACACGTCCAAATAGACCTTCACGTCCTCCGGCAGGGCGAAGGAGCACACGCCCCCCACGTCGTGGCCGATGAGGCTGTGGGCCTCTTCCCAGGTGAGCATTTTGGCCTTGGTGTGGAACTGGGCCTTGTATTTGCTGTTGTCGATTTTGGCGTCCCCGGCCACCACGATGATGACGGGCTTGTCCTCTATTTTAAAGCTCAGGCTCTTGGCAATCCGGGCGCCCTCCACGCCCACGGCCACCGCCGCCAGCTCCACCGTGGCGGAGGAGACCTCAAATTCCCGGATGCGTTCCTCAATGCCGAACTGCTTGAAATAGGCTCTGACTTTTTCAATGGACATATGTGACTACCTCTCTTTTGTTATCGAATGTCGATCCGTTCCACGGCGGCGCACAGGCCCGTGGCGCTGTCCAAGGTAAAAATGGCCCCCTGCATTTTGCAGGGCCCCTCCGGGTGCTTATACCGCCCGGGCAGACCGCCCAGGAAGCCTTCCACCGACTGCCGGGGCTCAATGCCCAGGACAGATTCCACAGGGCCGGTCATCCCCAGGTCCGTGATATAGCCGGTGCCCTTGGGATAGATCCGCTCGTCGGCGGTGGGAACGTGGGTGTGGGTGCCCCAGAGGGCGGAGACCCGCCCGTCCAGATAGTAGCCCATGGCCAGCTTTTCGCTGGTGGCCTCGGCGTGGAAATCCACCAGGGTGAAGTCCGCCTCCCCCCGTTCCAGCAGCCGGTCCGCCAGGGTAAAGGGGTTGTCCGCGCCCCAGGCCAGATCACAGCGGCCGATGAGGTTTACCACCCGGATTCGGACGGCGCCCAGGTCGAAGATTTCGCAGCCGTGCCCCGGCGCCCGGCCGGAGTAGTTGGCGGGCCGGAGGAGCCAGGACGCGTCCTCCAGCGCGTTGGCGATCTGGGCCTTGCCGAAGGCATGGTTCCCCAGGGTCACCGCGTCGGCCCCGGCGTCCCGGATGCGCTCCGCCTGATCCCGGGTGAGGCCCACGCCGGAGGCGTTTTCCCCGTTGACTACGGTGAAGGCGATATCCTTTAATTTCTGCAGGGGCCGCAGGACCATTTCCAGGTGGCGGAGCCCCGGCTCCCCCACCACGTCGCCCACGGCGAGAATGTGATACAGCATAGACGCCCTCCAATCTAAGGACATAGTATAGCAAAGATTCCGGGCTTTGCAAAGGGGAAAAATTCCGGCCCGCCGGAATTTTTCCCGGCGGGCCGTTCTTTGTCTTTACCGCTGGTTCTGCTCCGCCAGCAGCTTGGTCAGCTCCTCCATGAAGCTGTCGATGTCCTTGAACTGCCGGTAGACCGAGGCGAAGCGGACGTAGGCCACCTGGTCGATGGTCCGCAGGTTCTCCATAACCCGCTCGCCGATGACCTCCGTGCTGATCTCCCGCTCCATGGCGTTCTGGAGCTCCTGCTCGATCTCCGCGGCCACCTTTTCCAGCCGGGCCACGGGGACGGGGCGCTTTTCACAGGCCCGGATCATGCCGCCCAGGACCTTTCCCCGGTCGAAGCTCTGGCGGCTGCCGTCCTTCTTCACCACCACTACCGGGAGACTTTCCACCGTCTCGTAAGTGGTGAAGCGCCGGGTGCAGGAAAGACATTCTCTCCGGCGGCGGATACTGTTATTTTCATCGGCCGGACGGGAGTCGATGACCTTGCTCTCATTGAAACCGCAATAGGGACATTTCATAAAGGACCTCCTGATCCTCCGCCGGATTTCCGGCGGCCCGCGTCCGTACCTACGGGCACCTTCGGTACTTCCCGGGGCGGTTTCGGAGGCATCCCGGGAACGTTTAGGAGTATTATATCACGGCCGGTTCAAAATTGATAGAATTTTGTCAAATCTTTTTGAAAAAAATTTCCAAATTTTAGAAGCCTAAAAAATTGGGCGGTCCTGAGGGTCGAAGGAGTAGACCACGTAGGGCGCTCCGTTGATGCTTCGGAGCCGGGCGAAGCAGAACAAGGTGGTCAGGGGGAAGGGCTTTCCCGGGTCGTAGGGCAGGGCCAGATATCGGGTCTCTCCCGCCCGGCGGAGCAGGGCCCCCTGGGCCCCCTTCAGCCGCCGGCAGAGCCAGGGGGCCCGGAAGAGCCGGTCCGGGGCGGGGGCAGGCTCCCAGGACTCGGTCTCTTTGGCCCCGGCGGGGCGGACCTCGCCCCGGAGGAGGCGGCCCAGGGGGGCGGTGAGCCGCCCGGAGAAGCGGCGGCGGATACAGCCCTGAGTTCCCTCCGGCTCCAGCACGCCCAGCCGCAGTTCCCCCCGGTCTCCCACGGCCCAGGCGCACCAGAGGCCCTCCGACCGCAGGGGACAGCGGGCGGAAAACCAGGTGTAGAGACCCTCCTGCTCCGCAGTCAGCTCCCCGGCCGCCTTGCCCTCCATCAGTAAGGGGAATTTGTCCATGTCCGCCCTCCTCTCTCCGTCATAAAACTTAATCAAATGCGCAAAGATATCATGGGACGGGAAGGAAGGGTGTGTGCGGGAAACCCAGGAGGGGTTTCCTGCACCATTTTAATCCCAAGTTTTCAAAACTTTTTCAAAGTTTTGAAAACTTGCTCAGTCTGGCAAAATGTGTTTTGACAGACTGAGACCCGCTTACGCAATAGTATGCGCAAGCGGGTCCGGTTATGTGATTTAAGCGACGGTGTAGCTTCCCCGGGCCAGCACCTTGGTGGTGGCGGAGGCGGCCCGGACGCCCCGGCCCTCGATGGTCATCATGTACAGGTGGTTCTGGACCAGTGCGCCGCCGTTTGCCAGGGTGGAGGCGGTGGTCTCGTCGATGAGACCCGGGTCCGAGGGGGAGACGCAGACGGCGGACCCCACCCGGAGCATCACCTCGCAGCCGATCCCTCCGGTGAGGGTCTGTCCCTCGTTCAGGGTCACCACCACGAAGGAGGCGGCGCCGGAGGACCCGCCGCTGGGAAGGGCTTGTCCCGTCCGTTCGGCGATTCTCTGGTCCACCCGCTGCATGATGTTATTAAAAAAGGTGTCGTTCAAATAGCTCAGGGTCACCAGGGGGTCCTGGGTGGAACCCGCCTCCGCCGCCAGGGACACGCCGGTCATCAGCGCGGCGCTGAGGGCAAGCAAAACCACGGCGCGCAGCAGCCACCTGTCTTTTTTCATATGTACCTCCTCCGTACGCCCTCCCGGCGGAAGCGTTTTCCCGCCGGGAGGGAACCCTCAAACCAACTGGTCGTGGGGCAGCCCGAAGCTGACCGCGATCGCCGTGTCCACCTTGTTCATCACAGCTTCTTCCACATGGCCCATGCGCTCCCGGAGCCGTTTTTTGTCCAGGGTCCGCACCTGCT
>CAMXKT010000017.1 GCA_947244595.1 uncultured Oscillibacter sp. | reverse complement strand
TGGAGGCCCACTGCTTCAACCATGAGGCGGGAGACCGCATGTACTTCACCGTCACCGCGGAGGGCAAGCCTCTGCGCCAGCGGCGCTACTACTTCTCCGAGGCGTTCTGCGCCATCGCCAACGCCGAGTACTACGGCGTCACCGGGGACAAGTCCCGCCTGGAGCGGGCCCGGCAGTGCTATGACCTCTACTGGGACCTGAGCCAGGGCAAGCCCGATCCCGTGGGCATGGGGCCCAAGACCATTCCCGAGACCCGGACGGGCCGGGCTTTCGGCACACCCATGATCATTTTGAACGTCACCGGCGTGCTGCTGCGGACCGATCCGGAGCGGAAAGCCCTCTATGAGGAGCGGGCCCAGAAGTGCGTGGACGACATCTTCAAGTACCACGTGAAGCCCGACCTGAAATGCACCCTGGAGAACGTGGACGTGGACGGCACGCCCCGGCTCTGGTACACCGAGGGCCGCACCGTCAACCCCGGCCACGACATCGAAGGGGTCTGGTTCCTGCTGGAGCACGCCCAGCGGACGGGGGACAAGGCCCTGGTCCAAAAGGCGGCGGACATGTTCGACTGGGCCATCGCCGCCGGGTGGGATGAGGAGTACGGCGGCCTGCTGTACTTCACCGACTGCCTGGGCAAGCCCCCGGAGGCCTATGAGCACGACATGAAGCTGTGGTGGCCCCACAACGAGATCCTGATCTCCTCCGTCATGCTCTACCGGGACACCGGGGACGAGAAGTACCTGGACTGGTTCTACAAGACCCTGGACTACTGCAAGGCCTATTTCTCGGACCCCGAGTACGGCGAGTGGTATGGCTACCTCCGCCGGGACGGCCTGCCGACGATGCCCTCCACCAAGGGCAGCACCTTCAAGGGGCCCTTCCATATGCCCCGGAGCATGATCCTGGCGGACAAGCTGATGGGAGAGATCCTGGGAGAGTAAACGCACGCAAAAGGAGGCGGGGATGGGCAAGGATATCATTGCGCTGATGCTCCAGGAGTACGAGCGCTTCACCCGCGCGGAGCGGAAGATCGCCGACTACGTACTGGAGCACCAGGAGGAAACCCAGTATATCAGCATCACCGACTTAAGCGCCCAGTGCGGCGTGGCCGTGTCCACCGTGTCTCTCTTCTGCCGGAAATTGAAGCTGGCGGGTTTCAACGACTTCAAGCTGGAGCTGGCCCGGGCGGCCCTGCCCGCCCGGGCGGTCCTCAGCGAGCCGGGGAGCGAAATCACCGAGGAGGACTCCGCCGCCGCCGTCATGGGCAAGGTGCTCTCCGCCGCCCAGGAGGCGCTGAACAACGCCTACCACATGCTCTCAGAACAGGAGGTCGTCCGGGCGGCGGACCTTCTGCGCCGGGCCGGGCAGGTGGTCTGCCTGGGCCAGGGGAACCACTCGGTGGTGGCCCTGGCCGCCTGGGCCCAGTTTTCCACCACCTCCCCCAAGTTCAAGACCATTCAGGATTCCCACATGCAGACGGTGGTCCTGTCCACCCTGGCGGAGGGGGACGCGGTGCTGTACTTCTCCTACTCCGGGGCCACTCACGAGCTGCTGGAGGCGGTGGAGGTCATCCGGGCCCGGGGCGGAAAGCTGATCCTGGTGACCCGATACCCCAACTCCCCCGCCAGCGCCTATGCCGACGTGGTGCTCCTCTGCGGGCCCAACGAGCAGCCCTTCCAGTTCGGCTCCACCTCCGCCCTGATGGCCCAGCTCTATGTGGTGGAAGTGCTCCTCAGCGAGTTCATCCGCCGGAACCCGGAGGAGGCGGAGCGCAACCGCCAGTCCGTGGGTAAGGCGCTGACGCAGAAATGTGTATAGGAGACGGACATGGGCGAGTTCTTCAATCCGGAAAAGGGTATCTGGGTCTGGCTGAGCACCCTGGTGGACGTTCTTGGACTGTCCATCTTCTGGGCGGTCCTCTGCCTGCCCGTCGTCACCATCGGCCCGGCCACGGCGGCGCTGTACTACACGGTGGTCAAGTGCGTCCGGGGCCGGGAGAGCGGAGCGTTTGGGTATTTCTTCCGCTCCTTCCTGCGGAATTTCAAGGTGGGATTCCTGGCGGGGCTCATCGCCATTCCCCTGGCTCTGCTGCTGTTCGGGGGGCATTATATCGTCCGCTGGTACGGGACCCGCTGGGGAGGCTGGGCCTATGTGCTGTATGTTGCCTATTACTTCGCCCTGCTGCTCCCGGCGGGGGTGCTGTGCTGGCTCTTTCCTCTGCTGGGGCGATTTGACTACGGCGTGGGCGGGCTATTCCGCACGGCTCTTCAGCTCACCGCCGCCCACCTTCCCAGCACCGTCGTAGTGGTGCTGCTGACGGCTCAGACCGCTGTGTTCTGCATTGAGGAGTGGTGGCCGGTGGTGTTCATGCCCGTTGTCGCCGTCCTGCTGATCTCCCTGTTTTTCGAGAGGATCTTCCAGAAGCACTCTCCGGAACCGGAGGAGCCGGAGCCTCATGACGAATAAAAGAGGACCGGAACGTGAAACCGTTCCGGTCCTCTTTCCATCTTTATCGGGCGGTCAGCCCGGCAGCAGCCCGGGAACGGTTTCCGCCAGCAGCGCCGCCAGCTGGGCGTGGCCCTTCCGGGTCAGGTGCATCCCGTCCACGGCGTTGAACTCGCAGTCCTTGGCGTCCAGGTAATGCGCCCCCACCAGCCGGGCGGTTTTCTCGTAGTACTTGGGCAGCTCCCGGGTCTTCTCCAGGCAGCCCCTGCCCATGGGCTCGCCGCACTCGGCCAGCTCCATTTCCGGACGGATGGGCGGCGGGCAGACAATCAGGATATTCGGGGCGTGATCCCCCCAGCAGTCCACGCTCTGGGCCTTGCGGACCAGGCGCTCCATGCCGATGGCGATGCAGGAGGCGTTGGCCCCCAGGCGCTCCTTGGCGTCGTTGGTGCCCAGCATAATGATGAGCAGGTCGATCACCTCATGGCTTTTCAGCAGGGAGTACAGCACCGTCAGGGCGTCCATGGTCTCGTGAAGGGGATCCTGAAACACGGTGGTCCGGCCGCTGAGTCCCTCCTCCGTCACCAGGACATCCGGCCCCAGGGCCTTTTGGAGGAGACAGGTCCAGCGCTCGTCCTCATTGAAGCGGATGCCGCCGTCGGCACAGTCGGCGGGGTCGGCGCAGTAGCCGTGGGTATTGGAATCGCCTAAGCAGAGGATGTGTTTTTTCATGATCCCTCTTCCTTTCCGTCTTCAGCTTTTCAATCTGAAATTTACCCTATATGGTATAAGTTAACAGCTTTTTTGGGTTTGTCAAGGCATACATTCAAATTCTCTTCCGAATTTTAAGGGTAAATTCACCAAAAATCGAAATTATTTTTGAAATATTCCCTAAATATTCTAGTTTTGCGGAAATCCTTTCGATTTCAATTGACAAAAGAAGGGAGTCCTTGTATAATTTATACAGCAAGCCGGCTTTCGGCCGGTTCACTTTTTGTAAGGATTAAAAGGAGGATTTGCGATGAAGAAACTGCTTGCGCTGCTGCTGGCCATGATCATGGTCCTTGGTCTCGCCGCCTGCGGCAACAAGGCCGACACTACGCCCCCGGCCGATGACAAGACCCAGACCGACACCCCGGCTCCCGAGACGCCCGATACCCCCGCGGAGCCCGCCGCCGGCGGCGAAATCACCCTGTGGACTTACCCCATCGGCGATTGGGGCAAGGAGGAAAAGGTCAAGGCCATCACCGACGCCTTTACCGCCGACACCGGAATCACCGTAAAAGTAGAGTACTTAGCTTACGCGGACGGAGACGATAAAGTCAACTCCGCCATCACCGCCAAAAACGCCCCCGACCTGATCATGGAAGGTCCCGAGCGCCTGGTCACCAACTGGGGCGACAAGGGCTACCTGGTAGACCTGAGCGACATGTTCGACGACACGGACAAGTCCGAAATCAACGCCGCGGCCATGGCGGCCTGCACCCATTCCAACGGCTCGGTTTACGAGTATCCTTTGGTCATCACGGCCCACTGCATGGCCATCAACCTGGACGCCTTTAAGGAAGCCGGGGCCGATGAGTTCCTGAATCTGGACACCCACACCTGGACCACCACCGACTTCATCAACGCCGTGGAGGCGCTGTACGCTCACTTCCAGGCTCCCGTGGGCGCCGTGTACTGCAAGGGCCAGGGCGGCGACCAGGGCACCCGCGCCCTCATCAACAACCTGTACGGCGGCACCTTTGCCACCTCCTCCCACGACAAATACACCTGGGACGACGACGCCAACATCAAGGCCCTGGAGCAGCTCAAGAGCATGCCCGGCATCGCCTTCGACGCCTCCCTGGAGGGCGGCGACGAGATCAAGGTCTTCTATCAGGGCATTCTGAAGATGGCCTTCTGCTGGAACATCGCCCAGCAGCTGAACCCCAACCAGGCCGACACCGGCGCGGGCCTCACCGCCAACGGTGAAGAAATCGTCTTCATGGGCTTCCCCTCTCAGGGGGGCACCCCCGCTCTCCAGGGCGGTATCTGGGGCTTCGGCATCTTTGATAACGGAGACCAGGCCAAGATCGACGACGCGAAAACCTTCATCAAATGGATGTGCGACTCCGAGCACACTGTGGACGCGGTAAAGACCGCCAACTACTTCGCCGCCCGCTCCGCCGCTGAGGGAACCGACCTCTCCGGTATCTGGGCCGACAACGAGATCATGAACGAGTATCAGGTCCTCATGCCTTACCTGGGCGACTACTATCAGGTCACCAAGGGCTGGGCCGGCGCTCGCACCGAGTGGTGGACCATGCTCCAGAAGGTGGGCGAAGGCGCCGATATCTCTGAAACCGTCGCCACCTACGCGGCCAACGCCAACGCGGCTGCCGCCGGTTAACCCCTTCCATACACCGTTAAAGAGATAAGGGTTTTTGCGCCCCTCTCCCGCGAAGGGCGGGAGAGGGGCGCGTTTTTACCCGGAAAGGCCCTATCGAAATCCAGTCGTAAAGGAGTGTTGATCTTGGCAAGACAGTCCACCCCCACCATGAGCCGGGCGCTGCAGCGGCGGGAGAACATCTCCGGTTATCTCTTCCTGCTGCCCAGCCTGATCTTTTTCATCGGCTTCGTGGTCATCCCCATGATCATCTGTATCATAACCAGCCTCACGGACGCCAACATGCACGACCAAGGCATGTTCGGTAATTTCATTGGCTTTTCCAACTTCTCCAGGCTGCTGAGCGACGAGACCTTCTTGGAGGCGCTGAAAAACACCTTCATCATTGTCATCGTCAGCGTCCCGACGGTGTGCGCCTTCTCCCTGTGGGTGTCCTCCGCCATCTACAAGCTCAGCGGGCCCGTGCTGTCCGCCTTCCGCTGCATCTTCTACCTCCCCGTGGTCACCGGCTCCGTGGCCGTCACGGTGGTGTGGAAGTGGATGTACGACAACTACACCGGAATTTTCAACCACGTCCTCAAGGGCGTGGGGCTCATCGACCAAAACATCAACTGGCTGGGCGACTCCAAGTACGCCCTCTGGTGCATCATCCTGATCCTCTTCACTACCTCCGTAGGCCAGCCCATCGTGCTGTATGTCTCCGCCCTGGGCAATGTGGACCAGACCCTCATCGAGGCCGCCGAGGTGGACGGGGCCAACAGCTTCCAGGTCTTCTGGAAAGTGAAATGGGCCCAGATGATGCCCACGACTCTGTACATCCTGGTCATCACCACCATCAACTCCTTCCAGTGCTTCGCCCTGATCCAGCTGCTGACCAAGGGCGGCGCGGGAACCAATACGGTGATGTACCATATCTACTGGACCGCTTTCAAGCTGACGGAGCAGGCGGGACACTTCGGCTACGCTAACGCCATGGGCGTGGTGCTGGCCATCTTCATCGGACTGCTGTCCGCCCTCCAGTTCAAGCTGGCGAAAGAGAAGTAAGGGGGTGCCGGTATGAAAATTCAAAGCGGAAAAGACCGCGCGTACAAGATTGTCTCCATCATTGTTCTGGTCATCCTGGCGTTCCTCTTCACCTTCCCGCTGTACTGGATTGTCACCGGCGCCTTCAAAAACGGCGCGGATATCAACGCCACCAAGCCCATCTGGCTTCCCACCGAATGGGTCATGAATAACTTCGAAAAGCTGATGAAGCAGCGCAGCGTCCCCCTGTGGGAGGTCTATCTGCCCTTCGGCAGCTTCTTCAACGGCGGGAAAAAGATGCTCCTCACCGCCGGGCCGGAGGCCCCCGCCGCCATCCGCTGGCTCATCAACGCGGTGCTCATGTGCGTGCTGGCCATGCTCCTCACCTGCCTGACCGCCGCCATGGCGGGCTACGCCCTGGCGAAGAAGCGCTTCAACGGCCGGGCCCTTCTGTTCTCCCTCATCGTGTGCGCCATGGCCCTTCCCAAGCAGGTCATCCTGATCCCCCTGCTGAAGGAGATGTCCGCCCTGCGCCTGTACGACAGCCTCTGGGCGGTGATCTTCCCCACGGTGGGCTGGCCCTTCGGCGTGTTCCTGATGAAGCAGTTCTCGGAGAGCATCCCGGGAGAGATTCTGGAGGCCGCCCGCATTGACGGCTCCAGCGAGTGGAACACCTTCTCCACCGTGGTCATGCCCATGATCAAGCCGGGCATCGGCGCCCTGGCCATCTTCACCTTCATCAACTGCTGGAACGACTACTTCATGCAGCTGGTCATGCTGGCCAGCGGCAGCAACTTCACCATCCCCCTGGGCATCGCCACCCTCCAGGCGGAGACCTCGGTGGACAACGGCCTGCTGATGGCCGGCGCCACCCTGGCGGCGGCTCCCATCATCATCGTCTTCCTAATCTTCCAGAAGTACTTCACCCAGGGCATCACCATGGGCGCCGTCAAGGGCTAACCTACTTTTCTTGAAAGAAAAGTAGGCAAAAGAACTTTCACACGCTCTGGCTGTCTGGCATGAAACCAAGCCGGAGCGACGGCAACGAAGTGCTGCTGAAAGGGAGGACACATTTAATGATCTACGCCAAACACAAGGACGCCCCGGCCTACCGGGGCATCCACCCCAACCTGGACCTGGCTCTGGACCATATCACGCCGGAGTTCCTGGCCTCTGTGGGTTCGGAGCGGGTGGAGCTCAAGGGCGGCGACGTGTACGCCACCCGGTTCACCTATGAGACCATCCCGGCGGAGGAGAGCTTCTTCGAGGCCCACAAAAAATACCTGGACATCCACATCATGGTGGAGGGGTCCGAGGGCGTGGAGATCGCCCCGCCGGAGGCCCTGACGGAGTTCGACCGGGTGGAGGCCAACGACTTTTACGCCTACCGGGGCCAGGGGGATTACAAGCTGGTCCTGTCCCCCGGGGACTTCCTGGTGGTCTTCCCCGGGGACGCCCACCGCATCAAGATGCAGCTGGGCGGCTCCAAGACCGTGAGCAAGGTGGTCTTTAAGGTAAAAATCTATGACTAGGAGATATGATATGAGAGACCTTTCCAAATACCAGGGTATTTTCCCCGCGTTCTACGCCTGCTATGATCAGGACGGCAAGGTCAGCGCCCCGGCGGTCCGGGCCCTGGCGAAGTTCCTGCTGGACAAAGGGGTCAAGGGCCTGTATGTGGGCGGCTCCTCCGGCGAGTGCATCTACCAGAGCGTGGCCGAGCGGAAGGAAACCCTGGAAAACGTCATGGCGGAAGTGGGCGGCAAAATGACCATCATCGCCCACGTGGCCTGCAACAACACGGCGGACAGCCGGGAGCTGGCGGCCCACGCCGAGAGCCTGGGGGTGGACGCCATCGCCTCCATCCCCCCCATCTACTTCCACCTGCCCCCCAAGGGCATCGCCAAGTACTGGAACGACATCTCCGACGCGGCCCCCAACACGGACTTCGTCATCTACAATATCCCCCAGCTGGCGGGAGTGGCCCTGTCCGTGCCTCTGCTTCAGGAGATGCTGAAGAATCCCCGGGTCGTCGGGGTGAAAAATTCCTCCATGCCCGTCCAGGACATTCAGATGTGGCACGACGAAGGGGCCTTGGTCTTCAACGGCCCGGACGAGCAGCTCCTCAGCGGCCTGGCCGCCGGGGCTGCCGGAGGCATCGGCGGCACCTACGCCGCCATGCCGGAGCTCTATTTGGAGATCTTCCGCTGCTTCAAGGCCGGAGAGCTGGAAAAGGGCCGGGAGGTCCAGAACGAGTGCTGCCGCATCATCTACAAGATGTGCTCCGCCCAGGGGAACATGTACGCCGTCATCAAGGAAATCCTCCGCCTCCAGGGCGGGCCGGATATCGGCGGCGTCCGGGCGCCCCTGCTGCAGCTGGAGCCCGGCGACCGCGAGGCCGTGACCCAGGCCTACGAGATGATCCAGGCCGCCATCGCGAAGTACTGCTGAGCAAAGCAGCAAAGGGCCCCGCTTTTCCAAGGAAAAGCGGGGCCCTCTTTCTATGTCCGAACAACGGCAAGCGCTTACCGCGCGGCCTTGCGGACCCGTTCCAGGGCCTGTTCCACCGCCGGGAGCTTGATGACCACGACCGTCACCGCCGCCTCCGCCAAGAGGTAGCTGTAGTTATAAATGATGGGATACAGATTTCGCAGGGCCTGGGGGAAGTTCTCCGGCATGTAGTCCATCCAGTAGAGATAGCCCCCCAAGGAGTGGAAGGCGCCCCGGGCCAGCACCGCCACAAGGTAGCCGATCAGGAGGCTGTTCCTCTTCCCCCGGAACAGGCCCGCCAATCCCAGAGCGGCGAAGGCCAGCACGTAGTCGCAGCAGACCTGGAAGAGGGACAGGAAATAGGGTTCCTGCAGAAACTGCAAAATACCGTAGGCGAAGCCCACCAGCATGCCGGTCTTGACGCCGTACCAGTTGGCCACCAGCACGATGAAGAGCATGCTCAGCAATGTGACGGATCCGCCGTAGGGCATCTTGAAGACCTTGATGAAGCTGGTCACGTAGGCCAGGGCCACAGCCATGGCGCAGTAGGCCAGCTGTTTGACGGCAAAGCCCTTTTTCTCCCCCCGGTCCGCCAGGGACAATCCCGTCAGAATGCTCAGGACCAGCAGGACGGCGCTCAGCGCGTAGCCGGCGGTGGTGAGGCCCCCCTCACCGTTGATGAACAGAGACAGCATGGAAACAATTCCTCCTTGTTCCGACCGCGAAACTGACGGCAATCAAAAACAGCCCTCCCGAAACCAGGAGGGCTGTTCCTCATGCGGAAAAAAGCATGGCGGTTCATGACGGCTCCCTACGTTGGCATTACCCAAATCAGGTCATGGGTCGAAGCGTACGCTTCCTCTCAGCCCGCTGGCGCGAGCTCCCCAGTTCACGATCTTATGTAGTTTGTGGCTTGATTATAACACGGCCCCCGGCCCGGCGCAAGTCTTTTTTGCGCAGCTCCGGAAAATCGCTCCCGGAAAGCCCTTCTTCCCGGCGGCTTTGCGATTACCTTTCGTATTATCGCAGGAAATCTTTCATTTTTCTTTTGAGCAATTTGTCGATTTTTGACGCGCCTACGGGAAATATATCGAAAATATGAAAGTTTCCCCTCCTTTCATCCGCCGCCTTTTTTACACGTTTCCCCGCAATTCTCACGTTTCCCCGACGCTTCCGACAAAAACCCACCGCCCTCTTTCCAGATTTACATAAAATTTTTCATAAATGTCTTCTACGAAGAGTTATCCACACTTTCCACAGGGTTTTCCACAAAACAATTTCCTGAAACTATCGAGATAATTTTGTCTCTTCACAGACTGGAAGAAATTCTCAACAACCTGTTCAACCACTTTCCACGCCAGATTTAGTTTACATAAAACTGTACTGAACAGAAATTTCTCCGCGCCTCCGGAAAACTTCCTCTGGACATCTGGATTTTTTGTTGAAAAGGGGGAAACATCTCCATAAAAAAGGCGGATCATGACGGCAATCATGCAGGCCTCCGGAGCTTATATATCACGTGACAAAATGGCGGAACCGTACTATAATAAAAGCCGCGAAACACGGACAGGCCCTGAACCGGGAGGTACACAATGGAAGAAAACAGAAACCTAAGCGCTCTGATCGCCATGAGCGGCGGCGTGGACAGCTCGGCGGCGGCCTATCTCATGCAGGCGGCGGGCTGCCGCTGCCAAGGGGTCACCTTGCGCCTGCTGGCGGAGGACGACGGCCGGAACGCCGCCGACGCGGAGTCCGTCTGCCGGAGGCTGGGGATTCCCTTCCGGACGCTGGACATGGTCCGGGAATTCCAAGAGGCCGTCATTGAGAAATTCGTCCGGGTTTATCAGGCCGGGGGCACCCCCAATCCCTGTGTGGACTGCAACCGCCGCATAAAGTTCTCACGGCTGATGGACGCGGCGGACGACGCGGGGCTCTATTATGTCGCCACGGGGCACTACGCCAGAGTGGATCAGGATCCGGAGACGGGCCGCATGCTTTTGAAAAGGGCCTTGGATCTTCAAAAGGACCAGAGCTACTTCCTCTACACCCTGACCCAGGCACAGCTGTCCAGAGTCCAATTCCCCCTGGGCTCCATGGAAAAGCGGCGGATCCGGGAACTGGCGGAGCGTCTGGGCTTTGTCAACGCCCAGCGGCGGGACAGCCAGGACGTCTGCTTCATCCCGGACGGCGACTACGGCGCGTTCATCGAATCCTGGACCGGAGAAGCGTTTCCTGCCGGGGACTTTCTGGACCGGGAAGGCCGGGCCGTGGGGCGGCACCGGGGCGCGGTGCGCTACACCCTGGGCCAGCGGAAGGGGCTGGGCCTCTCTATGGGAGAACCGGTCTACGTCTGCGGAAAAAATATGGAGAACAACACCGTCACCGTGGGACCGGAGCGCTTCCTCTACACCCGGGAAGCCCTGGTGGAGGACCTGAACTGGATCTCCATGGAGGGCCTGGACGCCCCCCTGCGGGTGGGCGTCAAAACCCGCTCCCGGCAGGAAGCGCAGGCGTCGGAGATCTTCCCGGAGGCCGGAGGCCGGGTCCGCGTCGTATTCGACCGGCCTCAGCGGGCGGTAACCCCGGGACAGGCCGCGGTATTTTACGACGGGGACACCGTCGTGGGCGGCGGGACCATCGTGGAGACCGATATGGAAAAGGAGAATGGCCATGAGCTGTGAAAACTGCGGAGGCTGTGGAAACGGCTGCGGAGAATGCAGCCTGCTGCTGACGGAAGCGGAGCTGGCGCTGCTGGGGCGTCTGGGGGAGACGCCCTTCCTCCCGGCCGCGGCAGCCTTTGACATGAAAACGCCGGTGTATCTGGAGGACCGGGACCGCTCCCGGGAGGAGTACGCCGCCGCCATCCAGGGTCTGGCGGCAAAGGGCCTGATTCGTCTGGACTACGACATCCCCCTAGAGAACTTCGACTACGCCGCTTACCGGGACTATCCCCTCCACGGCAGCATGGCCCTGACCGGGCGGGGACAGGACATACTGGAGCAAATCGAGATCCAGGGGATCGAGGAGTGACGAAATGCTGGACCAGTTTTCAAGAACGGAGCTTCTGCTTGGCCGGGAGGGCGTGGAGCGCCTGTCCAGGGCCCATGTGGCGGTGTTCGGCCTGGGAGGCGTGGGGGGCTACGCCGCGGAGGTTCTGGTCCGCAGCGGCGTGGGAACGCTGGATTTGATCGACAGCGACCGGGTGAGTCTGACGAACCTGAACCGCCAGATCCTGGCCACCCATCGAACCTTGGGCCAATACAAGGCCGACGCCGCCCGGGACCGGGCGCTGGAGATCAATCCACAGGCCGTGGTAAACGCCCGAAGAGTCTTTTACGGCCCCGACACCGCCGGGGAGTTCGACTTCTCCCAATATGACTACGTCATAGACGCCATTGACACCGTCACCGGCAAGCTGGCTCTGATCCAGCAGGCTCTTGCGGCCGGGGCCGGCGTCATCAGCTGCATGGGGGCCGGGAACAAGCTGGACCCCACCGCCTTTCGGGTGGCGGACATCTATGAGACCTCCGTCTGTCCCCTGGCCCGGGTGATGCGAAAAGAGCTGAAGCGCCGGGGCGTCCGGCGTTTGAAGGTGGTCTACTCCCAGGAGCTCCCCAGAAATCCGGAGGGAACGCTCTACCAGGAATCCCTGGAGGGCGAGGTCCGGCGGCAGGTGCCGGGCAGCGTGGCTTTCGTCCCCGCGGCGGCGGGGCTGATTCTGGCGGGGGAGGTCGTCAAGGACCTGGCCCTGGGCGCAAACATATAGCATCCTGAAGAGGGGAAGGCGCTCCGCGCCCTCCCCTCTTTTCCGCCGTCTGGAAACCCGCTTATCTTTCCCGCCTCCCTGCCGATATATGGTATATACGGAAATTCGTGTTTGGACATGGAAAAGGAGGCGTCTGCATGGGCGAACTGACCATCCGCCGGGAACGCGGCATATCCGGGCCCCGGTATCAGGCGGCGGAAAAGACGGAGAAAACAGCCTCCGCCGGCGAATCCCGCCCGGCGGCAAAGACGCCAGGGGCCACCGTCTCGGAAACCCTCCAGCGCCTGATGACCAAAATCGGCCAAGCGGAAAACCACACCCGGGAGAGCCACCGGACCCTCCAGCTGGGAGAAGCCGTGCTGGCGGAGGTTCAGGACAGTCTGGACCGCATCGCCGAGCTGGCGGAACGGGCCTCCGGAGGCGGCAAGGCGAACCGGGCCGCCCTCCAGGCGGAGCTGGCGCGGCTGGCGGAGGAAATCGACCGCATGACCGGCGGCGCCTACGCCGGGGGCGCGCGGCTGTTCCTGGACGGGGACCTGGAGATTGAGGACGGCGCGGAGACGCCGCCGGACGCCGCCCTGGAGGATGAGAGCCCAGAGGGAATCCGGAAGCTCCCCGACTGGCTGCTGCGGGGAATGGCCCAGAGCGGCCTGTCCCCGGAACGGGTGCTGAACATGCTGGGCCTGAGCAAGACCGCCGACGTTCAAGACATTCTGAGGGCCCTCGTCGGGAAATCCCTGAGCGGCAACGCTGCGGCGGGCTATCTGGCGTCGCTCTACCTGGGCGGCATCATCGCCGGAAACTCTGCGGGCTTTGATCCGGAAGACGCCCTGGAGGGACTGCGCCAGCTCTTGGAGAAGGTGTCCCAAGGCTATTCGCCGGACGAGGCGGTGGACCTTCTGACAAACGGCGTCTTCTCCAGCCTCGCGGACCTGGAAGCCCAATTCACCGGCGGAACGGCCCCGGGGATGGACGATTTTCTGGCCTCCTTCGCTCTGTACGGCGGAGACTCCGCCGCCTTCCTGGAAAACGCCTCCATACTGTCGCTCCTGGCGGGGATGGAGGGGATGAAGCTGGAGCTGATGATGGACCTTCTGGCGGCGGTTCAGGCCTCCGGCGCCGGGCTGGAAGCCGCCTTGGAAAACGCCCTGGGAGACGGGCAAGCCCCGGTGGACGAGGCTCAGGCCTCCGTCGTGGACCTGGGCGGTCTGCAGGCGGCGGGCCGGGATCTCTCCGGCGTGTCCGCGGACGCCGCCTCCGGGGAAATCACCGTCGGCGGAGAGGCGAACGTCCTTCTTCAGGAGACCGGACCGGAGGGACGGCCCCTTCTCCTCACCGGCTCGGGGACCGTAACGCTGCGAAACACCGGCGTCCCTGTGCTGACCGTGGCCTCCCCCGCCGCCCGGCTGTCCTGTCCGGGGGAAACGGCCCTGGGACAGGTCTATCTGCGCCCCGGCGCGGCCCTGACTCTGGAGGGCGGCGGGACCATACGGATCGGCGCGCTCCAAGGGGACGGGAGCAGCGTCCTGCACCTGACGGGGGGCGCGGTCCTTGTGGCGGCGGAGCGGGACGGCGAGGCCATGGGAACCCTGCCCGTCCCTGTGGTGATCGACGGGCCGGTCCTCCTGGCGGCCCGAGCGGCCCAGGTCACCGACGGAAATGGGAAATCCATGTCGCCCTTCGACGTCGTCTGGCGGACGCTGTTTCCCGGCTGGAGCAGCATCACGTCCCTGGCGGTGGACGGCAGGCACAGCCGGGCCATGCTGATGAGCGGCGAGCCCGCCCGGCTGTGGCTGCAAAAAGGAGATCAGGGCTCCCCGGCGGCCCACACTGTGGTTTTCCGGGGAAAGGACGAGGCCGGGCGGCCCAAGACCCGCTACGCCTACCTGCGCTGGAACGAAAACGCGGAGGCCTTCGAGGAGACCGTCCTGTACCCAAATCCCTTCACCGTTACCGGCGGAGAGCCGGGAAAGGACTGGATCTACGAGGAGGAGACCCACACGCTCCGTATCCTGACCAGCCAGGTCACCGCCGTCTCCGGCGGCATGGGCACCGACGCCAACCGGGAGCCCTTCAGCGGACGGCTGGCCCTGGCGGACGGCATTGGAAAACTGGAACTGACTTTGCGGGGCGTGGTCTGCCGGGTATCCGAGGGCGGGGCCTTCGACCTGGGCCGGGAGAACCAGGTGACTTTGTTCCTGCAAAGCGGCACGGAGAACCGCTTTGAGAGCGGCGCGGGCCGGGCGGGCATCTCCCTGGGAGACGGCACCTCCCTGCTGGTGGACTGTCCCGAGGCCCGGGAGAACAGCCGGAATCCCGCCGGATCCCTGACCGCCTCCGGCGGCGCGGGGGGCGCGGGCATCGGCCGGGACAGCGGAGGAGGCCGCGCCCAGAACGGGCGCATCCGGATACGGGGCGGCGCGGTCACCGCCGTGGGCGCGGGCGGCGGCGCGGGCATCGGCGCCGGGAAACGGTGCGCCATGGGGCCCGTGGACATCCTGGGCGGCGTGATCTCCGCCACGGGAGAGGCCGGCGGCGGCGCGGGCATCGGCGGAGCCCTGGGGGCGGCGGTGGGAGACATCACCATCCGGGGCGGCAGCATCGCCGCTTTGGCCCTGGGACATGCCGCCGCCATCGGCGCGGGGGCCCAGGGGCCCTGCGGAGACATTCTCATCACCGGCACGGCCCGGGTCCAAAAGGCCCTGGGCGGCGATCCGGGAGCGGACATCGGAGCCTGCCTGTTCGGCGGCTGCGGAAGAGTCCAAATTACCGACGGAGCGGACATCGGCAGGGCCCGGCTCTGGACCCGCTCGGGGGTCCCCCTTCAAATGGGGGCGGAAACCGTCACCCTGCCGCAGTTCCGCCTCTCCTCCCAGGCCCTGGGGCTGGACCGGCTCAGCGTGGCCACCAAGGAGGCCGCCAAGGCCGCGCAAGCCATCGTGGAGCGGGACCGGCGCTGGGTCGCTCAGATTCAAAGCGCCTACAGCGTGCTCTACCATCGCTTGGAACGGAGCTGGAACGGCCTCCTGGGCGTTCAGCAGTACCTGGGCGGGGGACCCGTGCGGGACGCCGGGGCGGCGGGCACGCTGTTGGAGGACGCCCGGAGCTCCATTCCCCTCCCCTCCTCCCAGGCCATACGGACCCACGGCAAGCGGGGAACGGACGACGTGCGCCGGCTCTTCCGGTGAAATATGGAACAATGCTGAAAAGCGGAGGCCGCCTTCCTGCGGCCTCCGCTTGTTCTATTTACGGCTCATCAGCCGTTTCATGGCCATTTCCAATCCCTCGGCAGTGAGGTCGTACATGGGGAACATATGCCCCAGCTGCCAGTGGGTCTGGCCCCAGTAGTCCGGCCGTTCCGGCATGGGCTCCGGATTCAGCCAGACGAGATAGGGATACTGCTTTTTCATCCGCTCCAGCCACTCCAGGCCGGAGGGGCCGTAGGTCCGCCGCTCCCAGTCGTAGTGCTTTTCCCGCAGCTCGTAGGGGCTCATGGCGGCGTCGCCCACCAGGATGACCTTATATCCCCCGTCGAAATTGGAGAGGACCCAGTCCGTGGCCACCGCCTCCTTCCAGCAGAGGGTCGGGCCGGTATAGAGCTCCGAGTACACGCAGTTGTGGAAGTAGTAGGTGTGGAGTTCCTTGAAGTGGTTGGACTTCTGGGCCGCCTGGAACAGCCGGGAGCAGAGCCCGGCGTAGTACTCCATGGACCCGCCGGAGTCCATCAGCAGCAGGACCTTGACGGCGTTCTTCCGGGGATGGGTCTTTCGAATCTTCAAAAGGCCCCCATTGTCACAGGTATCCCGGATGGTCCCGTCCACATCCAAGACCTCCTCGCTCTCGTCCGCCTGGCTGGAGAGCTGGCGCAGCAGGCGAAAGGCCGTCTGGAACTGCCGGGTGTCCAGGGTGTTGTCCTTCCGGAAATCCCGGAAGCGCCGCTCCCCGGCCACCATCATGGCGGTGCGGTGACGGCCCTGGCCGCCGATGCGGATGCCGCCCGGGTGCCAGCCGCTGTTTCCAAAGGGGGAGCGCCCCTGGGTGCCCACCCAATAGCTGCCGCCGTTGTGCTCCTCGGTCTGCTCACGCAGCCGCTCCTCCAAAAGGCGCAGCAGCTCTTCCGCCGTCTCCTGGGAAAACCCGGCCCGTTTCAGCTCCTCCAGGGTCCGGCCCAGGTCCTCCGACGGGCGGTCCAGCCAGTCCAGCAGCTCCTTCGGCAGCTCGCCGTTCCAGGGCGCGTCCCGGAAAAACTCCAGAAAGGCCTGGTCGAAGCGATCGAAGTCCGCCTCGCTCTTCACCACCACCGCCCGGCAGAGCTGGTAAAACCCCGTCAGGGAGGACCGGTGCAGCCCCCGGGACAGCCCCTCCAGCAGGATCATCCACTCGTCCGGCGTCACGTCCAGTCCCCGGGCCCGGAGCAGGTAAAAAAACTCCAGAAACATGGTCTCAGCGAACGCCCCGCAGGGTCCGCAGGTCCTTGTCCTTCTTCAGCAGAACCCCGGCAAAGGGAATCTCCTTCCGGACCCGGGCGGGGTCCACGCCTCCGGCCACAAGGGCCCGGAGCCAGTCCACCAGCTCCGAGGTGCTGGGCTTCTTGTCGATGCCCCGGAGCTCCCGCAGCCAGTAGAAGGCCGCCATGGCCTGGCGGAGCAGGTCCTCCTCCAGGCGGTCGAAGTGGACCCGGAGGATGCGCTCCATCTGCTCCTGATCCGGGAAGTCGATATAGTGGAAGATGCACCGGCGGAGGAAGGCGTCGGGCAGCTCCTTCTCAGCGTTGGAGGTGATGATGACGATGGGCCGTTTCTTCGCCCGGACGGTCTCCCGGGTCTCCGGAATGTAGAACTCCATCTGGTCCAGTTCCCACAGAAGGTCGTTGGGGAACTCCAGGTCCGCCTTGTCGATCTCGTCGATCAGCAGGACCACCTGCTCCTCCGAGGAGAACGCCTCTCCCAGCTTGCCCAGCTTGATGTAACGGGCAATGTCGTCCACGCCGTGGGACCCGAACTGGCTGTCGTAGAGCCGCTGGACCACGTCATAGACGTACAGGCCGTCCTGGGCCTTGGTGGTGGACTTTACGTTCCAGATAATGAGCTCCTTCCCCAGAGCCTGGGCCACGGCCTGGGCCAGCATGGTCTTGCCCGTACCCGGCTCGCCCTTGATGAGGAGGGGCTTTTCCAGCGTCACGGCGATGTTTACCGCCGCCATCAGCTCGTCGGAGGCCACGTATTGATCGGTCCCCGAAAACATCTTCTTCATATGCTCACCTTCGCCTTGTGTGTTCTCTGTGCCCGCGGAAGGGGGCACGCTCTATTAAGATACCAAAACCGCGGCGGTTTCGCAACCTCCAATTTCACGCTTTTAAAGGAGCCCCTCCTCACCTTGGAAAAACCTGGAGCGTGACGGTCAGCTCCCGGCCGGGCTTGGCCAGATACGTCCCGTCATAGTACATCCCGCAGGAGGCGCCTCCGTCCAGATTAAAGGCGTCCACACAGCCCAGGGCCAGCATCAGTTCCCTCATCTGCTGGATCGTCGCCCCGGGAACGGAGACCAGGACCAGCTTCCCGGCGGCGTTCACGCCGATGGCGCTGCGGGGAGAAACGGCGGTGGTGAATCGGGCCTCGGTGAAGCCCTGCTCCAGCTCGGTGACGGCCGCGCCGTCCTGAACCAGCCGGGGCGCGCCGGAGACGACGCTCACCAGGCCGTCCAGGGTAAAGCCCTCCGGGTCCTCCTTGTGGAGATAGTACTCCGTGGAAACCGGCGTGCCGGGAACGGGGGTCTGGAAGTACTCCGTGGAGGTAAAAGCCGCGTCCATATAGACCAGGAAGCCCCCCGCGGGAATGGGGACCGTCGTCTCCTCCGCCACGGACTGAAAGCCGGTGATCCTCCCGGCCGCGGCGGTCATAACGCTGCCGGGCTTCGTCATGGTCACCGAGGGCCCGTAGGCGGGGGTATAGAGGATGGAGCCGTACTGAGCGGGGACGTTGATCTCATAGGCGGTCCAGGAGGTGTCGGGAGTCTTGATACGGGTGAACAGCGCCGGACGGCCCACGCGGACCTGCCCGTCCGCCGTGACGCCCAGGGACGAGAGGCCGGAAGTGCCGTAGACGAACTGCCCGTCCACCATCACGTGTCCCACGGGAATCTTAAAATCGCTGTAGGAGGCGAAGAAGTTTCCGTTGATCACCGCCGCCGCGCCGGAGCTCTCCACAATCTTGGAGAAGGGGGCCGTGTGACCCAGGGTGTTGTCCACCAGGGCGGCCTTCACCGTCGCCAGCTTGGGGTCCACCGTCAGCACGTGGGCGGTGACCTTTCCCACGGTCTTTTTCTCATGGACGACGGCAGCGGAAGCGGCGGGCGCGGGTGCGGGCACAGGCGCAGTCTCGGCGGACGCCGCCGGAGCGGTGCGCTCGAAGGTCCAGCCCGCGCCTTTCCCCAGGACCCCGGCGGCCTCCCCTTCCCCGGTGGTGAAGACGCCCTCGTCCCGGAGCTTCGCCGCCAGAGTGCGGGAACCGTCCTTCATCTTACAGGTCAGGGCGGCGTAGGATAGGTCCACCAGGTCTCCCCGGTCCATGGGAGCGGCGCTCAGGGCGGAGGCCGCCCCGGGGGTCATCAGGGAGACGCCCGCGGCAAACTGCAAAGCCCCGCTGGGAGCGAAGTCCCCCTGGGCGTCGTCATAGCCCAGGGCCCGGAGAAGGAAGGTAACGTAGTTTCCGGCGGACAGCGCCCGGGAGGGCGTGAACGCAGCAGCCCCGGTGCCCTTGGTCAGGCCGTTGGCGTAGGCATAGGCCGCATAGCGGTCGCCGGTGCCCGTCACATCGGTAAAGGGGTTGGGATCCTGACAGGCCAGGGCCTCTTCCTCCAGGCCCAGCAGGCGGATCAGCATGATGAGCCCCTGGAGCCGGGTGGGCGCGGCCTCCAGATTGTAGCCCTCCGCCGTGCCCCGGAACAGGCGCAGGGAAGCCAGCTTGTCGGCATGGGCCGTGGAGTCCGGGCCCATGGCGGAGACAGGAATCGCCGTCAGGCTCACCATCAGAACACAGGCTGTCAGGAGTGCGAATAGTCTCTCTTTCATTTCTCTCGTCCTTTCCTCTTTTATTTCCGAGATCTCCGGTAAGAGTGTACCACAGGGGGGTCCTCCGGCGCAAGCGCGTCCTGCCTGACGCCGCCCTTTTTCCCCCGCTCTACGAATCATAGGGTGACATTTCCCCGCCGGCGTGGCATACTGTGGCCGAAGGAGTTGATGACCATGGACACAAAGGCCACCGGCGGACTGATCGCCCGGCGGAGGAAGGAGTTGGCCCTCAGCCAGGCGGAGCTGGCGGAGCGGCTCCATGTGACGGACAAGGCCGTCAGCCGCTGGGAAACCGGGCGGGGCATGCCCGGCCTGGACAGCCTGGAACCCCTGTCCGAGGTCCTGGGCCTGTCGGTCAGCGAGCTTTTAAGCGGGAAGGAACTGACAAGCGAGGAATTGCCCAAAGCGGCGGGAGGACAAATCATGGAGAGTATGAAGCGGGAAAAGCAGTGGAAGTGGCTGGCCTGGCTGGCCATGGCGGTGGTGACGGCCCTGGCCGTCTGGGGCGTCAGAGTCTCCGTCCAAGCCAAACAGGAGCAGGCGGAGCGGGACGCCCACTATGCCTCTTCGGTCCACTTTGAGGATGAAAAGGCCCTGGCCCAGGGGACGGCGGAGTACTTCCAGGACCAGAACACCCGGTTCGACCCCGAGACCCTGGAGGTCCGGAGGCGGGCGGAGCTGGGGGACTACATGGCGCTTCTCTGCGCGGACCAGGGCGGAGAGTGGTGCATGAGCGTGTGGCAGCGGGACGAGCTGTTCCCGGACCGCTACCGCCCCACCGGCGGCCGGAGCCAGATGGACACGGGCATGAAGGGCGCCATGGTGCACAACTTCGGGGACGCGGAAAACGCCGTGGTGGTGGCCTCCGGCGCGGAGCTCCCGGAGGAGGTATGGAGTTTTACATGGACCGACGGCGGCACGATCTATAGAAGCGGACCCTATGCCGATCAGGAAACGAACAGCCACGGAATCCTGGACATTTACGTCTTGACCCTGGAGGACCCCCATAATCCCGTAGGCCCCAAACTCGCGCTCTATGATGACGCCGGGAACTGGCTCTGGGATGATTTTCGGTAACAAGAAACAAGAAGCTCCCCTCCGTACCACAACGGAGGGGAGCTTCTTTCCAGCATATTACAGATCGTATCAGAAGGTCACCACGTCCTGGGCGGGCTTGGCGCAGGGGGCGATGCTCAGCACGTGCATCACCGGGCCCTTGCCCTGGTAGGCGTCGTGGTTCTCCACGGCCATCCGGACGGTGACCTCCACCCAGTCCCGGTTTTTGTAGTCCTTCAGGCCCACGCCCTTGGCCACCAGCCCCAGGAACTGGATGTCATTTTCACAGCAGACCATGGCGAAGCGGCCGGGACAGTGGACGCCGGGGTACTTTTTGGAGTGGCACATGAGGAGCTTCATGTGGACCTCCTTCCCCGCCCAGCGGTCCGGGTGGTCCATGACGTCCACATACCAGACGCCGAAGTCGTCGTCGGGGATGTCCACCACGGGCTGGTCCAGGTCGAAGGGGCACTCATCCCCGGTGAGGTAGTCCTCGCTGCTTCCGTCCACGTTCTCGAAATAGATGTCCGCCCGGCGGTTCACCATGCGGAGGTTCCGCTTCCGCAGGGCCTCCCGCAGCTCCGGCGTGGCACGGTTGAAGACCAGCAGGTCCGCGTTGGTGATCTTTTCCATCATCAGCTGGCCCATGTTCCTGGCGTACAGCTCGAAGGTCCCGGCTTCCACAAAGGTCATGATCTGATAGAGCACCCAGTTGGCGGGGAGAACCTCCCGGTATAAGCGCTCCATCTGCCACATACCGTTGTACTCGATGAGGACCTGCCTGGGCCGGTATTTCTTCTCCAGCTCCTTCATGCGGGAGCAGGTCAGGTCCGCCTCGTCCTCGATGTCCACCACGGTGACGTTGTCCAGCGCCTTGGGGTTGTACTCCTCCTCCCCCTCCTCGCAGCGGAGAAGGAGGGTCCTGTCCTGGCGGGCGAAGCCGTCCTCCAGGACGCCGTTGATAAAATTGGTCTTGCCGGAATCCAGAAATCCGGCCACCAGATAAACGGGAATATCCATTGTCAAGTAAACTTCCTTTTCAGGCTCAGAGGCCGAAGAGTTGGGAGAGCTTGTCCTCCTTCAGTTCCGCGCCGATGACGCAGAGGCGGCCCGTGTAGTCGGGGTGTCCGGAGCGGACTTCGTGCTCCTCGGGCACGTAGTCGAACTCGATCCAGTTCCCGTCCTCCCCGTTGACGATGCCCTTGGCCCGGAGGATCTTGCCGTACTCCCCGGAGTCCAGGGCGGAGAGAATCTTCTCCACGCCCGCCTGTGTGAAGGCCTTGGGAGTCTCTCTGCCCCAGGAGGTGAAGACCTCGTCGGCGTGGTGGTGATGGTGGTGGCAGGAGCAGCTGGGGTCGTCGCACTCGTGGTCGTGGTGGTGCTCCCCGTGATCATGGTGGTGTTCGTGCGTTCCGTGTTCCTCGTGGGCCTCGTGGTCCCCGTGCTCATGGTGGTGCTCGCGCTCCCCATGTTCCCCCTCGTGTTCATGGTGGTGGTGGGCGTGCTCCGCCTCCTCGGCCTCGTGTTCCGCCCGCATCTTCGCCAGCAGCTCGTCCGCCAGGGAAACCTTCTCAATGGCGGAGAGGATGGTCTTTCCGTCCAGGTCGTCCCAGGGGGTGGTGAGAATGGCGGCCTCCGGGTTCTTCTCCCGGAGCAGGCTGACCGCGGCCTCCAGCTTCTCCCGGTTCAGCTTCTGGGTCCGGGAGAGGACGATGGTCCCGGCGGACTCGATCTGGTTGTTATAGAACTCGCCGAAGTTTTTCATGTAGACCTTCACCTTGGAGGCGTCCGCCACGGTGACAAAGCTGTTGAGCTTCAGCTCCGGGGCCTCGGCGGCGGTGTTCTCCACGGCCACAATGACGTCGGAGAGCTTGCCCACGCCGGAAGGCTCAATGAGGATCCGATCCGGGTGGAACTGGGCCGCCACGTCCTTCAGCGCCTTGTTGAAGTCCCCCACCAGAGAGCAGCAGATGCAGCCGGAGGACATCTCGGAAATCTGGACGCCGGACTCCTTTAAAAAGCCGCCGTCGATGCTGATCTCGCCGAACTCATTTTCGATGAGCACCAGCTTTTCCCCCTGGAAGGCCTCCGCCAGCAGCTTTTTGATGAGGGTGGTTTTGCCCGCTCCCAAAAAACCGGAGATAATGTCGATCTTTGTCATAGTATCAAGTCCTTTGCTTTTATTTTGATTCCGCACATATCATACCACTGAATTTCCAAAAAGCAACCCGGTTACAAAAATTTTACAGAGAGCCGTCAGGGCTCCGGCTTGTCCCTGTTCTCCTTCCGGGCCTGGTTCAGGTAATCCCGGTCCGCCGTCTTCCTGCTGGGAACGAAGCCCTGGGCCGCCGTCTTCTTCTCCCCCTTGCTCTTGGCGTAGAAAAAGCCCGTGACGGAGAAGACCACCGCCCCGATGAAGTTGACGAACAGGTCCTTCATGGTGTCGATGAGGCCGATGTCCAGATACCCTCCCAGCCCCAGGTCCTGGCCGTTAACCAGAACCTCCTGGATACCCGGCACGGCCACCACCTTGTTGGACCGGGTCATGTCCAGGCTGGCGGAGTAGATGGCGTTCACCACCGTGTCCCGCTGCATGTCCGTGTGGAAGAACCAATCCATGGCGAATTCGAAGAACTCCCAGAGGACGCCGATGGTCATGGAGAAGCAGAAGGCCACCAGGGCCAGGAAGACCGGAGACAGGTCGAAGGTGAGGCGCTCGTCGTCGTTGAGCAGCACCACCATGGCGAAGCCCACCGCCGCCGCCAGGAAGCCGTTGAGGGTGTGGAGCATGGTGTCCCAGTGGGGGACCACCACGTAAAAGGCGTTGACCTCCCCCAGGACCTCCGCCGCGTAGATGAAGCACAGGACGGTAATCTCCAGGGCCGGGGGCAGCTCGATGTGGAATTTCACCTGGATCCAGCTGGGGACGTAGAGGAGCAGATAGGCCAGGGCGCAGTAGAACGCCGACTCATAGCCGCCGATCATGATCTGGCGGATGAAGATGACGATGACCAAAAGCCGCAGGGTGTAAAAAACAATGAAGGAGCTCTTATGCTCCCGCAGCTCCTTTTCCATGGCCTGGCGGAAGCTCTTCTTCTCTCTCCGCCGGGCGCGCTTTTGGTCTTGCTTGCTGAGCTTGGACATGGGGAACCTCCTTATTAAAAACGGGACACTGTTATATCTTGGTAATGATAGCACAAAGCGGCGAAATTTGCAAGGGAGTCCCTTCCCTCCCCCGCCGGGGAAAAAATTTTGCGAAACCCCCTTGACATTTCCCTAAAATGTGCTATTGTATTAGTTGCATAAGACAATAGCACACAAACAGGAGGTGCGCATCATGCAATGGCAGTTTTCCAACGACGCCCCCATTTATACGCAGCTGATCCAGCAGGTCAAGGTGGGCATCGTCACCGGCGCCTTCCCCCCGGGGGAGCGATTGCCCTCGGTGCGGGATCTGGCCACGGAGGCCGGGGTCAATCCCAACACCATGCAGCGGGCCCTGGCGGAGCTGGAGCGGGACGGACTGGTGTACA
>CAMXKT010000016.1 GCA_947244595.1 uncultured Oscillibacter sp. | reverse complement strand
ACTACACCTCCCACGCCATTACCGACGGCTCCGACTCCCAGGGCGTGGCCTATATTCTCCTTCAGGACCGGCGCACCGGCAAGCAGTATTGGGGCGTGGGCCTGAGCCACAACATCAACCTGGCGCCTCTCCGGGCCATCCTGTCCGCCATCAACCGGGCCAAGCGGGCGTAAGCGGATATCGCGGATATTCATAAATCAATAAGGAGCGTGACAACAAAATGGGAATGACCATGACGCAGAAGATCCTGGCCAAGCACGCCGGGCTGGACTCTGTCCGGGCGGGGCAGCTCATCCAGGCCAAGCTGGATCTGGTGCTGGGCAACGATATCACAACCCCCGTGGCCGTCAACGAATTCGAGGCGGCGGGCTTTGACAAAGTTTTTGACAAGAGCAAGATCGCCCTGGTGATGGACCACTTCGCCCCCAACAAGGACATCAAGGCCGCCGCCCAGTGCAAGCAGTGCCGGACCTTTGCCCGGCGGTTCGACATCGACAACTACTTCGACGTGGGCGAGATGGGCATCGAGCACGCCCTGCTGCCGGAAAAGGGATTGGTTGCCCCCGGCGAGGCCGTCATCGGCGCGGACTCCCATACCTGCACCTACGGCGCCCTGGGGGCCTTCTCCACCGGCGTGGGGTCCACGGACATGGGGGCCGCCATGGCGGCCGGGGAGACGTGGTTCAAGGTGCCTTCCGCCATCAAGGTGAATCTGACCGGAAAGCTTAGGCCCTTCGTCTCCGGCAAGGACGTGATTTTGACCCTCATCGGCATGATCGGCGTGGACGGGGCCCGGTATCAGTCCCTGGAGTTCGCCGGGCCCGGCGTGGCCGAGCTCAGCGTCTACGACCGGCTGACCATCTCCAACATGGCCATTGAGGCCGGGGCGAAAAACGGCATCTTCCCCGTGGACGACATTACAAAAGCCTACGTTTCGGAACGGGTCAGCCGCCCCTGGACCGCCTATGAGGCGGACCCGGATGCGGAGTATGAGCGGACCGTGGACATCGACCTCTCCCAGGTGGACTGCACCGTGGCCTATCCCCACCTCCCGGAGAACGCCCACAGCGCCCGGGAGGGGAAGGATATCCGGATTGACCAGATTGTCATCGGCTCCTGCACCAACGGCCAGCTTCCCGACCTGGAGGCCGCCGCCGCCATCTTGAAGGGCCGGCGCCTGGCCCGGGACGTCCGGGGCATCGTGATTCCCGCCACCATGAATGTCTACCGCCAGTGCATGAAGCAGGGCCTTACCGATATTTTCCTGGATGCGGGCTGCATCGTCTCCACGCCCACCTGCGGGCCGTGCCTGGGCGGCTACATGGGCATTCTGGCCGCCGGGGAGCGCTGCGTCTCCACTACGAACCGGAACTTCGTGGGCCGCATGGGCCACGTGGACAGCGAGGTGTACCTCGCCTCTCCCGCCGTGGCCGCCGCGTCCGGCGTCGCAGGTCATATTGCTCATCCTGAGGAGGTTTGAACATGAACGTACAGGGAACCGTCCATAAATACGGGGATCACGTGGATACCGACGTCATCATCCCCGCCCGCTATCTGAACACCCCGGATCACAAGGAACTGGCCGCCCACTGCATGGAGGACATCGACAAGGACTTCATCCACAAGGTAAAGCCCGGCGATGTCATGGTGGCGGGGGTCAACTTCGGCTGCGGCTCCTCCCGGGAGCACGCCCCCATCGCCATCAAGGCCAGCGGGGTCAGCTGCGTCATCGCGGCCACCTTCGCCCGCATTTTCTACCGGAACGCCATCAACATCGGTCTGGCCATCCTGGAGTGCCCTGCGGCCAGCAGCGGCATCTCCGACGGGGACCAGGTGTCCGTGGACTTTGACACGGGCGTTATCACCAATGTGACCAAAAACGAGACCTATCAGGCGGAGCCCTTCCCCCCCTTCATCAAGGATATGATCGAAAAGGGCGGGCTCATGGCCTCCTTGAAGGCCGGAAAGGCGGAAGCATGAACAAGACCATCGCTGTCATCCGGGGCGACGGCATCGGCCCCGAAATCGTAGGAGAAGCCATCGGCGTGCTGGACGCGGTGGCGAAAAAGTTTGGGCATACCTTTACCTACAAGGAAGCCCCCATGGGCGGCTGCGCCATCGATGAATTCGGCGTGCCCCTGCCGGACGAGAGCCTTGCAACCTGCCTGTCTGCCGACAGCGTGTTGCTGGGGGCCGTGGGCGGCCCCAAGTGGGACAGTCAGCCCGCCGCCAACCGCCCGGAGCGGGGACTGTTAAAGCTCCGCTCCTCCATGGGCCTGTACACCAACGTCCGGCCCGCCCGGATGTTCCAGGATCTCTCCGCCGCCTGCCCCCTCCGGGCGGACATCGCGGCGAAGGGCATCGACTTCGTGGTGGTCCGGGAGCTCATCGGCGGCATGTACTTCGGCGAGCACACCACCTCCCAGGTAGACGGTGAGCTGAAGGCCGTGGACGTGTGCTCTTACAGTGAGCATGAGGTCCGCCGGGTGGCCCGGGTGGCCTTCGACATGGCCCAAAAGCGCCGGGGCCGGGTGACCTCCATCGACAAGGCCAACGTGCTGGACACCTCCCGCCTGTGGCGGAAGACCGTGGAGGAGGTGGCCAAGGAGTACCCGGACGTGGAGCTCCTCCATATGTACGTGGATAACGCCGCCATGCAGCTTGTCCGGGATCCCAGCCAGTTCGACGTGATTGTGACGGAGAACCTCTTCGGGGACATCCTCTCCGACGAGGCCAGCCAGATCACCGGCTCCATCGGCATGATTCCCTCCTCCAGCATGGGAGAGGGGACCCGGGGCCTCTACGAACCCATTCACGGATCCGCCCCGGACATCGCCGGGCAGGACAAGGCCAACCCCATTGGCACCATCCTGGCGGCGGCTATGATGCTGCGCTACAGCTTCGACATGGCCGCCGAGGCCGACGCGGTGGAGGCCGCCGTGGACCAGACCCTGAAGGCGGGCTTCCGCTGCGGGGACATCATGAACGAGGGCGGGAAGCTCCTGGGCTGTAAGGCCGTGGGGGCGGAGATCCGGGCCCGGATTTGAACATGAGAAATTGAAGGGGGAGGCTGTTCAGCCTCCCCCTTTCGAGTCGCCTATTCTTTCAAATTTGCCAGAGCTTCGGGGTTGTTCGAGATAATCGCGCCAACAGTCGGACAGCTTTCCAGGTCCGGGCAGTCCCCGCAGGTCGCCGCGCCCTTTTTTAGGGCGCACCGGCGGATCTCGCACATCTGGTCGCAGAACACCGTCTTCATTCCCTCAACACGGCAGCCCTGGCAGTTGATATGTTCCGGCAGGATGGGAGCGTCATTTAACTCGGCCCACAGCTTGGCGGTCTTCTCCCGCAGCGCCTGGTCGTCATGGAGGGTCGCGAGGTACGCGTCGCATTTCTCACAGTCCAGCCCGCAGTATCCAATCATGTCTCTCATGGCTATGTACCTCCTGAAAATTTCGCTGCCATGTTGAAGTATACCATAGGCTCAGGGTTAATGCAACCCGCGAAACCGCAGGGTTTCCCCTTTGACAAAGGCCGACCTATTTGCTATGATGGACCTATCTTGACGGAGAGAGGAGCGGGACCATGCGAAATGTGAAATACGGAAAATGCGTCCGCTGCGGCAAAACCTACGAGGCGGCGCCGGACCTGACCACCTGCGAATGCGGTGGTATCTTGGACATTACTTATGACTACGACTACATCAAATCCCGTCTGACCAAGGAGATTCTGGCAAGCCGTGAGGAACGGTCCATGTGGCGTTACCGGGAGCTGCTGCCCATCGAGGAGGACACCACCCCCACACCCCTGCGGGTGGGCTGGTCCCCCCTCTACGAGGAGCCCAGGTTGGCGGAACAATTGGGCCTGGGCCGCCTTTATGTAAAGGACGACGGCCAGAATCCTACGGCCTCCTTAAAGGACCGGGCCAGCGCCATGGCCGTAGCCAAGGCCCGGGAGGCCGGAGCCAAGGTGATCGCCTGCTCCTCCACGGGAAACGCCGCCTCGTCCCTGGCAGGGAACGCGGCGGCGGCGGGGCTCTCCACCTACATTTTTGTTCCCTCCCGGGCCCCCAAGGGGAAGGTGGCCCAGCTGATGACCTTCGGGGCCACGGTGATTTCCGTCCAGGGGAGCTATGAGGAGACCTTCGAGCTGAGCAAGCAGGCCATCGACAGATGGGGCTGGTACAACCGGAACGCCGCCATCAACCCCTACCTCTCCGAGGGCAAGAAGACCGTGGCCCTGGAGATCATGGAGCAATTGAACTGGGAGGTCCCGGACTATGTCGCCATCAGCGTAGGCGACGGCTGCACCATCGCGGGGCTCTGGAAGGGGCTCAAGGACCTCTACGCCATCGGCTTCATCGACCGACTGCCCCGGCTGATCTCCGCCCAGGCGGCGGGCTGCTGCCCGCTGAACCGGGCAATCGAAACGAATGCACCCTGGGAGCCCATGGAGGAAAACACCCTGGCGGACTCGATCGCCGTGGGCGTACCCCGGAACGCTGACAAGGCTCTTATGGCCATCCGGGAGTCCCACGGCCTGACGGTGAACGTGACGGACCAGGAGATCATGGCGGCCCAGCAGCTGCTGGGCCGGACCTGCGGCGTCTTCGGCGAGCCCGCCGGGGTCACCGGCACGGCGGGAGTGAAGAAGCTCTGTGAGGCCGGGATCATCGGAAAACACGATACGGTAGTTTCCGTGGTGACGGGCAACGGATTGAAGGACGTGGCCAACGCCATCGCCGCCTGCGGGGACCCCATCACGATTCCCTCCGACATGAACCGGCTGCTGGAGGCGTTCGCGGAGAAGGGCGTCCGGGTGGACGAGGGATGACTCTTCGGCGCTACCGTTCCTCCGACTTGGGAGAAATCGCGAAGCTGTTCTACGACACGGTACATACGGTGAATGCCGGGGACTACACACCCGAGCAGCTTGACGCCTGGGCGGACGGCGCGCCGGACCTTGAGGAGTGGGGCCGGACGCTTTCGGAGCACGCCGCGTTTGTGGCGGTGGAGGACGGGAAAATCCTGGGCTTCGGGGATATCGACGCCTCGGGCTATCTGGACCGGCTGTATGTCCACAAGGACTTTCAGCGCCGGGGGATTGCCTCCGCCCTGTGCAATGCCCTGGAAGGGGCGGTGGAAGCGGAACGCATCGTCACCCACGCCTCTATCACCGCCCGGCCGTTTTTCGAGAAGCGGGGCTATCTGGTAACCCGGGAGCGGCGGGTAATCCGCCATGGAGTGGCCTTGACCAACTACCGGATGGAGAAGCGGCCCCCCTGCACAAAACGCCTGTTACTGAGCAGAAAACGCTGTTGCCTCCCGGGCGGAAACGGCGTATGATATCCTACGATACCGTATCCCGGAATTGGAGGGGATTCCCATGAACACAACCTTTGACGCCCACTGCTGGGCGGAGATCGACTTGGACGCCCTGGCCCACAACTTCCGCCTGATTCAGGAGAAGGCGGCCCCTGCGGAGGTCTGCGCCGTGGTGAAGGCCGACGCCTACGGCCACGGGGACCGCATGGTGGCCCGGACCCTGGCGGAGGCCGGGGCGGCCTGGTTTGCCGTCAGCTCTCTGGCGGAGGCCCGGCATCTGCGGCGCAGCGGCATTGCGCAGCCCATTCTAATTTTGGGCATGACCCGCCCGGAGTGCGCCGGGACCCTGGCGGAGGAGCGGATCACCCAGGCGGTCTATAGCCTGGAGTACGCCCGGGCCCTGTCCCAGGCGGCGGAGCATGCCGGGGTGACGGTGGAAGGCCATTTAAAGATCGACACTGGCATGGGCCGCATCGGCTTTGGGGCCTGCCGGGACTTCGAGGGGGCGGTCTCCGGCCTCCTGGAGTGCCGGAGCCTGCCGGGCCTCTCCATCACCGGCGCGTTCCAGCACTTCTCCGTGGCCGACTCCCTGTCGGAGGAGGACCGCCGCTACACCGAGGGACAGTACGCCCTCTTCCGCCGGGTGGTGGAGCGTCTGGAGGCGGCGGGACCCCTGGAAATTGTCCACTGCTCCAACTCGGCGGGGCTGACGGCCCACCCGGACTGGAGCTGCGACATGGTCCGGGCCGGGGTCATTCTCTACGGCCAGGACCCCAGCGCGGAGGTGGCTTTCCCCGGTCTCAAGCCCGTCATGGCGCTGAAAACCGTGGTCAGCCAAGTGAAGGAGCTGAGCCCCGGAGACTGCGTGGGCTATGGCCGGTATTATACGGCGGACCGCCCGATTCGGGCGGCCACGGTCTGCTGCGGCTATGCCGACGGCTACCCCCGGTGCCTGTCCAATCTGGGGCTTGCCTCCATCCACGGAAAGCCCGCCCCGGTCATCGGCCGGGTGAGCATGGACCAGATCGTCCTGGACGCCTCTGCCGTTCCGGAGGTCTCCGCCGGGGACGAGGCCGCGCTCCTGGGTCCCGCTCCCGCCGACGGCTTTGCCCAGGCGGCGGAAAAGGCGGGGACCATCTCCTACGAGCTTCTCTGCGCCGTGGCCCGCCGGGTGCCCCGGGTCTACCTCCGGGGCGGCGAGGCCGTGGAGGTCCTGGATTACCTGGATAAAGAGTAAAGAACTGGGCTTGACGGCCAAGTATTTCCATGCTATCATCAGTTCCAGCCCGTCCCCGGGAAGCTGTTTCTGACCGAAGGACTTGGATGTCATATCTGTCGATCTGGCGGCAAGGTGCTTTCCGAGCCGTAAGAGGAGAGAGCGGGACGCGGAAGTTCTCCGGGTCCGGTCATGCTGTGCGTTGACGGCCCCTCTGCCAGACGGCGGAGGGGCTTTGTTTTTGGGAAAAGGAGGGAAGACTATATGGAAACCCGCGTCGCCGTCCTGGCGGTCATCGTCCGGGAGGCGGACTCCGTGGCGGCGCTGAACGCTCTGCTGCATCAGTACGAGACTTGCGTCTTGGGCCGGATGGGCGTCCCCTGCCGGGAACGGGGGATCCGGCTCATCAGCGTGGCCCTGGACGCCCCGGCGGACGTGATCTCGGCCCTGTCCGGGAAGATCGGCCGTCTGCCCGGCGTGACGGCAAAAACAGTATATGCCCCAGAGAACGCCTAAAGAGAACTTGGAGGAAACGACTATGAAAGCCTTGAAGACCCTTGCCCTGGCCCTTGCCCTGCTGCTGGCCCTCTCGGCCTGCGGCGCCGCACGCGGCGTCGATGGCCCCGCCCAGGAGGAGGGCGGTTCCGCCCCGGCGGAGAAGCAGGAAATCCCCGCGCAGCCGGAAATTTCCGAGGAGAGGCCGGAGGAGCTTTTCCCGTCCAGGGACTCGGAGCCCGCCGTCTCCATGCGCATCGGCGCGCTTCGCGGCCCCACGGCCATGGGAATGGCGAAAATGCTGGAAAACGACCTGGACCAGTATACCCTGGCGGGCTCCGCCGACGAGCTGACCCCCGCCTTTATCAAGGGCGATTTGGATATCATCTGTGTTCCCGCCAACCTGGCGGCGGTATTGTATAACAAGACGGAGGGCCAGGTGGTCACTCTGGCGGTGAACACCCTGGGGGTCCTCTACATCGTGGAGAACAACGGGGAGACCATTCAGTCCATGGCGGACCTCAAGGGGAAAACCATCGTGGCCGCCGGAAAGGGGTCTACGCCGGAGTTCGGCCTCCGCTACCTCCTGGAGCAGAACGGCCTGGACCCGGACAAGGACGTGACCGTGGACTGGAAAAGCGAGCACGCCGAATGCGTCGCCGCCCTGGCGGCGGGGACGGCGGATATCGCCCTGCTGCCCCAGCCCTTCGTCACCGTGGCCCAGGGAAAATTGGAAAAACTCCGTGTGGCCCTGGATCTGACGGCGGAGTGGGACGCTTTGGACAACGGCTCCGCCATGATCACCGGCGTGGCCGTGGCCCGGCGGGACTTTGTGGAGAAATATCCCCAGGTCACCGGCTGGTTCCTGGCCGCGTATGAGCAGTCCGTCCAATGGGTGAACCAGAACCCGGCGGAGGCGGCGGAGATCATCGCCGAATACGGCATCATCGAAAGCCCGGCCATCGCGGAAAAGGCCCTGCCCCACTGCAACATCGTCTGCCTCACCGGCCAGGAGATGTTTGAAAAGCTCTCCGGCTACCTGTCTGTACTGGCGGAGGCGAATCCTCAGTCCGTGGGCGGCGCGCTGCCGGGGGACGACTTCTACTATGGCGGCTAAGCTCCGCCCCTGGTCCGTGCTGTTCTGGCTGGCGGCCTGGCAGGGGGGGAGCATGGCCCTGGCGGCGGCATATCCCCACGGGGGACTGCTGCTGGCCTCGCCGGTCCGGGCGGCGCTGCGCCTCCTGGCGCTGCTGCCCTCCTCCGCTTTCTGGCGGGCGGTGGGGAACTCCTCGGCCCGCATCTTCGGGGGCTTCCTGCTCTCCTGCGCTCTGGCGCTGCTGCTGGCGGCCCTGGCGGCGGGGAGATCCTGGCTCCGGGACCTGCTGGCCCCGCCGGTGGCGGTGGTGAAGGCGGTCCCCGTGGCCTCCTTCATCATCCTGGCCCTGGTGTGGCTGGACGCCCGGTCCCTGTCCCTCTTCATCTCCGCCCTGATGGTCTTTCCCCCGGTGTACCTCAACGTGCTGGAGGGCCTCCGGCAGACGGATTCCAAACTTCTGGAGCTGGCTCAGGTCTACCGGATTCCCCTCCGGCGGCGGCTGTGGGGAATTTATCTGCCCCAGGTCCTGCCCTACTTCCGCTCCGCCGCCTCCCTGGCCCTGGGCCTCTGCTGGAAGGCGGGGGCGGCGGCGGAGGTCATCGGCCTCCCGGCGGGGACCATCGGCGAGCGGCTCTATACTGCCAAGGTCTACCTCCAAACCCCGGACCTCTTCGCCTGGACCGCCGTGATCCTGGCGCTGGCGGCGGTCTTCGAGCGGCTGTTCCTGGCGGCAGTGGACGCTTTGGCAAGAAAGGCGGTGCGGTGATGGAAATTCGTGTGGAAGGACTCCGCAAGACCTACAACGGCAGGCCTGTGCTGACAAACCTGTCCGCCGTCTTCCGGGAGGGAATCACCTGTATCGCCGCCCCCTCCGGGACGGGGAAAACCACCCTGCTCCGCCTCCTGCTGGGTCTGGAACAGCCCGAAGGAGGGACCATCCGGGGCACGGACTGCCGCTGGGCCGCCGTGTTCCAGGAGGACCGGCTGCTGGAGGACCTGCCCGCCGCCGGGAACCTCCGCTTCGCCCTGGGGGAGGTCCCCGGGGAGGCGGGGGAGCTGCTGGCCCGCCTGGGGCTGGACCTTTCGGACCCCAAGCCCGTCCGGGAGTGGTCCGGGGGTATGAAGCGCCGCCTGGCCCTGGTTCGAGCCCTGCTGGTCCCCTCGGACGCCCTGGCCCTGGACGAGCCCTTTACCGGCCTGGATGAGGAGAACCGGGCCCGGTGCCTGGAGCTGATTCGGGAGCGGGGGAGGGGAAAGCCCGTGCTGCTGGCCACCCATGATCTGACCGGTCTGGAGGACGCGCCGGTGGTGCGTTTGGAAGACCGATAGAAAAAACTCCGCCCCGGCGGAGTTTTTTCTTATTTTTGTGGGAAACACACTTGAAAACCGGGGGATTTTGCCGTACAATAAACGCCGGATTCATTGCCGACTTTCAGGAGGGACCGCCATGCGCGTCATTACGGGCTCCGCCGGGGGCCGCCGTCTGCTGGAGCTGGAGGGATTGGAGACCCGTCCCACCACGGATCGGGTAAAGGAGGGCGTGTTCAGCGCCCTGCAGTTTGACATCGAGGGCCGCCGGGTGCTGGACCTCTTCGCCGGCACCGGCCAGATGGGCATCGAGTGCCTGAGCCGGGGGGCCGCCTCCGCCGTCTTCGTGGACCGGAGGAAGGACGCTTTCGAGCTGGTGAAGAAGAACCTGGCCCTGACGAACCTCCAGGACCGGGCCCGGGTGGTCAACGGGGATTCTTTGGAGTTTTTGAAGGGAACGGGGGAGACCTTCGACCTGGTCTTCCTGGACCCGCCCTACGCCTCCGGCCTGCTGGAACAGGCGCTGGAGCGGCTGACGGCGCCGGGATTTGACATTCTGGCTCCTTATGGTATAATCGTAGCGGAACACCCGGCGGACCGCCGCCTGGCCGTCCCGGCGGGGTGCCGCCTGCGGAAGACCTACCGCTACGGCAAAATCGCCGTCACCCTCTTCCTGCGGGAGGGAAACGAATAGAACGAGGAAACCGCTCATGAGAACAGCCATCTGCTCCGGCAGCTTCGACCCCATCACCCTGGGACACCTGGACGTGATCCGCCGGGCCGCCGGATGCTTTGACCAGATATGGGTCTGCGTCAGCCCCAACGCCGAGAAGCGGAACCAGATGTTCACCCCGGAGCAGAAGCTCCAAATGGTCCGGGCCGCCGTGGCGGACCTGCCCAACGTGGAGGCGGAGCTCTGGCCCGGGCTGTTGGCGGATTTCGCCAGGAATCACGGGGCCTGCGCCATCGTCCGGGGGGTCCGCAGTGTGACGGACTTCGACGGGGAGTATCAAATGGCCCAGATCAACCGGGGGATCTGCCCGGGACTGGAGACCATGCTCCTGCCCGCCAGCGCCCCCTACCAGCATTTCAGCTCCTCCATGGCCCGGGAGATGATTCGATACCGCCAGCCGCTGGAGAAGTATCTGCCCGCGCCTATCATCCCGCTCGTGGCGGAATTGACGGAGAAAGAGGGAGGAACACACCATGGCCAATGACATCAACCGCCTGATTGATATGATTTACGAGCGGATAGAAGACGCCAAGGCCCCCGCCCTGAAGCCCAGCATGAGCATCGTGGACCGGGACGAGCTGCTGGACCTGCTGGACGAGCTCCGGGCCCAGCTGCCGGCGGAGATCAAGCGGGCCCAGGAGCTGCTGGCCGCCCGGGAGAAATTTGTGGAGGACGCCAAGCGGGACGTGGAGCGCATGATGCGCCAGGCGGAGCTGGAGGCCAAGACCAAAATCTCCGAGAGCGAGGTTATGTACGCCGCCCGGGAGAAGGCACGGCAGATTGTCACCCGGGCCGAGGAACGCTCCCGCCAGCTTTATCAAGTGGCCAACAGTTACGCTGAGGATGCCTTGGCCCGGACGGAGGAGGCCGTCCAGGCCGCTCTGGACGAGGTGAAGCAGTCTCGTGTCCGCTTCCGCACCACCTCCGCCGCCAAGATGCAGGAGCAAAGGCAGAAATTGGAAAAGCAGAACGGCGAGGAGGACGGTTGAGTTACCTATAACTAACAAAATTTTGTCTAAATTGACGAAACTTTTTCTGAAACAAAAACGGCCACCGCTAGATGTGGGAAGAAATTGAAGATAGCGCACTCCCTGTCGCAAGATGTTGCGGCGGGGGGGCGCTTTTTTTTGCGTGGGAATTGGTGCGAAAAAAGTAGAACGCTCGTTTTATTTTTCAGAAATCGGGCGAAAAGCAGAGAATTCCAGAGAAAAGGGCCGGTTTTCCGTCGAAAAAAAATCCTTGCTTTTCGGTTGTCATTTTCGTATACTAGGTAGCATAGGTGGGGAGAAGTGGGGAATAGGGTGGGTAAGTGGAGAGTTCCCCCATTCTATCCCAGAAAAGGGGGAAAGGGGGTGGCTCTATGGCGCGGCTGCTGGGCAAATCGAATAACAGCATTGACGCCAAGGGCCGCCTTGTGATCCCCTCCGCCATGCGGGATGCGCTGGGCGACACCTTTTTCATCACCATCGGCGCCGAGCACTGCCTGACCATTTATCCCCAGGCCAAGTGGGAGCAGATGTCCGAGGAGATGGAGGAGCTCCCCTATACCGAGGCGCTGGCCCTGAACCTGCTCTATGTCAATGCCGTGGAGTGCAAGCCCGACGGCCAGGGACGGGTTCTGCTTACCGCCGATCTGCGGAAATACGCGGGCCTGCAAAAGACCTGTACCATCGTGGGCATGAACACCTTTGCCCAGATCTGGGATGAGAAGACCTGGGCGGAGCGGGAGCGGAAGATGCTGGAGGAGACGGACATGGCCGCCGCTATGGACGCCCTGACCCGGGTCCGCCGGAACCGGGGGTGAGCCCCGATGGAATACACCCACAATCCCGTCCTGCGGGACGAGTGCGTCGAGGCCCTGCGTATCCGCCCGGGGGGCGTCTATGTGGACGGCACCTTGGGCCGGGCGGGGCACTCCCGGGAGATCGCGAGGCGGCTGACCACCGGAAAGCTCATTTGCATCGACCGGGACATGGCCGCCATCGAGGCGGCGGGGGAGCGTCTGGCCCCCTGGATGGACCGAGTGCGGCTGGTCCACAGCAACTTCTCTGAGCTGGGGAGCGTCCTGGCGGAGGAGGGCGTGGACGGGATGCTCTTTGATTTAGGCGTTTCCTCCCCTCAGCTGGACGATCCGGAACGGGGCTTTTCCTATATGCAGGACGCGCCGCTGGATATGAGGATGGACCGCACGGCTCCCTTGACAGCCCGGGAGGTGGTCAACTCCTGGAGTATGGAGGAGCTTCGGCGGATTCTATACGATTTCGGCGAGGAGCGTTACGCCCCCGCCATTGCCCGGGCCATTGTCAGGCGGCGGGAGTACAAGCCTATCGAGACTACTTTGGAGCTGGTGGACGTGATCAAGTCCGCCATGCCCCCGGCGGCCCTGCGGGAGAAGCAGCACCCCGCCAAGCGGAGCTTTCAGGCGATCCGCATCGCCGTCAACGGCGAGCTGGACGCGCTGCCCCCCATGCTGCGGGCGGCGGCGGACAAGCTCCGCCCCGGCGGACGGCTGGCGGTCATCACCTTCCACTCGCTGGAGGACCGGATCGTCAAACGGACGCTGCGGGAGCTGGCCCAGGGCTGCACCTGCCCGCCAGAATTCCCGGTTTGCGTGTGTGGAAAGAAGCCTCTGGTGCGGCTGGGAAAGCCTGTGACGCCCACGGCGGCGGAGATTGCGGAAAATCCCCGGGCCAGGAGCGCCCGGCTCCGCACGGCGGAGAAATTGGACAAGTTCGATATCTGATCTAGATTTCAAAACGGTTGAAAGGGGGCGGCTCCATGGCGTCGGCGGTGCGGGACATGCGGTATCGCGGGAAACAGGCGGTCAACGGAAGCTTGGCCTATGACCTGGATTACGCGGTCCGGGAACGGGAGCTGCGCCATGCGGGAGAGGCCCCCAGAACTCGAGAAAAGGCAAAGGTCTACGAAGCGCCCCGGGTACTGATCCGAGCGCGGCAGTACATTTCCCCTCTGGCGGCTCTGAGCGTTGCGGCCATCATGGGACTGGCCCTGCTGGTACTGATGAGCTACGTACAGCTGACGCTTCTCTCGTCGGAGACGGTGGAGCTGCAGGGCCAGCTGGAAGAGCTGGAGTCGGAGAATGTGAGCCTCACGGCCCAGTATCAGAGGATGTTCGACATGGCCTCGGTGAAGGAGGCGGCGGAGGCCGCCGGTATGTCCAAGCCCAGCGGAACCCAGATGAGCCATCTGGACCTGTCGGCGGGGGATTCCGCCGTGGCCTACCGGCAGAAGGAACCCGGGCTGCTGGGCCGCATCCTCTCCTCCCTCCACGGCGGGGTTTACGCGGTGGTGGAATATTTCGACTGACCGGCGCACTATAATGAGCTGACATGATTCTTCGACCCTGACGGCGGGGAGCGGGAAGCCAGGTCTTCTTGCTCCCCCGTTTCATCATTTTTTCCCCAATTCCCGACTAGGAGGCGGCAGCATGGCAAAGCGTTCCCCTAAAATCCCAGCCCTTCACCGGAAGAGCGAATCTGCCCGCCGGGCCAATCAGATCATCCGCGGGCGGACGCTGCTGATGATGCTGGTGTTGGGCGTGGGTACTTTTTTGCTGCTGTTCTGGAAGCTCTACGACCTCCAGATCAACCGGTACGACGAGATGACAGCCCGGGCTGTGAGCCAGCAGACCCGGGAGACCAAGATCAACGCCTCCCGGGGGACCATCTACGACAAAAACCACAACATCCTGGCCAGCTCCACCACGGCGGAGATGGTGATCATTGATCCCCTGCGGATCAATCAGTTTGTCAAGAGTCAGGAGGAGCAGCAGGAGGAGGCCGCGGCGAAGGCCCTGGAAAAGGGGGAGACCTACGTCCGGCAGCCCATTCGGGACCAGGCGTACATCGCCCGGGGGCTGAGCCGCATCCTGGACATGGACCAGGCCTCCATCGAGAAGCGGATGGAGAGAACGAATTCCGAGTATGAGATCCTTCGCCGGAAGGTGGAAAAGGAACTGGCCGACGAGATCCGGAAGTTCATGAACGGCGAGATCGACGAGGAGGGAAACGAGATCCCGGAGGGCCAGCGGCACAGCATCACCGGCGTACACCTGAATCCGGACTCCAAGCGCTACTATCCCTACAACGCCATGGCGTCCAACGTCCTGGGCTTTGTGGACATCGACAGCGAGGGCGCCGTGGGCCTGGAGGTCAAATACAACGAGGATCTCTCCGGCGAGGCGGGCAGGACCATTTCGGCCAAGAACAACAAGGGCCAGCCCCTGCTGTTTCAATATGAACAGTACTTCGACGCGGAGAACGGCAGCGATCTGGTGCTGACCCTGGACATCAACGTTCAGATTGCCCTGGAAAAGGGTCTGGAGTCCATGCTCAGCAAGTTCGACGCCGCCAACGGAGGCACGGGAATCGTCATGGACGTAAACAACGCGGCGATCCTGGGCATGGCCTCCTATCCCAACTACGATTCCAACCAGTCCGGCGTCCTGTACGACGAGAAGCTGAAGAGCAAGCTGGAGGCCCAGCTGGCGGATATCGAAAAGGACCGGGACAAATATGACGCCCAGGACGCCGCGAAAGCCGCCGCCAGGGCGGAAGCCGGCGTGGAGGCGCCGGAGGAGGAGGTCAGCTCCTATGAGGCGGCGGTAACCAAGGCCAAGGACGACGCCCGCCAGAGCCAATGGCGAAACAAGTGCATTGACTCCACCTACGAGCCCGGCTCCACCTTCAAGCCCATCACCCTGGCGGCGGCGCTGGAGGAGGGGGTCATCAACATGAACTCCACCTTCGAGTGCTCCGGCTCCATTATGGTCAAGGGCTGGGATGAGCCCATCAAGTGTTCCCGCAGCTCCGGCCACGGCCACCAGATCCTCAAGGAGGCGGTGGGGAACTCCTGCAACCCGGCTTTCATCCGGATCGGCCAGGCGGTGGGCACCAGCACATACTACAAATATCTCAAATCCTTCGGCCTCATGGAAAAGACCGGCGTGGACATGATCGGCGAGGCGGAGGGCATCTTCGCCAAGGAGGCGGAATTCAACTCCAACATTGTCTCCCTGGCCTCCTATTCCTTCGGCCAGACCTTCAACGTCACGCCCCTGGAGCTTATCCGGGCCCAGGCGGCCTGCGTCAACGGAGGCTATCTCTACGAGCCCTACGTCGTCGAACAGGTGCTGGACGGAGAGGGGAACATCCTCCGGCAGCACGAGACCAAGTGCATCCGGCAGGTCATCAGCGAGGAGACCTCCGCCAAGGTCCGGGAATGCCTGGAATACGTGGTGGCGGAGGGCACCGGGAAAAACGGACAGGTGAACGGCTACCGCATCGGAGGCAAAACCGGTACCGCCGACAAAACCGGAACCAGAACCCCCGCCAACCCCAAGGGCGACATCGTGGTTTCCTTCATGTGTTTCGCTCCGGCGGACGATCCCCAGTATATTATGCTGCTGACTATGGACACCCCCAGCCGTAACACGGGAACCTTCCCCTCCGGCGGCCAGATGGTGGCCCCCACGGCCAGCCAGATCATGGGGGAGATCCTGCCCGTTCTGGGCGTGGAGCCGGACTACACCGCCGAACAGCTGGCGGGAGCCGACGCCGCCGTCCCCCACGTGGTGGGGCAGGACCTGGAGACCGCCAGAGCGAGGCTGGAAAACGCGGGCTTTACCTTCCGCACCGTGGGAAACGGGGCGGAGGTCACGGCCCAGACCCCGGAGGGCGGGGCCATCGTGCCCAACAACGCGTCCATTATCCTGTACTTGGGAGAGGAAAAGAACGACGCTCTCCGCTCCGTGCCCAATGTCCAGGGGCTCACCGCCGCCGAGGCCAACGCGGCCATTACCAACGCGGGCCTTATCATGCGGGTTACGGGAGCCACCAGCACGGAGTCCGGAAACGTCAAGGCCATCTCCCAGGACCGGGAGGAGGGGACCGAGCTGCCCCCCGGCAGCGTGGTGACGGTGCGTTTTGGAGACAGCTCCGTGAGAGACTAACTTTTTCTCGAGAGATGTGAGGCTCTTAGCGAATGCGGAGCATGAGCTTTAGAGCCTCAGAGCCACTTGTGGCAAAAGTCAGCAAAAAGAGCTTTTGTTCGCTCTGGCAGTCTGGAGATTATCCGGGTCAAAGCGACGGCAACGCAGAATGGATTTGCTGACAGCAGATTCTGCCTGGTTTTCGACAGGATACGCCGTATACATTGCGTTTTATTCGTGTTATAATCATCCAGAGTGTATTTAACTGGATGGAGGTTACCCAACTATGAAGCTGAAAGAACTATTGGAAGGGCTGGAAATCCTCTCTGCGAACGTGGATTTGGAGACGGAGATTCCCCAAGTTCAATATGACTCCCGCCGGGTAGGGGCCGGGGACCTCTTCGTGGCCCTGCGGGGCTACGCGGCGGACGGACACAAATTTATCCCCCAGGCCATGGCCTCCGGGGCCGCGGCAGTGCTGTGCCAGGATCTGCCGGAGGGGGAAAGCATCCCCTATGTTCAGGTGGCGGACTCCCGCCGGGCCCTGGCGGTGGTGGGAGGCAACTTCTACGGCCATCCGGCGGAATCTATGACCATGGTGGGCGTTACCGGGACCAACGGGAAGACCACCAGCACCTATCTGCTCAAGGCCATTCTGGAGGCCCGGGGCGGAAAAGTGGGTTTGATCGGCACCAACCAGAATATGATCGGGGAGGAGGTCCTGCCCACAGAGCGGACCACCCCCGAGTCCTTTGAGCTCCAGAAGCTCTTCGCCCAAATGCGGGACGCGGGCTGCGCCTATGTGGTGATGGAGGTCTCCTCCCACGCCCTGTTCCTGGACCGGGTGTATGGCGTTCCGTACAAGGTGGGCGTTTTCACAAACCTGACCCAGGACCACTTGGATTTCCACGAGACCATGGAGGCCTACTGCGACGCCAAGGCCATCCTGTTTCGCAGCTGCGACGCCGGCGTGGTCAACGCCGCAGACCCCTGGACGCCCCGCCTCCTGGAACACGCTGGCTGCAAGGTGCTTTCTTTTTCCAGCACCGGCACGGCGGATCTCCAGGCGGAGAACATCGTCCTGGCGGCGGATCATGTGGCCTTTACCGCCGTGTACAAAGGAGAGCGCGTCCCCGTCCGGGTGAACATCCCCGGACACTTCATGGTGGACAACGCCCTGGACGTGCTGGGGGCGGCCCTGGCCCTGGGGATTCCCCTGGAGGAGAGCACCGCCGTCCTGGCCCGGGTGCCCCATGTGAAGGGCCGGGTGGAGGTGGTGCCCACAACCGGGAAGGATTACACCGTTTTGATCGACTACGCCCACAGCCCCGACAGCCTGGTGAACGTTCTGACCACCGTCAGGGGCTTTACCAAGGGCCGGACCGTGGCCGTGTTCGGCTGCGGCGGGGACCGGGATAGGGCCAAGCGGCCCAAGATGGGCCGGGCCGCCGCGGAGAACGCGGACTTCCTGGTGGTCACCACCGACAACCCCCGGACGGAGCGCCCGGCGGACATCATCGCCGACATCCTGCCGGGCTTGGCAGGGACCGGCACGCCTTATGAGGTCATTGAGGACCGGGTGGAGGCCATCCACTGGGCGCTGGACCACGCCCGGCCGGGGGATGTGGTGGTCCTCTGCGGCAAGGGCCATGAGACCTACCAGGAGGTAGGTCATGAGAAGCATCACATGGACGAACGGGAGATCGTCTCGGATTATCTGCGCAAGTGAAAAAAGCCGCCCGGCGGAATCGGGCGGGGAGAGGGAAAACTATGATCGTTACGCTGCTGCTGGCCGGGCTGGTGAGCTTCCTGCTCACTCTGGTCCTGGGAAAATTCGTTATTGCGGAGCTGCGGAAACTGAAGGCGGGGCAGGAGATCCGGAAGGAGGGCCCCTCCTGGCACGCCGGGAAGGCGGGAACGCCCACCATGGGCGGCATCATGTTTATCATCGGCTCCGGCGTGGTGGCCTTCCTCATGGGCTGGGAAAACATGCTGCGGGGGGAGTTCGCCCACCTGTATGTATACCTCTTCGCCTTGATTTTCGGACTCATCGGCTTTGTAGATGACTACCGCAAGGTGCGCCAGCACCAGAACGAGGGCCTGACGGCCAAGCAGAAGTTCATCCTCCAGCTGGCGGCGGCGGTGCTGTTTCTCAGCCTGATGCGCTATGAGGGCCTGCTGACCAACGCGCTGTATATTCCCTTCCTGAATGTCACCGTGGAGATCAACTGGATCCTGTATCTGGTCTTCGCCGCCTTTGTCATCGTGGGCTGCGTCAACGCGGTGAACCTGACGGACGGCATTGACGGCCAGTCCTCCAGCGTCACCTTTGTGGTGATGGTGTTTTTCACCGCCGCTGCGGCCAAGTGGGGCCTCATGCCCCTGGCGCTGTTCCCCGCCGCCCTGGCGGGGGGGCTGGCGGCCTTCTTCTGCTACAACCACCACCCGGCTAAGGTCTTCATGGGGGACACCGGCAGCCTCTTCATGGGCGGCGCGGTGGCGGCCCTGGCCTTTGCCATGGATATGCCCCTGATCCTGATTCTGGTAGGCATCATCTATATTTTGGAGACCCTGTCCGATATCATCCAGGTGACCTACTTCAAGGCCACTCACGGCAAGCGCTTTTTCAAGATGGCTCCCCTGCACCACCACTTGGAGCTCTCCGGGTGGAGCGAAGCGAAGCTGGTGACGGTGTTCTCCGGTGTGACCATCCTGTTCTGCGTCCTGGCCTGGTTTGGCATCCAGGGGCGGTATTGAGACTGAGTATTAGGTATTAAAAGGGAGGAGGGAGCATATGGCGGCACGCGGCAGTTCAGCGGCCCGGCGGGAGCCTCAGAGAAGGCCGGAGCCTCAGCGCAGGCCCGCCCAGCAGAGGCGGAAGCCCGTCCAGAGCCAGCAGCGCCGCCCGTCCCAGAGCCGGCAGAGCGTGGTGATTCCCTTCCCCGTTCCGGAGCGGCAGAGGGTGAAGCGGCCCCGCCGCCGTCCCCTGAGCCGGGAGGAGGCCCAGCGCCGCCAGGAGATCCGCCTCCGCCAGCAGGCGCTGGAGGAAGAGGGCAAGGAGCTGGCCAGGGGGCCGATTGACCTGCCCTTCTGCCTTCTGGTGCTGCTGCTCATGGCTATTGGCTTGGTGATGCTGTTGTCCGCCAGCTTCCCTTCCGCTTATTACAACACCAAAAACAACGATCCCACCTATTGGTTTGTCCGGCAGGGCATCTTCGCCGTCATGGGCGTGGCGGGCATGCTGTTTATCGGCAAGATCAACTACCGCCGCTTCCGGGGCGTGGCCAAGTCCCTGCTCTACGTGTCCATTTTCCTGCTGATCTTCGTGGCAATTCCCGGAAACCCCTTCGCCGTTACGGTCAAGGGCGCCACCCGCTGGATCGGCGTGGGCGAGCTGTTCAACTTCCAGCCCTCCGAGATCGCCAAGATGGCCATCGTCATCTATTTCTCCGACAGTATTTCCAAGAAAAAGGACCTCATGCGCTCCTTCCGGTACGGCATCCTGCCCTATGCCGCTCTGCTGCTGGTGACGGCGGGCCTGGTGGCCATCGAGCCCCATCTTTCCGGCGCGATTCTGATCCTGGGCGTAGGCGCGGCGCTGATGCTGGTGGGCGGCATTAACTGGGCCTGGGTCCTAGGCGCCATAGGCGCGGCGGCGGGAATGCTGTATTTCGCCCTGTTTGTGGTAGGCTATAACACCTCGCGGATTCAGTACTGGCTGAACCCCTGGGCGGACATGAGGGATAAGGGCTATCAGCTCTCCCAGAGCCTGATTACCATCGGCTCCGGCGGGCTCCTGGGCGTGGGCCTGGGGAAGAGCCGCCAGAAGTTCCTGTTCCTCCCGGAGGAGCACAACGATTTTATCTTCGCCATCATCTGCGAGGAGCTGGGCCTCATCGGAGCCAGTGTTATCATGCTTCTCTTCGCGGCCCTGATTCTCCGGGGATACTGGATCGCCCTCCACGCCCGGGACCGGTTCGGCAGCCTCCTGGTCATCGGCGTCACCACGCTGATCGCCATGCAGACCTTCCTGAACATCGGCGTGGTGACGGGCCTGCTGCCCACCACGGGCATCTCCCTGCCTTTCTTCAGCTACGGGGGCACGGCCCTGTCCATTCAGCTGGCGGAGATGGGTGTGGTCTTGTCAGTATCGAGACAGATGAAGCCAACCAAGGCGGGATAGAGGAGGCGTTTTCAATGCCAAGACCGTTACAGCGGGTCATCTTCACCTGCGGCGGCACGGCGGGGCACGTGAATCCCGCCATCGCCCTGGCGCAGCTGACTCTGGAGAAGAACCCCCGGGCGCAGATTTTGTTCGTGGGCGCGGAACGGGGCCTGGAAAAAGACCTGGTGCCCAAGGCGGGCTACGAGTTCAAGACCGTCCACATCTCCAGCTTCCACCGCTCCTTCCAGCCCGCGGAGATCAAGCACAACCTCATCTCCGTGGGCAATCTCATCCGGGCCCCCGGGGAGGCACGAGCCATCCTCCGGGCCTTTAAGCCCGACGCGGTGGTGGGCACCGGAGGCTACGCCAGTTATCCGCTGGTGAAGGCCGCCGCCAAGGCGGGGATTCCCACGGCGGTCCACGAGTCCAACGCTGTTCCGGGCCTCACCACCCAGATGCTGGAGAATTACGCAGACCGGATTATGGTGGGCTTCGAGTCCTGCCGGAAGCACTACCGCCGTCCGGAAAAGATCGTGGTCACCGGCACGCCGGTGCGGCAGGATTTCTTTTCGATGACCAAGCAGGAGGCCAAACGGGCCCTGGGAATGGACGACGGGCGACCCCTGATCGTCTCCTTCTGGGGGTCTCTTGGGGCCTCGGGCATGAACCGTCAGATGGCGGATTTTCTGGCCCTGGAGGCGGCGAAACAGCCCTTCTACCACATCCACGGCGCGGGGAAGCAGGGCTGTCCCCTGATGCTGGAGGCTCTCCGGGAGAAGGGCGTGGATCTGGGGGCCTGCCCGGCCCTGCAATTGCGGGAGTACATCTACGACATGGCCCCCGTCATGCGGGCGGCGGATCTGGTGATCTGCCGGGCCGGGGCCTCCACCATCAGCGAGCTGACGGCCCTGGGGACTCCGGCGCTGATGGTCCCGTCCCCCTACGTCACCAACAACCACCAGGAGAAGAACGCCCGGGCCTTAGAGGAGGCCGGGGGCGCGGCGGTGCTGCTGGAGCCGGAGTGCTCCGGCCAGGCCCTGTTCCAGGCGGCCTGCGGTATTCTTCACGACGATTCCCGCCTCCGGGCCATGGAGGAGGCCATGGCTTCCTTAGGCATCCGGGACGCCGCCGAGCGCATTTACCGCACGGTGCTGGAGCTTCAAAAGTAACCAGAATTCCCTTGCGCCCATAGGATGGAGCGTACTACCATTCTTGGAGCGGAGGGACGGACATGAGCCATATTGTCGTAAGAGGCGGCAGCCGCCTAAAGGGCGAGGCCGAAATACAGGGGGCGAAAAACAGCGTTTTGCCCATCCTGGCGGCCACGCTGCTGACGGCGGGCCAGGTGGAACTGCGGGGCTGTCCCCGGCTGCGGGACGTAGACGCCTCCATCCGCATTCTGGAGGGCCTGGGGTGCGCGGCCCGCTGGGAGGGGGAGGACGTTTTGTCCGTGGATACCCGGGATCTCAGCGGCTGCGCCGTTTCGGAGGCGCTGATGCGGGAAATGCGGTCCTCCGCCATTTTCCTGGGGGCCATCCTGGCCCGGTGCGGACAGGCGGAACTGAGCTACCCCGGCGGCTGTGAGCTGGGACCCAGGCCCATTGACCTGCATATTTCCGGCCTCCGGGACCTGGGGGCGGAGATTGACGACGCGGGGGGCGTGCTGCACTGCAAAGCCCCCCGGCTTCAAGGCCGGGAAATCGTACTGAGCATCCCCTCTGTGGGAGCCACGGAAAACCTGATGCTGGCCGCCTGCGGCGCCCGCGGCGTCACCACCATCGTGGGAGCCGCCCGGGAGCCGGAGATCGTGGACCTGCAGAATTTCCTTGCCGCCTGTGGGGCCAGGGTCTCCGGAGCGGGGAGCTCCACGGTGTCCGTGGAGGGCGGAAAGCCGCTCCATGACTGTACTTACGCCGTCATGCCGGACCGGATCGCGGCGGCTACCTATCTGTGCGCGGCGGCCTCTGCCGGAGGAGAGGTCTTTCTGCGCAGGGCCCGGGAGGAGCATTTGTCCACCGTCACCGCCGTGCTGCGGGAGGCGGGCTGCTCCATTCGCTCCGGCGGGGAGGGCATCGCCTGTATCTGCCGGGACCGGCTGAAAGCGGTGCGCCCGGTGCGGACGGCACCCTATCCCGGCTTCCCCACCGACGCCCAGGCCATTTTGATGGCCGCCATGCTGCGGTGCCGGGGGGCCGTGATGTTCGAAGAAAACATGTTTGAAAACCGTTACCGCCATGTTGACGAGCTGGCCCGTATGGGGGCCGACGTCCGGGTTTCGGGCCGGGCGGCGGTGGTGACGGGAGTGGAGCGCCTTCACGGCGCGCCGGTGCGGTGTACGGATCTCCGGGGCGGGGCGGCGCTGTGCGTGGCGGCTCTGGCGGCGGAGGGAGAGACGGAGGTCTCCGAGACGAGCCACATTGCCCGGGGGTATGAGGACATTGTCCGGGATCTCCGGGACCTGGGAGCGGACGTTCTCAGGACGGAACACTGAGGAACCGCGCGGGGGACCGCGGAAGCGGCCCTCCGCGGATACAGCCGGTAACCTTGAAAAGCGACGGAGATACTTTTCAAGTTTGTTGATCATAGATGATAGAATTGGAGCGCGGACATGGCAAGACGGAAGCACACAAAGCGGCGAAGAGGGCGGGGAGGCTTCGGCTTCCTCTATAAGCTGCTGTCCGTTCTGCTGATCTGCGGGGCTATCATCGCCGCCATGACGCTGTTTTTCCGGGTGGACAATATTACGGTTACGGGACAGAAGCGCTATACGGCGGAGGAAATCCAGGCGGCCTCCGGCGTGGAGCTGGGGTCCAACATGTACCTTTTAAATAAGTATGACGTCGTCCGGTCCATCACCCGGGAGCTGCCCTATATTGAGGACATCCGGGTGAACCGGAAGCTGCCGGACACCCTGCTCATCGAGGTGCGGGAGAGCGGGCGGCCCTTCGCCCTGGTTCAGGACGGCAGCGCCTGGCTCATCAGCGCCGGAGGCAAGATCGTGGAGCAGCTTCCCGAGAGTGAGGCCGGACAATACGGCCTGATTTCAGGCTGTGAGCTTCTGGCTCCCTCGATAGGGACCTCCCTGGCCCTGGCAACGGAGTACGCTTCCCAGCAGGCCAGCCTTCTGGCCCTGCTGGAGGCCCTGGACGCCGCGGGCCTGACGGAAAACGTGGACGGGATCCGGCTGGACGAGCTCAGCTATCTGAAGATGGACTACATCGGCCGTTTCACCGTGCGCATGGCCTACGGCGCGGACTATGACTGGGAGCTGAAAAAATTGACGGCCACCCTGGCGGACGAGAAGATCCAGAGCAATATGACCGGCACCATCGACCTGCGTCTGGAGAGCGACCGGGTGTTTCTCATACCCGGTGAACGATAGGATTGGAGTTTGGGTCAGGTTTTTTTGAGAATTTGCGTCGAAAGCAAAACAGGCACTTGACCGGAGGGAAAAAGTGGCTTACAATAGGAAAATGAATAGAGTTTTCCCGCCTCAAGTGGGGAGAGGGTGAATCGCGGCGTCCTGTCGGGGCGGCCGTACAAATGATAGCAGGAGGCAGCACTATGGCATTTGGTTTGGAAAGCAGTCCC
>CAMXKT010000015.1 GCA_947244595.1 uncultured Oscillibacter sp. | reverse complement strand
CCTCCACGCTGCCCTGGACGTCGGCCTTGACGATGAGGGCCAGCTCCTTCCGCTCTCCGGCCTGGATCTGATCGAACAGGTTCTCCAGGGAGACCTTCTGCACCGGAGCGGCGGCCTTGGCCCGCTCCTCGGCCTTCCTCTGCTCCACCAGCTCCCGGGCCATGCGCTCGTCGCTGACGGCGAAGAAGGGGCTTCCGGCGGTGGGGGCCTCGCTGAGGCCCGCGATCTCCACGGGGACGGAGGGACCTGCCTCGGCGAGCCGCCCGCCCTTGTAGTCCAGCATGGTGCGGACCCGGCCTACGGCGGTGCCCGCGATGATGATGTCCCCCTGCTTCAGCGTGCCGTTCTGGATCAGCAGTGTGGCCACGGGGCCCCGGCCCTTGTCAAGCCGGGCCTCGATGACGGTGCCGGAGGCGGCCCGGTTGGGGTTGGCCTTCAGCTCCTGGATCTCCGCCAGAAGCACCAGGTTTTCCAGGAGATTTTCAATGCCGATGTTCTTCTTGGCGGAGACCTTGCAGCAGATGGTCTCTCCGCCCCAGTCCTCGGGGACCAGACCGTGTTCCGTCAGCTGCTGCATAACCTTATCCGGATTGGCGTTTTCCTTGTCGATTTTGTTGATGGCCACCAGGATGGGGATGTTGGCCGCTTTGGCGTGGGAGATGGATTCGATGGTCTGGGGCATGATGCCGTCGTCCGCCGCCACCATCAAAATGGCGATGTCCGTCACCATGGCGCCCCGGGCACGCATGGAGGTGAAGGCCTCGTGGCCCGGGGTGTCCAGGAAGGTGATGGGCTTCCCGTTGACCTGGACCTGATAGGCGCCGATGTGCTGGGTGATGCCGCCCGCCTCGCCGGAGGCGACGGAGGTATTCCGGATGGTGTCCAGCAACGAGGTCTTGCCGTGGTCCACGTGGCCCATAACCACCACCACGGGAGCCCGGGGCACCAGGTCCTCGGCCTTGTCCTCGGACACGTCGATGAGCTTTTCCTCGATGGTGACCACGACTTCCTTTTCCACCTTGCAGCCCATTTCCTCGGCGATGAAGGCGGCGGTGTCGTAGTCGATCATCTGGGGCAGGGAGGCCATGATGCCGTTTTTCATCAGGGCCTTGACCACCTCGGCCCCGGTCTTCTTCATGCGGCTGGCCAGCTCGCCCACGGAAATCTCGTCGGGAATCTGGACCTTGACGGGGGCCTTTTTGGCGATCTCCAGCTGGAGGCGGCGCATCTTCTCCGCCTCGTCCTGGCGGCGCTTGTTGGAGAAGGCGGGGCCGCCCCGGCGCTGGTTCCGGCCCTGGACCTTCTCCCGGCCGGAGCGCTGCTGGCGCTGCATCCGCTCGCCCTGCTGGCCGCCCAGGGTCTCCAGGCGCTCGTCGTACTTGGCCAGGTTCACGTCGCCGCCCTTCCGGGTGTCCACGATCTTCTTCTGGGGCACCCGGCTGGCGGGCCGCTGGACGGGCTGCTGGTTCTGCTGGCCCTGCTGAGGGGCGGGCTTGCTCTGCCCGGCCTGGGGCTTCTGGGCCTGGGCGCTCTGCGCCGCCGGGGCGGGTTTGCCCTGCTGGCTCCCCTGCTGAGGGGCGGCCTTGCCCTGGCGGCCCGGCTTTTTCTCCTCCGCCGGAGCGGGGGCCGCTTGCTGGGCAGGCGTCTCCGCCGGGGCGGGCTTTGTCTCCTGATAGGTCTCCTGGAAGATCACCTGAATGTCGGAGATGGGATAATCCTGGGTCAGCCGGTCGAAGATGATGGACAGCTCCCGGTCCGTCAGCACCTGCATGTGGTTTTTCGGAGCCGCGCCGTATCTGGTCAGGATCTCCGTAATGGTTTTGGTGGGCAGGCCGAAGTCCTTCGCCACCTCATGGACTCTGTATTTTTCAATAGCCAAATAAAACACCTCGTTCTGTTCCTCTCCAGGAGTCCGTTTGAAAACCGGCGGACCCTCCGCCGGCTTTCAGACGGACTCGGGAGCGGAGAAATTTTATCATGAATGGGCGGTCGAGGCCCAATAATCCGCGGCGGCACCTCAGCGTCCCCCGCCCTTGTCCCGGCCGAAGGGGGGCTCGCCGCCCCGGCGGGGCGGGCGGCCCTTGGCGGGGCCCTGCCGGGCAGGGCGGCCAGGCTTTCCGGCCTCTCCCGGCCTGCCGCCGTAAGCGCGGCCCGGTCCGGCGGGCCCCCGCTTCTCCCCTTCCTTCCGGGGGCGGCTCCAGGGCTTTCCGGTCCGGCGGTCCTCCGGCCTCCGCCCGTCTCTGGGGGGGCGGTCCCCCTCCCGGCGGGGCTTTCCGGGGCGGCGGTCCCGCTGCTTCGGCGGCGCGTCCCGCTTCGGCGGGTCCCGATGGGGAGCGGCCTGCCGCTCCTTGGCCCGGCGGCGCTTCAGGTCCATCCGGGCGGCGGCCTCGCCGTAGCGCTCCGGGTCCAGCCGGGCCAGGCGCTCCGCCACGGCGGCGGCGAGACCCGTGTCCGTCAGAGCCGCCAGGGCCGCGCTGCCCCGGCCCAGGGCCCCGCCCAGCTCCGCCTTGGTAAAGGGGAGCGTCAGGCAGAGGCAGTGCCCCTCCTCCGCCAGGTGTTCCATCCGGCGGAGGGTGTTCCCCGCCGCGTCGGAGGCGGCCAGCAGCAGCCGCGCCTGTCCGGCCTTGGCGGCCAGGGCCGCGGGCTCCTCCCCCACGGCCAGCCGCCCGCCCCGGAGGGCAAGGCCCAGAAGGGACAACACGTTGTTTCCGCTCATGTCCCACCTCCCAGCTCCGCTTCCATGGCGTCGTAGACCTCGGGGGGAATGGCGGTCTCAAAGGCCCGCTCCAGGGCCCGGGACTTCCGGGCCTTTTTCAGGCAGGCCGGGTCCGGGCACACATAGGCCCCCCGGCCGGGTTTCTTCCCGGTGAAGTCCAGGCTGACCGCCCCCTCCGGGGAGCGGACCACCCGCAAAAGGGCTTTCTTGTCCTTCATCTCCCGGCAGCCGACACACTGGCGCTGGGGAATCTTTTTTACCTTGGGCACGCGGGTCCCCCCTTTCTATCCAAACAAGCGGCGTTCCGCCGCGCTTACTCCTCGGGAGTCTCCGGAGCTTCCTTGCTCTCCGGGGCGTTCCCTTCCTCCGGAGCCGCCGGGGGCTCCTCGCTGAAGAGCTCCTCGCCTTCCTCAGGCTGGTAGCTCTGGGGCTTGATGTCGATCTTATAGCCGGTGAGCCGGGCCGCCAGGCGGGCGTTCTGGCCCTCCTTGCCGATGGCCAGGGACAGCTGGTCGTCGGGCACCACACAGCGGCAGGCCTTGCCCTCCTCCGCCATGCGCACGCTCACCACGTCGGCGGGAGCCAGGGCGGCGGCGATGAACTCGGCGGGGTCCTCGCTCCATTTGATGATGTCGATTTTCTCCCCCCGGAGCTCGTCGACGATGGCGGCCACCCGCTGGCCCCTGGGGCCAACGCAGGCGCCGATGGGATCCACGTTCTCCTCCTTGGACCAGACGGCCATCTTGGTGCGGCTGCCCGCCTCCCGGGCGATGGACCGGACCTCCACGGACCCGTCGAAGATCTCCGGGACCTCCAGCTCAAACAGGCGCTTCACCAAACCCGGGTGGGTCCGGGAGATCAGTACCTGGGGCCCCCGGGTGGAGTGACGCACGTCCACCACGTAAACCTTGATATGCATGCCCTCTTCCAGGGGCTCGCCGGGGACCTGTTCCCCGGCCAGCAGCAGCGCCTCGGTGGACTCCGCGCCGGTGCCGATGCGAAGGGAGGCCGCGCCGTTCCGGGGGTCGATGCGGGTGACCACGCCGGTGAGGATCTCGTGCTGCTTGGAGTTGAACTCGTCGTAGACCTTGCCCCGCTCGGCCTCCCGCAGGCCCTGGATGATGACCTGCTTGCCGTTTCCGGCGGCGATGCGGCCGAATTCCATCTTGTCCACGGGGATGTTCACCACGTCCCCGATCTCATACCGGGCGGAGATGGCCTTGGCCTCCTCCAGGGACATCTCGTTGAAGGGGTCCACATAGTCCTCCTCGTCCACCACGGTCTTGCGGATGAACATGCGCAGTTCCCTGTGCTCCTCGTCCACCTCCACGACGATGTTTTCCTCCTCCACGTCCTTGTGGTCCCGCTGGTAGGCGGTGGTGATGGCCTTGATGACCTTTTCCAGCATGGCTTCCTTGGGGATGCCCCGCTCCTGCTCCAAAAGCTCCAGGGCGGCGAAGATCTCCCCGGGGTTCATGCCGGCGGGTTCCTTCTGCTTCTTGCCTCTCATCTTTGCCGATTCTCCTTCATTACTGAAATACGTTTAAAAATAACAACCTGTTAAAATTCCACCCGCAGGCGGACCAGGGCCACGTCCTTCTTCTCAAAGGTCCGGGCCGCGCCCCCCGCCTCTACGGTGACGGCTCCGCTGTCCTGGTCGTAGCCCGTCAGGACGCCGGGGATCTCCTTCCGCCCCTCCAGGGCGCGGTAGAGCTTCACCAGCACGGGGCTGCCCATAAACTGATCAAAGTCCCCGGGCCGCTTCAAGGCCCGTTCCGCCCCGGCGGAGCCCACCTCCAAGGTATAGCTCCCCTCAATGGGATCCGCCTCGTCCAAAAGGTCCGAGAGCTTCCGGGACACGGCCTCGCAGTCCAGGATGTCCACGCCGCCCTCCTTGTCCAGGAGGACCCGGAGAACCCAGCCTCCGCCCTCCTTGACATACTCCACGTCCCAGAGGGTACAGCCCGCCTCCTCAATAGCGGGAGCGGCCATCTCCGCGGTCAGTTCGGTGATTTTTTTCATACAGTACCCCCCTTGAAAGGCAAAGGATTTTCGATGACGGGAAGGAGAGGTTTCCTGCACCATTTCAATCACAAGTTTTTCAGCTTTGCTGAAAAACTTTAAGCTCTTTTTGCCGGCACCGCAGCGCCAACAAAAAGAGCGGACCCGAGGTCCACTCCTTACCTTAGCTTCCATCTTACTCTAACATATGCAATATACCACAGCTCATGAAAAAGCGCAAGCCCTAATTTTCGCTTCCGGCAGATATCTCAGGACGCAATTTGCACTTTTCACACAAATCCCCTTGACATTCCCCCTGCTGGAAGGTGTATCCTAAGGGTACACCCTCAAGAGCGCCCCGCCGCAAGGCCGGGGCGGGAAAGGACACAAAACATGAAACAGAAAATCCAAACCTTCAGCGCCCTGCTGCTGGCCCTGGCCCTGAGCCTCAGCCTGGCCCTCCCCGTCTCGGCGGCGGAAGATTCGGCTCTGGACAAGGCCGCCCGGGCCGCCGTGAGCAGCGCCATGAGCTACGGCCAGGCCGACCAGGCCAGCTGGGCCGTGTGGCAGGACGGGAAAATCGTCTCCTCCGGCTCTCAGAAGGGCACGGGAAGCGGAAGCAGCACCCCCCTGGACGGGGAGGGCGCCGTCTATGGCATCGGCTCCGTCAGCAAAATCTTCACCACCGTGGCCGTCATGCAGCTGGCGGAAGCGGAGAAGCTAGACCTGGACGAACCCGTGGTGAAGTACCTGCCCAGCTTCAAGATGGCGGACCCACGGTACAAGGACATCACCGTCCGCATGCTGCTGAACCACTCCTCAGGCCTCATGGGCTCCTCTCTGGTCAGCGGCATGCTCTTCGACGACCCCAGCTCCACCGCCACCGACAGTTTGCTGGACCGCCTGGCCAACCAGCGCCTCAAGGCCGACCCCGGCGCCTACAGCGTCTACTGCAACGACGGTTTCACCCTGGCGGAACTGGTGGTGGAAGCCGTCACGGACATGAACTTCCAAGACTACCTCCACGCCAACATCTTCGACAAAGCCCAGCTGGAGGAGACCTATTTCCCCGGCGACAACTTTGAGGACCGCCGGGCGGACATCTACCAGCCCGGGGACCAGCGCCCTCTGCCCAAGGACTGCCTGGGCATCGTGGGCGCGGGCGGAATTTACGCCACGGCGGAGGATCTGGCCGTCTTCGGCGGGGCCTTGACCAACCAGACCCTGCTGAAAAAGTCCACTCTGAACAAAATGGCCGCCCCGGAATACGCCAACGGCCTCTGGCCCCAGGAGGAAGACGGAATCGACGCCCTGTCCTTCGGCCTGGGCTGGGACAGCGTGAAGTGGTATCCCTTCCAGCTCAACGGCATCCCCGCCCTGGTGAAGGGCGGCGACACCCAGTACTACCACGCCGGCCTGGTGGTCCTGCCGGAACACAAGCTGGCGGCGGCGGTCCTCAGCTCCGGCGGCCTGTCCACGTACAACGAGATGGCCGCCTCCCGGATGCTCATTGCCGCCCTGGGGCAGAAGGGCACGGAAATCGTGGAACTCCGTCCCAAGCTTCCCGCCGCCAAGAAGGCCGCCCTGCCTGAAGAGCTGCTGGACAGCGCGGGCTATTACGGCTCTCTGACCCTCTATCAGGTGGAACTGGCCGAGGACGGCGTTCTGACCATGCGCTATCCCGCCACGCCCGTCCTCCCGGCCCGAACCTTCTACTACCACGACGACGGCACCTTCCGGGATGAGAAGGGAACCTCCGCCCTGCGCCTTGTGAAGGAGGACAACGGTCAGACGTACCTCTACCAGTGGACCTTTACCAACCTCTCCGGCCTGGGAGGCCTGCCCGGGTCCAACTACGCCGCCATGAAGCTGCCGGACAACCCGGTGGACCCGGCCCTCCAGGAAAAATGGGAATCCGTCATGGGCGGCGCGGTGCTGCCCATGAACGAGCGCTACAGCTCTCAGGTCTACGCCTCTCTGGGGGCCCTGCTCCAGGTGGAGCCCGGCGAGGCCGTCCAGAGCGCCCCCGGCTACATCGGCGCCCTGCGCATTGAGGACGAGACCCACCTCCGCTACGCCGTCCAGATCCCCGGCAACGCCGGGCGGGACGGGGCCGACGCGGAGATCCGCCGGGATGAAAAGGGGACCCTCTGGTTCTACCAGTCCAACGGGGCCGTCTACATGGACATGAACGTCGCCCCCGTCCTCTCCACCGGAACCAATGGGAAAGCCGTCTGCACCATCCAGTCCAACGGCTACGCCCGCTGGTACAAGATCGGGGACAACGCCGACGGAAAGACCCTGACCGTCCAAATGCCGGAGGACGCGGGCTTCTGGGCCTACGACGCCAAGGGCAACATCATCGCCTCCTCCGTCCTGTGGGGCGACGAGTCCGTCAAGCTGGTCCGCAAGGGTATGATCGTCTTCGCCGGGGACCCCGGCGCGAAATTCGAGCTGAGCTTCCAGTGACCCTCCGGCCGCCTCAGCGTCTTTTCGAAACAAAGCAAACCCGCCGCCATGGTAACCACGGCGGCGGATTCTTTTTCACTTCAAGAGCTGGTCCACGCAGGAGCGCATCTCCTGCCTGCTCCGGGCGTTCCGGGCCCGCTCCACCAGGGCTTCCCGCTCCGTCTCCGGCAGGGCGGCGAAGCGTTCCATGGCCTCGGGCCGCTGGGCCATAGCCAGGCCGAAGCCCACGGGGAGCTCTGACTCAGGGGACATATTCGACATCGTTCTCACCTCGGGAACAGGATGCCCCGAACCCCGGCGGATTATCCCCGGGCCAGATACAGGTTCAGATAGCGGCACAGCTCCTCCAGGGGCAGGTAGGTGGTCCCGCCCTCCTTGAGGCAGGGGGCGGAGAGGGTCATCTCCCCCAGCTCCGGGGTCCAGAGGACGTTGTCCCCGGGCCAGACGTAGAATACCACCTCTGTGTTCTCGTCATAAACCACCGCGCCCCGGTTTTTGTCCCAGGAGACGGTGTACCCTGCGGCCTCGGCGATGGCCCGGATGGGGGCCATGACACCGCTCTCCGTCCGCTTGGCGGAGAACTGGGGGGTCTCCTGATCCCACTCCGCGTCAAAGCCTCCGTTCACAGCCACGCGCACGTCGTGCATGGTGGCCAGGGCGGTCACATAGCCCCGGTACACGCTGGGGAGCATCTGGACTTTCTCCGCCGCGCCGTCCTTGTCCTTCCAGACCAGGACCCGGGTGCCCGGGACCAGGTCGTCCATGCCCACGATCTGTTTCGTCAGCCAGGGGCTGTAGGCGGTCTTGTCTGTCACCTCCAGCTCTCCGCCGCCGGTGAGGGGAAGCTTCGCGCTGCCCTTGCCGCCGGGGGCGGGGGACACGGCCCGCCCGGCGATCTCGCAGAACTCCGGGGCGGCGGCGTCCGCCGGGACGTTGCCCACGACCGTCAGGGCGGAGACCTGGGGCGGCATGCTCAGGGCCATGGCGGGGCCCGTCCAGACATAGAGGGTATCCCCCTCCTTGACGGCCTTCAGGTCCAGAGGCAGGCCCGTGGAAGCGTCCACCGCCGGGGTCTTTTCTCCCACGTGAACCACCACCTCGTTCAAGGAGCCGTCCCCGCTGTCGTTTTTCAGATAAATGCCCTTGCCCTCCCAGGGGGAGACCTTGCCCCAGACCCGGACGAAGGCGGGGGCTGTCTCCGGGGCCTCCTTCGCCTCCTCGGCGGCGGCGGGGACGCACAGGGCGGCGGACAGGGCCGCCAGGGTCAGCAGGACGCTCAGCAGTTTTTTCATCTCAAATTTCCTCCTTATGTTCTGATACGCAATCGGTCATCCAACAGGCTCGGGGTAGGTCACATCCGGCTTGGGATACCCCAGGGCGGAAATGGCTATGTCCTCCATGTGTCGGTAGTCAATCTCCAGGGGCTCTGCCCCGCCGGTGCAGGCATCCAGCCACGCTTCCAGAGCCGCCCCGTCCACCGGGCCGGCGCCCCAGAGCGTGGAGAAGTTGTCCTCCTCCGAGGCGTGGGGGTTCTTGTACCACTCGCCGGTGAGAATGTAGTAGACCAGCCCGTCCCCGTCGGCGTCCGCCTCCCGGGGGAAGGCGGCGGCCAGCCTCGGGTCTCCGTCCGTGTCCGAGCGGTCCCAGGCGTCCACGCTGCCAATCTCCTCATAGACGCCGCTTTCCTCGCTGTACTGATAGAGGGTGAAGGGCCAGAAGCGCCCGGCCCAGCCCTGGCTGTGGGACCAGTCCGCCGTCAGGGTCCCGTTTTCGTAGAAGGTTATGGAGGGGAACTCCGAGAGGACCAGCCGCAGTTCGTCTTCCGGGTAGTCATAGGTGTAAACCAGTCCCTCCATACCGGCCATGCAGGCCTGGTCCCAGCAGACGATCAGCTCCTCGGCTCCGTCGCCGTTCAAATCGGCCAGGGCAAAGCGGTTCCCCTCGGCGGGGCCCAGGTCCGAGGCCAGCTCCAGCTCCTCCCCGTCTGGGCGGAGGCCCAGCAGGTACATGTCCCACAGGGCCTTCCCGTAGGCCAGCATCCGGGCCTCGTCCTCCTCGGCAGTGATGGAGGCCCCAGGCTTTGGCCCCGGCGCGGGCAAATCCTCGGGCCTGGGCTCCGGCGGGTCTTCCGGCGGGATAGCCGCCTCCGGGGCGGAGGATTTGCTCGTCGTGATGACGCAGGTGCTGAACTGATCCGCCCCGCAGGCGCTGAGGGTCCCCAGCAGCAGGCCGGAGATGAAAATTCCGCAGAGCATCCAGATAAAGTGCTTCATGGCCTCTCTTCTTTCTGTCGAGTTTTGATTCATTCTCTATTATAGACGTTTGAGCGGCGGCTTTTGTTACAAATTTTCCGAAATTTTTGACAAAATTTTCTCGCCGTATGCCGGACCTTTCCCGTACATATACTATAAAAACCAACAGCCAAGAAAGGAGAACCCTATGGAAGCACATTACCCTTTCACTCTGCCGCCCCTGCCCTACGGCTACGATGCCCTGCTGCCGGACGTGGGGGAACGGACGCTGCACTTCCACCACGACAAGCACTTCCAGACCTATATCGACAACCTGAACAAGCTCCTGGAGAACCACCCGGACATCCAGGACTGGCCCCTGGAGCGGCTGGTCCAGGAGTGGCCCCGCCTGCCGGAGGACATCCGCCAGGGCGTGCGGAACAACGCCGGGGGCGTGTATAACCACGACCTCTACTTCAAGACCCTGGCCCCCGGTCCCGTCTCCTCCCCCATGGGCCCCCTGGCGGACGCCGTCGTCCGGGACTTTGGGGACCTGGAGGGCCTGAGGGCCGCCATGAAGAACGCCGCCCTGGGCCAGTTCGGCTCCGGCTGGGCGTGGCTGGTCAGCGACAGCGAGGGACGGCTCTCCGTGGTCAAAACCCCCAACCAGGACGTGCCCCTGCCCCTGGTCCCTCTGCTGCTGTGCGACGTGTGGGAGCACGCCTATTACCTGGACTACCAGAACCGCCGCCCGGACTACTTCGAGGGCTGGTGGCGGAAGGTGAACTGGCCCGGCGTCTCCAGGGCCTACGACGCCCTGATGGCGGACCGTCCCCGCCGGGCGGAGTGAGATTCGCCCTTGACTTTGCCCCTCCGGGGGGCTATAATAAAGGTACCTCGGAGAGCAATAAGGGCTAGAATGTACTCCAGGCTCACCCAAAGCGGGACCCCCGGAAGCGCACACTTCCGGGGGTCCCATTTAGGCTGTCGCTGTCAGTCCCTTCTGTCCAGCCATTTGCAGACGAAATATGCGATCACGTCTGCCATAACAGAAGTTATAAGGGCTATGAATGTATCCATCCGGCTCACCTCCTCTCACTGCGGAGGGCCGACAGCGGAATCATTATACCACGGCTTTCGGCAAAAATCTACAGAAAATCCCCGTCCTGGAACGCCGAAACTTTGACGGCCCTCCTCTTGACAAACGCTCTCCGTGTGCGTATGATAGGCCTTACAGGTGTCATGACACCTGTAAGGCCTATTTATCTATCATGAAAGAAACTACGAAAGAGACAGGTGCATCCCAATGGAAAACGTGAAGGCGTTTCTGAAACGCAAAAACATCGTCCTATCCGCCCGCCGCTACGGCATCGACGCCCTGGGGGCCATGGCCCAGGGCCTGTTCTGCTCCCTGCTCATCGGCACCATTTTGAACACCGTGGGGTCCCAGTTCCACATCGGCTTCCTCACGGCCCAGATCATCACCATCAACAAGGTGGGCTATACCATTGGAGGTATGGCCTCCTTCATGAGCGGCGCGGCCATGGCCGTGGCCATCGGCTACGCCCTCCAGGCCCCGCCCATGGTCCTCTTCTCCCTGGCTACCGTGGGCTACGCCTGCAACGTCCTGGGCAAGGCCGGGGGACCCCTGGCGGTGCTCTTCGTGGCCATCATCGCCGCCGAGTGCGGCAAGGCCGTGAGCAAGGAGACCAAAATCGACATCCTGGTGACCCCCATTGTCACCACCCTGGTGGGCATCGGGGCGGCATGGGTCATCGCGCCCCCCATCGCCGCCGCGGCCAGCGCCTTTGGGCAGCTCATCATGCGGGCCACGGTGCTGCAGCCCTTCCTGATGGGCATTCTGGTCTCCGTGCTGGTGGGCGTGGCGTTGACCCTGCCCATCTCCTCCGCCGCCATCTGCTCCGTCCTGGGGCTGACGGGCCTGGCGGGCGGGGCCGCCGTGGCGGGCTGCTGTGCCCAGATGGTGGGCTTCGCCGTCATGAGCTTCCGGGAGAACGGCTGGGGCGGTCTGGTGAGCCAGGGCCTGGGCACCTCCATGCTGCAGATGCCCAACATCGTGCGGAACCCCAGGATCTGGATCGCCCCCACAGTGACCTCGGCCATCACGGGGCCCCTGGCCACCTGCCTGTTCCGGCTGGAGATGAACGGCGCGGCCATCAACTCCGGCATGGGCACCTGCGGCCTGTGCGGCCAGCTGGGGGTCTGGACCGGGTGGATCGCCCCCAGCGAAACGGCCCTGGCCAACGGTGCGGCGGCCATCGCCCCCGGGGCCATGGACTGGGCGGGGTTGATCCTGATTTCCTTTGTCCTCCCGGCGGTGATCTGCCCCCTCATCAACCAGCTCTGCCGGAAGGCGGGCTGGGTGAAGGACGGGGACCTGACCCTGGCAGGCTGAATCTATCTATTCAAAAGCGGACCGGCTTCCTGAGGGGAGCCGGTCTCTTTTTATGGGAAACGCCCCGCCCCGCTTTTCCCGACGTGTTTTTCCCCGCCCCGACGGTACAATGGGAAAAACTGCCATTTTAGGAGGGACAGGCTGTGTCACATGGGGAACCGACATTAAAACCAGAGCGGGCCGGGCGGCTCATCCATCTGGGGATCCGCTTCTTCCTCTCGGCGGCGCTGACCGCCGGACAGACCGCCGGGGGAGCCGCGCCCTTCGCCCTGGGCTGGGTGGCGGCGGCGGGACCGGGGCTGGAGGGCATCGCGGCCCTGGCGGGGGCCTTCGCCGGGGCGGCGCTGTTCCTCCCCTTCGCGAAAGCCCTGCCTTTCCTGGCGGCGGCGGTGCTCATCGTGGCCGCGGCCACGGCCCTGGGGGGAACCTGGCTCCCCTCCCGGCCCCGGCCCACGGCCCTGGCGGCGGTGGGGCTTTATATCACCATTGAGGGCATCTACATTCTCCAGTCCCTCTCCCCCCTGGACCGTCTGGCGGACTGTCTGGCGGCGGCGGCTCTGCTGGGGGCCTCGGTCTGGCTGTTCTTCCCGCTCCTCCGGGGCGGGGAGGGCCGGGAGGTGGTGGACGGGCTCCTCTTCCTGGCCGGGGTCCTGGCTGTGGCGGTGGAGGAGCTGGAGGTTCTGGGCTTCTCTCCCGCCCGGGCTCTGCTGTGCTTCCTGGCGGTTCTGGCGGCCTATGACCGGGGAATCGCCGGGGGCGCGGCCTTCGGCCTGGGGCTGGGGCTGACGGCGGAGCTCTGCGGCAGCCCCCTGCCCCTCACCGCCGCCCTGGGTCTGGCGGGGCTGGCCGCAGGAAGCCGCCAGGGGCGGCGAAGAACCGGGGCGGCCCTGGCCTTCCTGGCCGCCGCCGGGGCGGCGGCGCTGGCGGAGGGAACGCCCCTGCCCCTGCTGCCCGAGGCGGCGGCGGGTGCGGCTCTCTTCCTGGCGGTGCCAGGGCGCTTCGTCGCCGGGAAGCGGGTCCGGCCCGCCATTCCCCCGGCGGAGCGGGGGGAGGACCCCGCCCCCGCCCCCTGGCGGCGGCGGCTGGACCGGGCGGCGGCGGCCCTCCGGGACCTGTACGACAGCATCGGCCGGGGCGGCGCGGCGGCGGACGAAAACCCCGCCATCGTCTTCGACCGCTCCGCCGAAAAGGTCTGCCGGGGCTGCGCCCTGTGCGAACTCTGCTGGCAGAAGGATTACACCGGCACCTTCAACGCCATGAACGACGCCACCCCCTACTTACTGGAGCGGGGCCGGGCCCTGGCCAAGGACTTCCCGGACTACTTCACCGGCCGCTGCATCCACCTCCAGGACCTGCTGACGGCCATCAACGGCGAGCTCTCCGCATTCCTCCTCCGGCGGCAGTACCGCCGCCAGCTGGAGGAGACCCGCCGCAGCGCCCGGGGCCAGTACGCCCAGCTCTCCGAGCTGCTGACGGCCACCGCCGCCGGGCTGGAGGCCGCTGCTCCCGCCATGGCGGAAGAGGCCCCCTGCCGGGTGGGGGCCGCCCTCCGGCCCAGGGAGGGAGAAACCGTCTGCGGGGACACCGTGGCTTCCTTCCGCACGGACGGAGGTCTCTGGTGTCTCCTGCTGGCGGACGGCATGGGCAGCGGCGAGCCCGCCCGGAAGGAGTCCGCCCTCATCTGCCGCCTGCTCCAGCAGTTTCTGGAGGCCGGGGTGGCCCCGGAAGCGGCGCTGAAAACCCTGAACTCCGCCATGAGCCTCCGGGGGGCGGACAGCGGGGTCTTCACCACCGTGGACCTGTGCGTCTACGACCCCGCCGCCCGGGAGGCGGCCTTCTACAAGTGCGGCGCGGCCCCCAGCTACTTGAAGCGGGGCGGCGTGGTCCGGCGGGTCACGGGGGCCAGCCTGCCCGTGGGGCTCCAGGGCCCGCCGCCGGACGTGACGAAAGCCCCCCTGGCCCCCGGCGGCTTCGCCGTCATGATCAGCGACGGCGTAGCGGACCCGGCGGAGGACGAATGGCTTTTGAACCTCTTGGCGGGCTGGATCGGGGACGACCCCCAGGACCTGGCGGGGCTCATTCTGGCGGAGAGCGTCCGCCGGGAGCGCCTCCGGGACGACTGCGGGGTGCAGGTACTCTACTGTCCGGAGACAAAAGCGAGAGAGGTGTAAGCCTCTCTCGCTTTTTTGTCCTCTCCTCTGGGAGAGGGAGTGTACTCGCCCTGACGGGCGGGGGAGTTAACAGCCATGATGATGGCTGGTTCATTGCACCCCCCATTCTCTCTTTTCGCAAAAGAGAGAATGGGGGGTGCAAATGGACCAGCCCCTAAAGGGCTGAGACTCCCGCCCCGCCCGCTAGGGCGAGTACTAGTCCCCCTCAACGGGGAATGTCACCACGGCGGTGAACAGATCCGCCACCGTCTCCACCCGGAATTCCCCGCCGCAGGCCTCCGTAAAGCTCCTGGCGATGCTCAATCCCAGGCCGCTGCCGCCGTCCGTCCGGCTGGAATCCCCCCGGACGAAGCGGGCGGTGAAGTCCACCCCCTCCGGAATCTCTGTGCGGCTGGTGTTGCGGACGCTGACCTCCGCCTGTCCGGGGACCTCCTCCGTCCCCTCCGCCGTTTTCAGCGTCAAGTAGACCCGGCTGCCCTCCAGGGCGTAGCGCAGGGCGTTGTCAATGAGATTCTGAAACACCCGGTAGAGCCGCCGGCCGTCGGCGGTAATCATCACCGGCTCCTCCGGCAGCTCCGTCCGGAAGGCCAGGCCGCTTTTCTGAATGGGTCCGTCCATGTCCGCCAGGGTCTGGCGGAGGAGCTTGGCAAGGTCCAGCCGCTCCAGATGGACGGGGAGCTGGTCCGCCGCCGCTTTGCTGATCTCGAAGACATCCTCCACCATGGTTTTCAGCCGCTGGGCCTTCCGGTCGATGATCTTGGCGTAGTCCGCCGCCGCCGGGGGCAGATTCTCCTCCTGCCGGAGGAGCTCCGCGTAGGAGAGGATGGAGGTCAGGGGGGTTTTCAGGTCGTGGGAGACGTTGCTCACCAGCTCCACCTTCATCCGCTCGCTGCGGGTCTGCTCCTCCAGGGCGGCCTTCATGCCCGCCTGAATGTCGTTGAGGCTCTCCGCCGTCTGCCGCAGGTCCGCGTCCTCGGGGAGCCTCAGGGGCTTATCGAGGTTCCCGGCCCGGACGGCCTCCACCTGGTCCGCCAGACGGCCCAGGTCCCGGGCCAGCCCCTCCTGGCAGCGCTGGAACAGGAAAAGGACCCATGCCGCCAGCAGCACCGGCAACAGACAGACCGTCCAGAGCAGCCAGGAGGGATAGCCGGCCAGCGTCAGGTTGATGAGGAGACCCAGGATTTCCGCAGCCAGCAGGAAGATTGCCAGAATGATCAGCGCCGTCCGGCGGCTGAGCCGTTTCTCCACGGGCCGCTTCAGCTCCCTTGCCCGGAGGGTCCGGAAAAGCTCCCGGAGAAGGGACCTCCGCTCCTCCGGGGGGAAGCGTTTGCGCTCGTTGCGCCCCAGCCAGAAAAGCCAGTACAGGGCGACGAGGGCCGGGACGTTCACGGTGACAAACCGGAGGACCGACAGTCCCCAGGCGGCAAAGGAATAGCCTCCGTCCCCGCCGTAATCGTAGCGGTAAAGAAGCTCGTAGAGGATATCCCGGTTCAAAAGCCCGGGGAGGAGGGCCCACAGCAGGCCCGCCGCCGCCAGCAGAAACCGGACCTCCGTCCAGAGATATCTGCCCGTCCAGCGGGCAAGCCGCCGCCGCGCCGACTCCACAGACCTCCTCAGCAAAAAGCGGAGAACCAGGCACCACATGGCGACGAAGAGCAGCAGGCCCTGGGTTCTGTAGAAGGACTCGCTTTCCTCCACATGCCGGGCGAGGCTGTAAAAGACGCTGCTGGAATAGGTCCCGCCGTTTTTGTAGTCCACGCCGTAGTAGCGCTCCGGCGTCTGCCGGACGGCCATGTAGACCGTCACGTCCTTCAGGTCCTCGCTGACGGGGAAGTTGTCGTAGCCGGGGACGAACCACCGGGAGTTCTCGTTGTAGATGCCGCTTCCGTAAACGTCCAGGTCCTGGCGGCCCTTCCGGATGGAGACCTTGCCGTCCTTGAACTGGAGGTAGAAGTTGTACTCCCGCAGGGACCGGGCCATCAGGCGGCCCTGCTCATCCTTGGCCGGGTCGGCGGAGTCGGTGTTGGTGTAGATCTTCCGGTCCTTCCCCTCTCCGCTCTGGATGTAGTAGAGGAGATTCCTGTCCGCCTGATAGGCGGCGTCGGGCTCCCGCTCCGGTCCCTTCTCCGCCTCTTTCTCCTGCTCCGCCAGGGGAAGAGATTCCAGCGTTCCCCGGTCCACCATCGCGGCTTCCGTAGCTTCGCCAAAGCCCCACCAGGTCCGGATGGCCTCCTGCTCCGCCACCGCGTCGCTGTAAATGACGTTCCCTTCGCAGGCCCCATCGTAGAAGTCCACCGCTCTCCCGGCCCCGATGCTCAGAAATTCCCGGAGACAGCTGGAAACCTCGTTCCGGAAGGCGTCCGTCTCCTGCCAGTCCCACTCCCACCGGGGGGAGGGGTCCCGCTCCCAGGCGATCCGGTTCCCCAGGGCCCCCAGGGCGGAGAGGGCCAGCGTCATCCCCAGGAAGAAGGCCAGAAGGCCCGCCGTCCCCTTCACACGGACCCAGCGCCAATGGCGCCTTGCCTCCGGGGAGAGCGCCTTCCCGGCTCCCGCCGGGGCGGGCTCCGGGCCCAGCATCCGCTGGACCTCCTCCATCCAGTCGTTATCCATGCGGTTCCATTTTGTATCCAATGCCCCACACCACCTTAATGTAATCTGGCTCCTTGGGATTCAGCTCGATCTTCTCCCGAATGCGGCGGATGTGAACCATCACCGTGTTCTCGCAGGAAAAGGCGTCCTCGTTCCACACCCGGCGGTAGATTTCCTCCGCGGGAAACACCTGCCCGGGGTGCCGGATCAAGAGGTCCACGATCTTCGTCTCCGTGGGGGTGAGCTTCACCTCGTCCCCGTCGGCCCGGAGAATCCGCCCGGCGGGGTCGTAGCTGAGCCGCCCGTTGACGATGAGGCCCCGCCGCCCCTCGGCGTTCTCGTCCCCCAGGGACGTGTACCGCCGGAGCTGGCTCCGCACCCGGGCGACGAGCTCCTGGGGGTTGTAGGGCTTGGTAACGTAGTCGTCGGCCCCCATGGAGAGGCCCAGAATCTTGTCCGTGTCCTCGCTCTTGGCGGAGAGGACGATCACCGGCAGGTTCCGCCTCTCCCGGATGCGGAGCAGGGCGGAGAGGCCGTCCAGCTTCGGCATCATCACGTCGATGAGGATGAGCTTCACCGCCGGGTCCAGGCAGGCGTCCAGAGCCTGGAGCCCGTCGTGGGCCTTGCGGACCTGATACCCCTCCCGCTCCAGGGTAATGGCGATGGCGTTCACGATTTCCAGGTCGTCGTCCACAACTAAAATACATTCGTTCATATCGGGCTTCCTCCCTTGAGCTGAGTATAGGATACCAGGCAAATCTTACAGGCGGCCTGACAAAATCCTTACAATTTTCTTACGATTGAGAAAGCCCCGCCGGCGGCGGGGCTTTTCCTATTTTTTCAGCGGCACGGTGAACACAAACCGGGTTCCCTCCCGGCCGCTCTCGGCTTTCAGGGTCCCCTTGTGCTCCTGAGCGATGACGGCGGCGATGCTCAGGCCCAGGCCAAAGCCGCTCTTCTCCCCCCGGGAGGCGTCCGCCCGGTAGAACCGCTCGAAAAGCCGCTCCAGCTGCTCCGCCGGAATGGGCTCCCCGGGGTTGGACACCGCCAATCGGGCCTGTCTGTCCGTCTTTTCCAGGGTCAGGGCAATGGTCCCTCCGTCCGCGCCGTACTTCACGGCGTTGTCCAGCAGGACGGAAATCAGCCTCCGCAGCTTGCCTCCGTCCCCCAGGACTGAAACGCCCTCCGCCACGGCGTATTCCAAAGGCTTCCCCGCCTCGAAGGCCACGGGCTCGAAGGCCAGGGCGCAGTCCTCCGCCGCGTCGGACAGGGAGACCTCCTCCAAAACGGCGGGCTGGGCCATGTTGTCCGCCCGGGCCAGGGTCAGCATCTCCTCCACCAGGTCCTTCATCTGGCGGGACTCGGAGAGGATATTGTCCGCCCACCGGGCGGGACGCTCCTCCAGGGGCAGGGCGGAGAGGAGCTCCGCGTTGGAGAGGATCACTGTCAGGGGCGTTTTCAGCTCGTGGGACGCGTCGGAGAGGAACTGGCGCTGCCGGCTCCAGGCCCGTTCCACCGGCCCGGTGGCCCACCGGGCCAGAATTGCCGACACTCCCAGCAGCAGCAGAAAGGCCGCCAGGGCGATCACCAGATACGAGCTCATCATCTCCCGCAGCAGGCGGCGCTCCATGGACATGTCCACAAAGGCCAGCTTCCGAAAGAGCCCGTTATCCTGCCGGAGGTAGCGGAGGCTGTAGCTCTGGACGACTCCCTCGGCCGGTCCCTGACTCAGGCAGTCTTCCAGAATGGCGGCCAGCTCCGCCGTGTCCTCCAAGCCGGAATAAGTCCCTCCGGTGACGTAAGCGGTGTACATTCCCTCGCGGCCGGGCCAGACGCTGACGGTGAAATACGGCAGCAATACCTTGTCCCCGCCGATTTCCACGCCCACCTCCGGTTTTCGCCCGCCGGGGAGGTCCGCCTCCTGGATCACCCGGTGGAGCACCTGACGGCTCAGGTCCTCCACATTTCCCCGGAGGGCGGCGAAGATGGCGAAGCAGACCACCGCCAGCACGGCGGTGACCATGGCCATGCAGACGGCCACGAATTTCAGCCGCAGCTTTCGGATCAAGGCCCCTTCACCTCTTGTTGATAAGTTTGTGGAGATTGTGAAAAACTCCCAGAAAGCTAGGAGTAAGATAGTCAGAATTCACACTTGACGAAACAGGCGTTTCAGCTCTCATCCTCCAGGCAGTACCCCACCATGCGGATGGTGCGGATGCGGACCTTGGCGCCGATGTGGGCCAGCTTCTTGCGGAGGAAGGAGATGTAGACCTCCACGTTGTTGTCCTCCGCCTCGGACTCGTAGCCCCAGATTTTCAGCAGCAGGGACTCCTTGGTCAGCACCAGGTTCCGGTTCAGCATCAGCAGCTCGCAGATGTCGAACTCCTTCCGGCTCAGCCGGACGGATTTCTCCCCGCAGGAGAGGGTAAAGCTGCCCTTGTCCAGCCGCACGCCCCCGAACTCCAGGGCGTCCGGGTTCCGCAGCTCCGGCTGCCGCCGGGTCAGGGCCCGGATGCAGGCCAGCAGCTCCTTGGGGTCAAAGGGCTTGGTCAGGTAGTAGTCCGCTCCCCGGTCCAGGCCCTCTACCTTGTCCGAGACCTCCGACCGGGCGGTGAGCATCAGCACCGGCGCGGCGTTCCCCGCCTCCCGGAGGCGGCGGAGGACGGTGAAACCGTCCAGCTTGGGCAGCATCACGTCCAGTAAGATCACATCGTAAATGCCCGTCAGGGCGTCGTCCAGGCCGGATTCGCCGTCGTGGCGCACGTCGGCGGTGTACCCGTTCAGCTCCAGCAGGTCCTGGAGCGTGGCGGCCAGCCTCACTTCATCCTCAATCACCAGCACCCGCATGGGCGTTCCTCCTTATTCCGCCTCCTGGCCCTCCGCCGGGGCGGGCTCCTGGACCGCGCCCCGCATGCCCGCCACGGAGATGGTCATCACCGCGTCGATGCTGTCGGTGCCCAGGGCGTAGATGGCCCCGTCCTCCAGCCGGACATAGCGCCCGGATTCGTCGGGCATCCGGGCCCCCACGGAGAGGGTGAAGGTCTGATCCGCCCCATTGGCGGCGTACTCCACCTTTAAAATGGCGTCGGCGGGGCTGAATCCGCAGATCTCCGCCGCCTCCTCGCTGGGGAAATAGTCCACGCACTTGGCCATGGACATGGCGGCCAGGTCGTGGAGCAGGTCCTGCATCAGGGGCGCGGCGGTGACGTTGTCGCTGCCCTCGAACCAGAGGGCGGGCTGATCCTCCCCGCCGGAGCGCCGGGCGTTCAGGCTGACGGAGGGCCGCTCCGGCTCCTCCTCCGGCTCTTCGGGCTCCTCCTCATCCGCCTCTTCCCCGCCGTCCTCCTCCGCCGGCTCCGGCGTTGGAACAGGGCCCTGGATGGTGATGGCCCGGAGATTCCCCTCGCTCAGGTCCGGCAGCTCCGGCAGAACGCACATGTCGTAGATGGGGGTCTGCATCAGCTTCACCAGGGTGTCGGCCACGATGTAGACCGTGGACTCATCCCCGTTCATGCACATGTAGTAGCTGTCCCCGTCGGTGGTGGTCTTGCCGAAGATCAGGCTCTGTTCCCCCGTTCCCGCCGTGGCGGTGAGGGTGGCGGAGGGCGTGTCCAAGCCGTGCTCCGCCTTGTCCTCCCCGGCGGGCAGAACCTGTTGGAACTTCAGCGCCGTCAAGGCCTCCAGGACGGAAGACACCGTATCGTCGTTCAGCGGGAAGTCCGGCCCGTCGGTCCAGATCCACTTCCCGTCCTCGTCCAGGGCGAAGGAGAGGGTGGCCGAGCCGTTGTACCAGCGCAGCGCGGTGTAGGCCCCCGGATCCGCCGGGGCGCCGCTGTCGGAGAGCCCAACGGGGCCGGTCTTTTCCGCCAAGGCCTCCTCCCGCCCCTGCCGGTAGATCATGCCGAAGACAATCAGCAGGGCCAAAAACAGCGCCCCGGCGATGCTCAGCAGTATGGTGACGGTCCGTCTCTCTTTCCAGGTCATGAAAGGTCCTCCTATATCCGGTCCGGCGGCAGGCCGCCGGGAAGTGGTCAATCGGCGTTTACAGGAAGTTATTATATCCCATGCGCCCCGGATTTGTCAATTTTACGGCCCCAGGCTGAAAGCTCCCTGAAAAAATTTGACACAAGATTCACAGTTTATTTATAAAAATTCCAGATTGATTTCAAATTTTCCGGGTATGCTGATACCATCCTCTGCGGAGGAGACACGATTTCCTCTCTTTCTGTTTCTTTTCCCTCTTTGCAGCCGGCGGCGGGCCTTCCCGTCCGCCGGATTTTTTTATCTCCTCCACAATTTTTCCGCCGTTTTTTGTGCCATTTAATCGGTTGCCTGGGAGCAAGAACCTCTTGCAAAGTGACGGAACGTCGGCTATAATAAGCATGGACCAATGGTTACTTATTTCACAATTATCGGGCGGGACGCGCCGCCTGAAAAATAGGAGGAGAGTGCTATGAGAGGTGTGCACAGCGCGGTGGACGACATCCGCCGCACCGTATTCAAAGAGGTGGCCAAGCTGGCCTTTGAAAACGGGGACCCCCGCCTGCTGGACCAGATTCCCCTGAAGATGATCCAGGGCGAGGTGGCCCATCACCGGGCGGATGTCTTCCTGGAGCGGGCCATCGTCGAGGAGCGGGTCCGCCTGGCCCTGGGCCTGAATATCCGCTACGCCGGGGAGACCATCCCCGTCAGCGAGGACCTGCTGTCCGCGGAGAAGTCCCAGAAGCACTTCCAGAACCCCCTGGTGAACATCATCCCCTTCGCCTGCAACGCCTGCCCGCCCAAGCAGCTCCGGATCACGGACAACTGCCAGGGCTGTATCTCCCACCCCTGCATGAACGTCTGCCCTAAAGACGCCATCTACATGGACAAAGACAAACACTGCCACATTGATCAGGACAAATGCATCAAATGCGGCAAGTGCTTCAACCAGTGCCCCTACCGGGCCATCAGCAAGATCGAGCGGCCCTGCGCCGCCGCCTGCGGCATGGACGCCATCAAGTCCGACGAGCTGGGCCGGGCCCAGATCGACTATGACAAGTGCGTCTCCTGCGGCATGTGCCTGGTGAACTGCCCCTTCGGCGCCATCGCCGACAAGAGCCAGATCTACCAAGTCTGTCAGGCCCTGAGCAAGGGCGAAAAAGTGGTGGCCTGCGTGGCCCCGGCCTTTGCGGGCCAGTTCGGCAAGGACGCCACCCCCGCCAAGCTCCACGCCGCCATGAAGGTGCTGGGCTTCTACGACGTGGTGGAAGTGGCCATCGGCGCGGACCTGTGCACCATCCAGGAGGCCCACGACTTCCTGGAGGAGGTCCCCGCCAAGCAGCCCTGGATGGGCACCAGCTGCTGCCCCGCCTGGAGCGTCATGGCCAAAAAGCTCTACCCCGAGTTCGCGGATTACATCTCCATGGCCCTGACCCCCATGGTCATCACCGCCCGGATGGTGAAGAAGGACCACCCGGACGCCAAAGTGGTTTTCATCGGGCCCTGCTCCGCCAAGAAGCTGGAAGCCAACCGCCGGACCATTCGCTCCGACGTGGACTTCGTGCTGACCTTCGAGGAGATGTTGGGCATCTTCGACGCGGCGGACATCGACTTCACCAAGCTCCAGGCCAACCCGGAGGACGAGATGGACGAGGGCACCGGCATGGGCCGGGGCTTCGCCGTGGGCGGAGGCGTAGCCGCCGCCGTGGTGGAGGCCGTGAAGCACATTGACCCGGAGCGGCAGGTCAAGATTGAGTACGGCGACGGACTGAAAAACTGCCGGAAGATGCTGGCCATGGCCAAGGCGGGCAAGCGGGACGGCTACCTGCTGGAGGGCATGGGCTGTCCCGGCGGCTGCGTGGCTGGCGCGGGCACCATCGCCCCGGTGCGGGACAGCATGATGACCGTGGAGAAGTTCAAGAACCAGGCTCCCTCTATGAGCTGCACCGAGAGTCCTTATCTGGACCGCCTGGAGGAAGTAGTCCAAAAGTATGAGATCACGCCCCATGACTAAGCTTTGAAGAAAGGGCCCGCACGGGAGTGCGGGCCTTTTCCTGTTCTTGGGCTGTCCTCAATTTTAAAAAATCCGTAAATTTCCATCAAATTTTTGATTTGTGGCATTTGCAACTAGCGGGATTTCCCAGAACCTGCTATACTCATATCACTGCCAAGAAAGCATCAAACTTACATAAAATTTCTAAGGAGGATTTCTAGTATGAAAAAGTGGGTTTGCCCTGTCTGCGGTTATGTTCACGAGGGAGATACCGCCCCTGAGAAGTGCCCCCAGTGCGGCGTGGCCGGTTCCAAGTTCACCGAGCAGAAGGCCGATATGACCTGGGCCGCCGAGCATGTGGTGGGCGTGGGCAAGACCTTCGGCGCGGACGTCCCCGCCGAGGTCCAGAAGGAAATCATCGACGGTCTGAACGCCAACTTCACCGGCGAGTGCACCGAAGTGGGCATGTATCTGGCCATGGCCCGCGTGGCTCATCGCGAGGGTTATCCCGAGATCGGTCTGTACTGGGAGAAGGCCGCCTATGAGGAGGCCGAACACGCCGCCAAGTTCGCGGAGCTCCTGGGCGACGTGGTGACCACCAGCACCAAGAAAAATCTGGAAATGCGGGTAGAGGCCGAAAACGGCGCCACCGCCGGCAAGTTCGCCCTGGCGAAGCTGGCCAAGCAGTACAACCTGGACGCCATCCACGACACCGTCCACGAGATGGCCCGGGACGAGGCCCGTCACGGCAGGGCCTTCAAGGGCCTGCTGGAGCGGTTCTTCAAATAATTTGTCAAATTCGGAGGATTGACCTATGGACAAGTATGTGTGCCCCTGCGGCTATGTCTATGACCCCGCCGTGGGCGATCCCGACAACGGCGTGGCCCCCGGCACCCCTTGGGACCAGGTCCCCGAGAGCTGGGTCTGCCCCATCTGCGAGATGGGCAAGGACGTGTTCGAGAAGGAATAAGCACCCAAAGCATGAGGCGGAGCCGGAAGGCTCCGCCCTCGTTCTATGTTCTGATAGGGCAATCTCCTTTCTGCCGGGTCAGCCCCCGGCCTGAGACTGATATACGCTGTCGAAACCGTCTGTGTCGATGGAGAACAAATAATTTTCTGGCTGGAAGACCGCGCTCTCAATATAGAAACTGATGGTCCCGCCGCTTCGCATGGCGTCCAGTACGGCACTTTTATATTCTACATCAATGCACAAATGACGTTCGCTGCTGTACATTGTTCCGCTCATTGAATGGTCCACTCCGTCGGGGGTCCGCATGGTGATGTAGTACGGTTCATCCTCGCGGGTACTCAACGGAGCATTGACATTTTTCATATACAGGACAAAGGCAATTTCATCGTAGCGGTTCACCCGAACCACGACAGACAGATCTTTGTCTGCTGGGTCATTGCGGTCAGCGCGGTCAGAGGTTCCGGGAAACGCGGGGGCCGTAATATACCATTCATCCGTAGGCTGCTGGAAATTGTCCAAGTAATAATCGACGTACCAAATCACCTGGCTGTCATCGGAGGAGTTCTCGCCTCCCGGAGCGGCGTCCGTCTCTTCTTTTAGCGCCTCCTGTTCAGCGCTCACACCTTCCGACCCATTTTCCTTCGGCCGGTCCGCCTCCGATATCCATGCCAGCCCGCCCAGCAGCATCACCACGCTCAGCAGCATCCCGATCACCGGTGGGATCTTGGAGTCCCAGTTTCGGATACACACAACCAGCCAAATCAAATACCCGATAAAGCCGGCGGCCCCGATCAGAGTCAGCAGTCCTCCCATTTCATGTCCTCCAGTTTCGAATAATATTAACCGATATTGGTTAATATTATTATATACCATTTTCATTTAACATTCAAGCAGAAGGTGAGGCTTGAATGCTATGATTTCTTACGATGGTTTATGGAGGGTCATGAAGGAAAAGGGGATATCTCAATATGCCCTGATAAAAAAATACAACGTCAGCCCTGCGCAGATCACCAGGCTCAAGAGAAACGAAAGTGTCAGCACCCACACCATTGAGATGTTTTGCAGGATACTGGACTGCGAGGTGGGGGATATCATGCGGTATGTCCGGGACAAGGGATAAGCGCGCATTTCAGCCGCGCAAGCGGAGGGGAACGGAGAGATCCGTTCCCCTTTTTTTCACGCCCGGTCCCTGGCCGGGGGATCGTTTTTTATTTGACGATTCCCAAAAAACGGAGTATAATAAAAGCAACCGGAAAGGAGGTCCCGCTATGAAGACCATCATCACCATCGGAAGACAGTTCGGCAGCGGCGGCAAGGAAGTGGGCATCCGCGTGGCCAAGGAACTGGGCATTCCCTTTTACGATAAGGAGATCCTCCGGGAGGCGGCCAAGAAAAGCGGCCTGTGCGAAAAGATCCTGGAGAACTTCGACGAACGGCCCAAGAGCCTGCTCTACTCCATTGCCATGGACTCCTACATGTTCGCCCTGCCCGGCACCGGCGCGGGGGACTCCCTGGAGCAGCAGGTCTATCTCGCCACCTTCAATACCATCCGCAACATCGCCGGGCAGGGCCCCTGCGTGATCATCGGCCGCTGCGCGGACTATGCCCTGGCGGGGAACCCGGACCATTTCAGCGTGTTCATCCACGCCCCTCTGGAAGACCGGATCCGCCGGGTGGCAAAGCGGCAGAACCTGACCCCTGAGAAGGCCAAGGCCCTGATCAGCAAAACCGACAAGCGCCGGGCCTCCTACTATGAGTACTACTCCTCCCAGCGCTGGGGCGCCGTGGACAGCTATGACTTCTGCGTCAACAGCAGCTTCCTGGGGCTCAGCGGCACGGTGGAGCTTATCCGCGCCATGGTGGAGCACAAGGAACACCCTGTTCCCAGCTCCACCGAGGCCGACCCCACCCAGAAATAAAGACCGCCCGGCGGTTTCTCACAGCCGTCGGGCGGTTTTCATTCCGGAGGGCGGTCCAAATTCTGCTCTTCCGGCTCCTGGAAAAAATATTTTCCAAATTTGTCAAGTTAGCCCTTCCTTCTTTCGGAAATATTTGATATAATGACGCTCTAGTAAGGATATCCGGCTATCTTCCACCGCGGCGAAACCTGCTCCGCGAAGCCGCATCCATGATGGGAGGAATCTGTTGTGGAGAAAATTCTGATCATTGACGACAGTCCTGTCCAGGCGAACTTCCTCAGTTCCATTCTGGCTCCGGATTATGAGATCACCGTGGTCAACTCCGCCGAGGAGGGCCTGCAGCAGGCAAAGGTCGGGGAGTATTCCCTGATTCTCCTGGATGTCATCATGCCGGGCATAGACGGTTTCCAGCTTTTGAAAATGCTCCAGGAGGAGATCATCCTCCGCCACACGCCGGTCATCCTCATCACCAGCCTCAACGACATTCAGCATGAGGAACAGGGCCTGACCCTGGGGGCCGTGGACTACATCACCAAGCCGTTTCATCCCGCCATTGTCCGGGCCCGGGTACATACCCATATCAATCTCTACCGCTACCGCACGCAGATCGAGCGGGAAGCCACGGTGGACCAGCTCACCGGCGTACCCAACCGGCGGCGCTACGACTCCGTCAGCGGCAAGCGCTGGCAGGACGCCGTCCGCCTGGGCGTGCCCCTCTCCATCTGCATGTTTGACATCGACAAATTCAAGGTCTACAACGACACCTTCGGCCATCCCGCCGGGGACAAGGTCATCAAGGCCGTGGCTCAGACGGCGGCCTCCAAGCTCCGGCGGGGTACGGACTTTTTCGCCCGCTACGGCGGGGAGGAGTTCGTGGCCCTGATCCTGGGCGGCGGCGCGGAAAACGACTTCGCCCATCTCCAGCGAGTCCGCCAGGCGGTGGAGGACCTGCACATCCCCCACAACCCGGAGGTTTCCCAATGGGTGACCATCAGCATCGGCGGCATCACCGTCCTGCCCAAGTTGGAGTCCTCTTACGACACCTACCTGAAAATGGCGGACGCCATGCTTTACGACGCCAAGCGCTTCGGCCGGAACCAAGTGGTCTGGACCAACGAGCGGATGGAACAGCTGAGAGAAAAATAAAAGCCCCCAGGGGGCGTTTCACGGTAGAACCAGCGCCACGAAGGTGGAGTTCCTGGCACTGTTTCTATAGTTTCTATAGGGGGACGGAGGACCGGCTTACGCCGGTCCTCCGCCATTTTGTTGAAAGGGAACATCCGATTCAACGGGAAGGAAGGGTGTGTGCGGGAAACCCAGGAGGGGTTTCCTGCACTATTAAAATCAAAAGTTTTCAGAACATCCTACGGGTTCTGAAAACTTGCAGGCTGGTGAAAATACTTTTTCGCCAGCCTACGGAGGACCGGCTTACGCCGGTCCTCCGCCATTTTAGGGGATTCGATGTATCCGATTTTGGAAATTACTTGTAGAGCTCGGGCTTCTCCATGGTCTCCACCTTAAGGAACTGAGAGGTCCCCCGGGAGGCGTTCAGCGCGTCGCCCGCCACGCAGGCCACATACCCGTCCCAGGAAGAGGGCCCGGTGAGCTTGCCGGCGTGGACGGACTCCACCCACTTGCAGAACTCGATGTCATAGGCCTCGATGAAGCGCTCTTTCCAGTCGGTCATGATGGGCATGGACTCGGCGG
>CAMXKT010000014.1 GCA_947244595.1 uncultured Oscillibacter sp. | reverse complement strand
ACAATCTCGACGGGCTGGACGACATCACCAACCAGATGGAGGAAATCAACAAAAATATCCAGTCCCTGGAGCGGAGCCTGGAGGCCAGCCGAGCGGGGGCGGAGCCGGTGGGCGGATACGACGGCCTTCTGCATGACGGGAAAAGCGGCGGCGAGCCCAAGGACGGCGCCCGCCCCTTCCAGAGCCTTGGCGAACAGCTCCAGGCCATCGTGGCGGTGGCCAAGAGCCACACGGCGGACAAGCGATTGATCCAGGTGAACAACGCGGTCCTGGGCGCCAATGAGGGTACCGGGGCGGACGGCGGCTTTGCCCTCCAGGAGGATTTCGCCGGGACCATTATCGAAAGCGCGGTGCAGCACAGTGAGCTCCTGAACCGGCTGGACCGCTACACCTGCTCCAGCCCCGCCAACTCCATGCGCTGGGTCAGCGCGGACGAGACGGATATCTCCGCCTCCGTGTTCGGCGGCGTGCAGATGTACTGGGCGGCGGAGGGGGCCACGGTAGCCGCCAGCAAGCCCCAGCTCAAGGAAATGAAGATGGACCTGGAGAAGATGATGGGCATTGCCTACGCCACCGACGAAATGCTGACGGACGCCGCCTTCATGACCGGCTTCTTCGGCACGGCCTTCGCCCTGGCGGCGGAACGGCTGCTGGTTTCCGGCGTGATCGCCGGGGACGGCGAGGGCAAGCCCAAAGGCTTCCTCAAATCCAAGGCCCTTATCACCGTGGACACGGAGCCCGGCCAGGCCGCCGGGAGTTTCCTGGGCACCAACGCCATCAAGATGCAGGCCAGGGCCATGCCCCGGAACCGGGAGCGGCTCGTGTGGCTGATGCACCCCGACGCGGAGGAACTTCTGCCCTACCTCTCCATCCAGAACGGCGAGGCCGCCAAGTTCCTGTGGAACCCGGAGGGCGGCCTTGGCAACTTCGACACCCAGCGGGTGCTGAACAAGCCGGTGCTGTTCGATGACAGCTGCTCCGCCCTGGGCGCGGCGGGTGACATCAACCTGATCGACCCCTTCCAGTACATCCTGCTGACCAAGGGCACCGCCCGGCAGGATTGGTCCGTTCATGTGGAGTTCCTGACGGACCAGAACTGCTTCCGCATGGTATACCGCTGCAACGGCGCGCCCAAAACGGACTCCACCCTGACCATCAAGAACAGCACCAAGGCGCGCAGCCCCTTCATTACGCTGGCTGCCCGCGGCGGCACCGGCGCCGAAGGCTGAGAAAGGAGGACGCAATGGCGAAACAGAGTACGAAAGGCACCACGAAGGCACCGAGGGGGAAGACGGCGGCAGCGGCCCCGGTGGAGCAGCCCGGCCTCGTGGGCGAAGCGGAACCCATGCTGGAGACTCCTGAAGCGACCGTCCCCGCTGCTGAAGAACTTCCGCCCGCGGTTCCGGGTGAGGCGGCGGCCGTTCCGCCGGAAGCCCCTGAATCTGGCCTGGAAACCGGGGCTGTTCCCGAGGGGGACAGCCTCCCCGAGGACCAAGCCGTGCCGGAGGGGGATTCCAAACCGGAGGGCCGCCGGGCGGTGGTCCGGTCCCCCAAGGGGCTGAACCTCCGGGCGGGACCCGCGTTGAACTATGACGTGCTGGAGGTCCTGCCCGACGGCATGGAGGTCCTGGCGCTGGACCTGCCCAGGGGCGCGGCGGTCCCTGGCTGGGAACTGGTGGACGCCGGGGGCCGGACCGGGTGGGCCTCCGCCCGGTTCCTGCGGCCGCTGGAGGACTAAGGCGTGGGGGTGCCGGAGTCGCGAAAGGTCACGCTGCTGGCCTTCTGCCGCCTGGACGGGCTCTCGCCGGAGGAAGAGGGGCTTCTTGCGGTCCTGTATGACGCCGCCGTGGGCTACATGACCCAGGCGGGGGTCCGGGAGCCGCCGGAGGACACGCCCCGCCGGGCCCAGTATGATTTGTGCGTGAATTACCTGGTCCTGGACAGCTGGGACCAGCGGGACGTCTTCTTCGTGGGCGCCGTCTCATCGGAGAACCCCGCCTTCCGGCGGCTGCTGAACCAGATGAAGCTGACGGAACCGGAGGGGCCCCCGCCGCAAACCAGCGAAGCGTTTGCGGTGGGGAGAGCCGGAAGAAACGAAGCGGTGGGAGGGACTGGCAAAGCCGGTCCCGACCGGAGCGGAGTTTTTGACGGCGAGGACACATCCGACCCCGAGGAGGGTGAGCCGTCATGACAACAGGAAGCGATCTGAAGGAGCGCGTCCAGGTTCAGAGCCTGCTCTACTACCCGGAGGCCAACGTCTACGCCTGGGAAGTTAAGCGCAGTACCTGGGCGGCAGCGGAGCAGGATACCAGGAAGAATCTCTTCTCCTCCGTCGGCATCGGCGCCAGGGGCGTCACCTTCACTCTCCGGCGGAATCCGGAGCTGACAATTGTCCACTCCTTCCTCTGGCGGGGGCAGTTCTGTTTCCTCACCTCCATCGTGGACGGAGATCCCGGCTTCCAGGTGGTGCAGGCGGCGCTGTGCGACCTGGTGGACTGCATCAAGGACGCGGACATGGAAACCCAGGGCTGCCGCTTCCCCGGCATCCTGACGGAGAAGTACGTGGGCCATGAACAGCTGGACCCTCACGCCGAGGTGACGGGGGACCTGGTGCTGGTGACGCCGAAGGTGGTGTCGCTGAAGCCGGACAGCTGGGTACTTATAGGGGACCGCCACTTCCTGGTGCGGATTCCCCATGAGCTGGACCGTTACAAGAACGAGTACGAGATTCGGAGAACGGAGGACTGTTAGTGCAGGAGTTTACAATTGACACCGGAGGCTGGAAGGCGTTCTGGGACCGCTGGCAGGAAACCATTAACCAGCTTCCCGGCCTGAAGGAAGTGATGCTGGAGAGGCTGGGCGGCCGGGTCCAGGGAGAAGTCCGGCAGGCGGTAGACCGTTCCGGGCTTCATGACTCCAGGGGCCGGGTGAAGCGCTGGCAGAACCCGCATGTGGGGTCCGGGCGGGGCTATGTGGCCGTGCGGGCGGACTCCGTAGAGGTGGCCGCCGGCTACAGGGACCGCCAGAGGCTGAACGCCGGGGCCCTGACCAACTTCCTCTCCAGCGGGCATAAGGTCCGGGGCCCCTCCGGGCGGGCGAAGCGCTACCAGCCCCGGGCCAGAATGACCCGTGTGAGGGGCCTGGACTTCTATAGCAAGGCCAAAGCGGAGTTTGAAAAAATCGCCGTCCAGGAGGCGGAGGACTTCCTGCGGCGGCTGACGGTGACGGAGCTGAAATTATGAGAGAAGGAACCATCCTCCCGGCTGATATTACCGGGGCGGTCGTGGAGCGGCTGAAGGAGGCGTTCCCCGGCGAGAAGGTCTACACGGACCTGGCGCCCAGGGATTTTGAGCGGCCCAGCAATATGGTGGAGCTTGTGAAGCTGGGCTTCGACCCGCTAAGTCACGGAATGAGCGGCGTGGATCTCCTGTACAAGATCAAGATCACCACCTTTTCCACGGTGGATGAGGTCCACGCCTCCCATCTGCCCGTGTTGGACCTGCGGTCTTTGCTGGTCATGGGGGCCTTTGCCGCCGGGTATATCCGGGTGAAGGACCGGGCCCCGAAGGTTCAAAGCATAGAGGCGGATACCTCCTTCTTCGACTGCGCCGTGGTGACGCTGACTCTGGCACTGACCCTGGACCGGGCCGATTTCGTCGGGCCGGAGCTCTATGAGCTGATGCAAAACCTCGAACTGCAGGTTCGAGTGAAAAAGGAGAATGACACATGAGTGATAAATTGACGATGCCCACGCTGACCATTCTGTTTCAGCAGCGGGCCCAGACGGCGATTGCCCGGAGCCAGAAGGGCGTGGCGGCGCTGATCCTGCGGGACGCGCTGACCGCCGGGGAAGCCTGGTCCCTGACCTCCACGGGCCAGATTCCTGAAAAGCTGGGAAAGGAGAACCAGAACGCCGTCCGGCGTGTGTTCAAGGGCGGGGTGAACCCGCCCCGGAAGGTGCTGGTGTACTGCCTGGGGGCGGAGGACACGCTGGAGAGCGGGACAGGGGCCCAGGCGGAGGGCGGTGAGTCTACGCCGGAGGAGCCACGGCCCGGCAGCGGCGCCGCGGCCCTGCGGTGGCTGGGCACCCAGAAGTTTGACTATCTGGCGGGCCCGGCGGACCTGAGCGGGGCGGAGGCCGCCGTGCTCCAGGAGTGGATTATCCAAAAGCGGCAGGACGACCACGTGATCTTCAAGGCCGTCCTGCCCCACACCGCCGCGGGCAGCGAGGGGGTGGTGAACTTCACCGCCGCCGGCATCCAGGTGGGAGGGGACGTGTTTGACGCCGCCGGGTACTGCGGCCGGGTGGCGGGGCTCATCGCCGGGACGCCTATGAAGCAGTCCGTCACCTACGCCGCCCTGCCGGAGGTGGAGGACATCCACCGCCTTTCCGCCCTGGAGGAGGACGAGGCCGTGGGCCGGGGCGAGCTCATCCTGACCCACGACGGGGAGAAGGTAAAGCTGGGCCGGGGCGTGAACTCCCTGACGAATACCACGGGGCGGTCCGAGGTGTGGCGGAAAATCAAAATCGTGGAGCTGCTGGACCTTTTGCAGTGGGATTTGCGGCTGGCGATTCAGGACAACTACATCGGCAAGTTCCAGAACAGCTATGACAACAAGCTGCTGCTTATCACCGCCGTGAAGCTGTACCTTCAGGCCCTGGCGAAGGACCAGCTGATCGAGGACAATTTCTCCTGCGACATCGACGTGGAGGAGCAGGACGCATACCTCCAGAGCGTGGGCGTGGCCACGGCGGAGATGACGGAGCAGCAGATCCGGGAGGCCAACACCGGGACGTATGTGTTTCTGGCGGTGGATATCCGGCCCATTGACGCTATCGAGGACGTGCGTATCAAGATTTATCTGTAAGTCTGTAAGAAGGAGGCTTTGATATGGCTTTTGAAAATGGCTCCCGGGCCATGAATGGGACCTTCGGCACCGTGTGGGCGGACGGCAGGGAAATTGCGGAGATCTCCGCCTTTCAGCTGAAGATGGCAAAAAATTTCGACCCCATCAATATGTGCGGCCAGATGGCGGAGGACCGGAAGCTGGTCGGCGTCAAGATCACCGGCTCCATGACTCTGCACAAGGTCTACAGCCGGGGGGCGGACGACGCAAACGCCGCCGCCAAGGGCCACGATGTGCGGCGGAGCCTGGTTGCCAAGCTGGCGGACCCGGACGCCTACGGCGCGGAGCGCGTGGCCGTCTACGGCATGAACTACGACGAGCAGACCCTGATGGACTTCGCCGCCGGCAAGGCGGGAAGCACGACGGTTCCCTTCCAGGCTACCGGGTTCGAGTACCTGGATGAAGTGGCGCCGCCGGTGTAATACAAGGAGGAGTATATGGAAAACGAGAAAAAAGTAAGCGTGCTGGACCTGCTGCTGCGGCCGGAGCTGCCGGATGTGCGGAGGGTTCTGCCGGAGAAACAGGTGGAGGTGAAACGGCTGACGGAGCTGGCCGGGGAGCCGGTGGTCTTTACCCTGCGGGCCATGACCTACAACGAGACCCGTCAGCTCTATGACAAACCCCGGGAAGACCAGGCGCTGTCCGCCGTGCTGTACGGCTGCAAGGACCCGGATTTCCGGGATAAGCGGCTGCTGGACTCCGAAAAGGGCATTGTGACGCCGCTGGACGCCATCAAGGCCCGGTTGTTCGCCGGAGAGATCGACGAGCTGCACATTGAGATTCAGAAGCTCTCCGGCTATCTCCGCCGGACCCTTGCCGAGGTAAAAAACGCCTAGAGGCGGCGGACGACCCGGGATTGTCCCTGCTGTACTACCTGTTCGCCGCCAAGGGCTGGGGGCTGCGGGATTTAAAGGCCCTGTACGAGGCGCGGGACGGGTGGACGGAGGTTATCCGGGTGTTCGCCGCCTACCAGGCGGAGAGAAGAAGCGATGGCTTCTGGTGGTAAAAAAACCGCCCTCCCAGGCGGGAGGGCGGCAAGTCCTATAGCATCGGTATAAGAAACAGACATACCAGAGAAGAAACAAACATCGTGGCCGCGAGGAACCAGAAGAGAACGCGTGTGTCGCGGTCCTCCCGGGCATATCGCTGCTTCATGCCGACCGCTGTACTGCTCGGGCGGAGTTCACCAGATACCAGGTATATTAAGTAACCGCCGAGCGCAATGCCCGCAAGCGCACAAACCGTCAGGAAAGCTGTCAACTCCATCCCCCCCTTCAATGGCTGATTTCAATATAGCAGTTCCGCGAAAAATTGTCAACAGGAGGTGAAGCCTGTGGCGAGTGATATCTCAATTGTCATGAAGCTGCAGACCGATATCGACGCAAAGCTGAAGACCATCACCAGCACGTCCCAAGGCTGTTCCAAGGCTATGGAGGAGCTTTCAAGAAAAGGCCAGCAGCTTGGTGACAGATATAGGGACCTCACAAAGCGGTCTGCGGAGGCGTCCGCGGAGGCTCTGGAGGTCAAGCGGGCCATGGACGAGGCGTCGAAGGCCTTTAAGAAGAGCGGGGACGAAGCCGACCGGCTGACCTTTGAGCGGCTGCGGGAGGAATACAATGACCTGACGGTTTCCGCCAAAGGATACGCTGATGAAGCGAAGAACACCGTGAAGGAGATCCGCGCCCTTTCTGATGAGGTTCGGAAAATGGATGGCGCCGGTGTAGCGCAAGGCGTATCCGGCAGCCTCCCGGCAGGCGTATCCGACGGGAGCATCGTCCAGAAGGTTGGGACAGCCGGGCTTTTCAAAATGGCGGGTGATTCGCTCTCTCAGTTTGCCGGAGCCGCTCTTGAGAGCGCCATCGGAAAACCGATGGCAGACCTTGCCTCCGGGATTGCTTCCGGTGCCGCGTCGGGTGCGGCGATTGGCAGTATTGTGCCCGGCATTGGCACGGCCTTGGGCGCCGCCGCCGGGGCCGGTATCGGCGCAATCAATGGAGCGACCCAGATTTTCACCGAGCGGGACGACGCCTTCAAGGACTACTACCGGGGCCTCTATGAGGACACTAACACCGCCACGGCGGAACGGCTGTCCTCCGGCTCCACCCTGGCGGCGGGGCGGGAGACCACGAAGCTGTCCTTCAACACCCTGCTGGGCGGCGAGGAGCAGTCCGGCGCCTTTCTGAAAGACGTGCTGGACACCGCCAACACCACGCCGTTCCTCTACGACGACCTGGTGGGCATCTCCAAGACCATGCTGAGCTTCGGCACGGCGGTGGACGACATCATCCCCACTCTGACGAAGGTAGGCGACGCCGGGGCGGCCCTGGGCCTCTCCACCGGGGACATCGGGACCGTGGCCACGTACCTGGGCCGGATGCAGTCCAGCGACAAGGCCACGCTGGAGTACCTGAACCCGCTGAACGAGCGGGGCTTCTCCGTGTTCCAGTGGCTGGCGGACGACCAGGGCGTGAGCGTGGGGGACGTGTACAGCCAGATCTCCAAGGGGGAGCTTTCCGGCAGCTATGTCAGCGACGTGATCCTGACCCAGTTTGAAAAGCTCTACGCCGGGATGATGGAGATTCAGTCCAAGTCCACCGAGGGCCTGGACAGCACGCTCCAGGGGCTGAAGGAGAACGTGGACGCCGCCGGAGGCGACGCCTACAACGAAGCGCGGAAGGAGTCCAAGGAGGCGGATATCGCCGCCTATGGCGGCGCCCTGGGGGACAAGCTGGCGGAGCTCTCGGCCATTGGCGGCGAGGTCCAGGCTTATGGTGAAAACCTCCGGGACCAGTTCCAGCGGGAGGCCCTGGAGGCGGTGCTGACGGGGACCCTGGATAAAGAGGCTACCGTTTTTTCCGAGGAGGACGCGGCGAAGCTGGAGGAGCTTTCCCAGAAGTTTTCCGAGGCGAACCAAGCCTATGAAAACGGCAGCCTGGAGGCCGGGCAGAAGATGGTGGACCTCCGGGAGGAGGCCGAGGCCCTGGCCACCGCCGCTTACGAGTCCAGCGAGTGGGCCCAGAAGCAGGTGGATATGCAGGTCGAGCAAATTGACGCCACCCGGGAGCTGACGAAGGCAATGGTTTCCGCCACGGACGCCTGGAGGATGAACAACGCCTTTTCCAAGGGCGGCGCGGCTGGAGCTGCCTTTACCTACACCACTGCCATGGATGAGCGGACCGGAGCGGTTTCCTATGTGGATAAATACGGCCAAACCGTGGACCCCATGCTGGTGGACGCCGGCGGCGCCAGCGGCTGGGCCGGGAAGGGGCGGAACAGGCCGGGACAGTACGCCGTGGGCCTGGACTACGTGCCCTACAACGAATTTCCCGCCCTGCTCCACCAGGGCGAGCGGGTGCTGACGGCGGCGGAGGCCCGGACCATGGACCGCATCCCGCCTTTCCCTGGGCCGGAACCCCTGGAAGCGGAAGGCAGGTTCGCGTTTGGCCTGTCCGCCGCGCCCTATGATCACTTCCCCGCCCTGCTTCACCAGGGCGAACGGGTGGAGCCGCCGGCGGAGAACCGGGGCGGCGGAGACGTACACGTGACCGTGCAGGTGGATTCCATCGTCGTCCAGGGCGGAGACGGGGACGGCGTGGAGCAGATCGCCGAAAGCCTGGCAAGAACGCTCCGGGAGGCGATGCTGAGAGGAGAGGAATAGCCATGCAGATCATTTTCCGCAACGTCAAAACGAACCAGGAGCTCATCATGCCGGTGACGCCGCCGGGCTTCACCGTGGCGGAGGGGCGGAGCGTGGAAACCCTGGACATGGCGGAGACGGGGCAGGTGAACCTGCCGGGGCTGCGGAAGCTCTTCAACCAGCGGCTGGAGTTTCTGCTGCCCTCCTCGGAGCGGAACTACACCACCAGCGGCTGGACCGGGGAGCCCTATACCGTGGTAGACCGTCTGGTGGAGTGGTCCAATAACGGCGACGTGCTGCGCTTCATCGCCACGGACACGCCGGTGAACCTGCCGGTGCTGCTGGGCCCCGTGGAGCACGGGCAGCGGGACGGCACGGGGGATGTGTACGTGACTTTGGAGCTGCGGCAGTACCGGGAGCTTCAGGAGGAGAGCACCGAGGTCAACCAGGACACCGGCAACCTGAGCCGGGCCGCGCCCCAGGAGAAAAAGGAGGAGGGCTCCTACACCGTGGTGAAGGGGGACACCCTCTGGGGCATCTGCCGGAGGACCTACGGGGACGGGGCCCTCGCCTGGAAGCTGGCGGAGGCCAACGGCATTAAAAACGCGAACCTCATTTTCCCCGGCCAGGTGGTGAAGCTGCCGGACAAGGGGAGCTTGTGATAGGGAATGTGTCCAAGTTGGACACATCCGCCGGGGAGAGATTGAAATGGCATACAACGACCTGTTGAAAATCCGCACCTGGTCCCTGGACGGGGCAAAAACGGAACACGTGACGGAGAAGGTCCAGGCCAAAACCTGGAGCGGAAGCTATAAGGACTGCGCCCGGCAGCTGAGCTTTTCCGTCCTGCCGGAGGCCCTGGCGGAGCTGGGGGGCATGGCGCGGCTCTATAAGGACGCGGATATCTTGTTCTCCGGGCATATCGTCTCCCGGAACCGGGACAGCCTGGGAAAGACCGTTGACTGCTCCGCCCTGGACAACGGGCTGTACTTAAAGCGGAACAGCACCTATATGGCGGTGCGCAAGCAGACGCCGGAGGCCGTCACGGCCCAGCTCTGCGGAGAGTTCGGCGTCCCCTGCGGAGAGTTGGCGGCCACGGGGGTACCCCTGAGCCGGAACTTCCTGGGGGTGAGCCTCTACCAGATCATTCAGACCATGTACACCCTGGCGGCGGAGCAGACGGGAAAGCAGTATCAAATCCGCTTCCGCTCCAACCACCTGACCGTGGTGGAGAAGGCCGTGGGCCCTGAGAGCATCCGGCTGGTTCCGGGGAGCAACTTGCTTTCCTGCCGGTCGGCGGAGAGCATCGAGCGCATGGTCAACCGCGTGGCGGTCTACGACGACGATAAATTCAAAAAGGTGGCCCAGTACGACAGCCCGGAGAACTACGTGGCCCTCTACGGCCTTATGCAAAAGGCCATCCGGGCCAGCGAAAAGGAGAACCCGGAGACCGCCGCCCGGGATATCCTGGAGCAGAACGGAATCTCCACCACCATCACCGCCCAGTGCCTGGGAAACGTGAAGCTCATCACCGGCAACGCCGTGGCGGTCCACGAGCCTGTCACCGGCGTGGACGGCCTGTTCTGGATTACGGCGGACAGCCACACGGTCCGGCGGGGCGTCTACCAGACCAAGGTGACGCTGGACTTTCGGAATTTGATGGACGGGCAGGCGGCGGGGAGCCTACCGAAGGAGTGAACATATGCAGGGAAACGCGTACAGCGAGCTCGTCTCCATAATGCGGGAGACAGCAAAGCCCAAGGGGCCCATGGGGCCCATCCACCTGCGCCTGGGCGTCGTTTTGGAGGCGGACCCGCTGAAGGTGGACGTGGCGGGGACTATCCAGGAGGCGGAGCGGTTCTACATCTCCCACCGGCTGGTAAAGGGACACCAGGAGCTGCTGGAGCTGGACTGCTCCGGGGTAAACGGGAATCTGTCCATCCAGGCCTCCTGCGGCTACGGCTCCCACAGCTCCATGTCCGTCAGCTCCGGCACGCTGAATACGCCCCGCTGCCTGGCCGCTCAGGCGGAGCCGGTGCTGAAGGCCGGGGACGAGGTGCTGCTGCTGACGGAGGACGACCAGACGTTCTATTTAATGGATAAGGTGGTGAAGGCGGGATGAGCGGAATCTTCCCCATCGTGCAGCCGGAGGCAGCGGCGGAGCCCCGGCGGCTGCCGCTGTGCAAAGAGGCGGCCTGGGATTTTGAAAAAGGCACGCCGGTGTTCTCCGGCGGGAAGCCCCTGGTGGTCTCCGGGGCGGAGGCGGTGAAGGTGTGGATCTGGAAAACGCTGATGACCGCCCGGTTTCATTTCAGCGTTTATTCCTGGGACTACGGCAGCGAGGTGGAGAGCCTGATCGGCAAGTCCTTCACCCCGGCGGTAAAGCGGAGCGAGGCCGCCCGCTATGTGCGGGAGGCCCTGCAAATCAACCCTTATATCCGGGCGGTGCGGCAAGCGGACGTGACGTTTCAAGGCGACGATTTGACCATCTCCTGCGAGGTGGAGACGATTTACGGGGAGGTGCAGGTTTATGTATGAGGACATGACGCCGGAAAAAATCCGGGGACGTATTCTGGGACGGCTGAAAACGGACCTCCAGACCCGGGAGGGCAGTTTCACAAACGATATCATCGCCGCCGCCGCGGAGGAGATCAGCGAAGCGTACCACAGCCTCGACGCGCTGATTCCCGCGTTTTACGTGGATGAGACCAGCGGGCCGTACATTGATAAACAGGCGGGGACCGTGGGCATCGTCCGCAAGGCCGGGACGAAAGCGCGGTGCGGCGTCACCTTTACGGGGGCGGACGGCGCGGCCATCCCCGCCGGGGCGGTCTATTACACGGCCTCGGGCCTGGCCTTCTACCTGGAGGCCCCCGTTACGCTCCGGGACGGGGCCGGGGAGGGAACGCTGCTTGCCGCGGAGCCCGGGGACGCGTACAACATCGCCGCCGGGGAGATCGTGACGGCCCTGCGGAACTACAGCGGCGTCTCCGATTTTACCAACAGCGCGGCGGACGGCGGCGCGGACCCGGAAACGGACGGGGCCCTGCTGGGGCGGTACCTGGAGCGGATGCGCAAGCCCGCCACCTCCGGCAATCCCTGGCATTACCAGCGCTGGGCCAAGGAGGTGGAGGGCATCGGGGCGGCCCGGATTGTCAGCAAGTGGAACGGCCCCGGCACGGTGAAGGTCATTGTGGCGGACCAGGACCTCCAGCCCGCCACGGCGGCGGCGGTCAGCGCCTGCGCGGCCCACATCGAGGAGGAGCGCCCCATTGGGCCCTCCGTCACGGTGGAGGCCGCGAAAACGCTGGAGGTCACGGTGGAGGCCTCCGTCACCCTGGAGAGCGGCGCGGACGCGTCCACCGTTCGGGCAGCGCTGGAGGAGGCGGTGACGGAATATCTGCGCGCCACGGCGGCTTCCGCCTTTGGCGGCAGCGTGGACTTGCAGTTTGAAGCCATGGACGCGGGGGCCTACTCCCTGCTGTTCAACCGGGTCGCCTTTTTGCTGCTGTCCATTCCCGGCGTGGTGGACTACACCGCCCTGGCCCTGAACGGCGGGACGGAAAATTTGACCATCCCGGCGGACACCTTGCCGGTGCTGAAGGAGGTGAGGGTGGTTTGAGACCCTTTGTCGCCCGGTATCCGGCCTTCCTGGCGGGCTCGGCGGAGTTCCGGGACATCCAGGAGGCCCTGGAGCCGGAGCTGCTGGACCTCTGGTCCGCCAGGGACGGCGCCCTGGCCCAGCTCTGCGTGGAGACCGCCACCTGGGGCCTGCGGTACTGGGAGGAAACCCTGGGCATCCCCGTGGACGAGGGAAAGGACCTGGATACCCGCCGGAGCCGCGTCCGGGTGAAGCTGCTGGGCTCGGACGTCACCACCGTGGCCCTGGTGAAAAGCTCCGCCGAGATTTGGTCCGGTCAGAAGGCGGAGGTGACGGAGTACGCGGACCAGTTCCGCTTTGAAATCCGCTTCGTGGAGACCAACGGCGTTCCGCCCAATATGCGGGACGTCACCGGCTCCATCCGGGAGCTGATTCCCGCCCATCTGCAATGGGATTACATCTTTTTCTACGACGTGGAAAGCGCCCTGGGCGTCGGGGCGGGCCTTGTGACGGAGGCCCGGGAAGAGCTGGAGGTCTGGCCCCGTGCCCTGCGGAGCGTGGAGATTACGAAAGCGGCGGCGGTGGGGGCCGTCACGGAACACCATGGCCGGATTGAGGTCTATCCGGCGGAACAGGAGGAGCCATGACAACGCAAAACGAGGTCGCCGTCAACGGCGGCGGGAAGCAGTATGGGACCAAGCTCACCGTCCTGGGCGAGGCCGCCATCGCCGGGAACGTCCTGGAGGGGACGAAGCTGGACGTGGTGGAGATTGCCGCCGGAGACGGCGGGGGCGGCTGGTACGAGCCCTCGGCGGAGCAGACGGCTTTGGTGGGCGAGGTCTGGCGGGGGGAGATTGCCGCCTATACGCTGAATCCTCTGAACCCCAAAATGGTGGATATCAAGGGCGTAATCCCCTCCTCCGACGGCGGCTTTACTATCCGGGAGCTGGGCGTGTTCGACCGGGCGGGGACGCTGATCGGCGTGTGCAACACACCGGACATGGAGAAAGCCCGGCCCGACTCCGGCGCGGGCGGGAAGCTGGACGTCATCATGCACCTGATTGTCACGGACGCCAACGCGCTGAACATCGTGGTGAAGCCGTCTCTGGATACGGTCAGCCTGGAGGATGTGACCGGGCTGCTGGGCGGCAAGCAGGACAAGCTGGAGGGCTGGCCTGGGCAGGTTCCGGTCTTTAACGAAAACGGGGACCTGGAAGCACAGGACTTCTCCGGCTCCGCTGTTTTCGCCTTCACGGCGGAGGACTGGGGGCCGCCCGCCTCCTGGGTACCGGAGGAACCGGCGGAGGGGGAGGAACCCGAGGCCTATGACGGGTCCCTGGGCTATGAAATCGCCATCCCCGCCGAGGCCCACAGGCGCAAAAACGGCGATTTCGGCTTCCACGTATTCCACCAGGTGGACGGCAGGTACATCACCAACACCTGGGCGGCCCTCGGTACCGGCGCGGACTATGACGGGGAGGCCGGGACCGTCATCCTGTCCAGCAGCGACCCCTATCCCGGGAAGATTCTGTTTGTAGGCTGAAAGGAGCAGAACGCATGAGCGGATTCGGAAAGCACTGGAAAATCGGCGGCCTGATTGCCGGGCCCATTACGCGGCACGGGAGCGTAAACGGCAGTTACTCTATCATTTTTGAGCGGTCCAGCGGGGCCGCGCTGGAGGGCATCGAGGCCATTGACTGGTCCAGTCCCACAGTCCAGCGCCTCCCTTCCTGCCCGGAAAAGGAGATGGGCCTCCCGGAAGGCTATGGCTTTGAGCTGGCGAATATTGAGTATCATCACAATACCGGACGCTTCAAGGTAACGGTTAGAACGGCCCGGCAGTACCTGGGCGACGTCACCGGATACCAAGCCCGGATTGAGGAGCTGGAGGGACAGGCGGAAAATCTGGCCGTGCGGGCAAGCGAGGCCCAGGCGGAGGCGGAATTCGTCCGGCAGGAGGCAAAGAACCGAGAGGCGGAGCTGGCCTCCGCCTATGAGGAAGGAGTGGAGAGCAATGGCTGATACGCATGCGCTGGCGCTGGACGCCATGAGGGCCAAGGGCGCGGCGGATGCCGCCGCCCTGGCGGCCAAGGCCGTGGCCGGAGAGGCGAACGCCCAGGAGCTCCTGGAGAAGAAAGCCATGGTCCCCACCTGGCGGCAGCGGGATTTTACCGCCGTTCCGGTGGGTACCCCCTATAAATGGGGGGACATGGTGTATAAGCTCCGTCAGGCCCACGATGCCACGGAGCATCCCGAGTGGACGCCGGATCGGGTCCCCGCCCTCTGGGCCGCGCTCTCCAAGGAGGGAGAAACCGGCGCACCGGAGGCCCCCATCACCGCTTCCAGGGGCATGGAATACACCTATGGACTGTACTACCTGGATACGGAGGACGGCAAGGTTTACCTGTGTAAGCGTCCGGGGGAGGCGGAGGGCGGCGCCGTGGTGCTGCAATTCCTCCCTCACGAGCTGGTGGGGCAGTACTTTGAGGAGGTGGCGGCATGAAGAAGTTTTTGAGTTGAACTGAAGGAGGCGCGGCGGTGTGGCGGCGATGAAAGAACTGGTCCCGGAGTACCGGGCGGCGTCGGCCAAGCTGGCTATGCGGATTTCGGAGAAGAAAGCCGCCGGGGCCTCCCCTGCGGAGCTGCGCCCCCTGCAAGAGGCCCTGCGGGATGTTCGGGAGGTCCAAAGGCTCTTGGACGGCTATTACGAGGTCCCCCGCTCCGCCGAGGTCTCCGCCGTGGGCTGGAAGGCCCGGAAAATCAATGACTAATGGGGCCCCCGCTGGAACCCAGCGAAGCGGTTCCAGTGGGGAGAGGAGGAGCAAGGGAGCGGGCGCAGTCCTCGCCGTAAGGCGGGGACGGAGCTTAGCGGACTTTGCGACGACGTGATGACCATTGACGAACTCCGGGCCCGCAAGCGGGAGCTGCTGGCCCGGAAGAGGCACGAGCTGGAGCTTCAGGCCCGGGGTGAGGGGGACAACCTGGCGCTCTTCATGGTCCGGGAGGAGCTGGGCGACGTCAACGACCAGCTTCGGGCCCTGACGGCGGGACGGCGGCAGCGCGGCGGCCAGACGGCGGCGGACTACACTAAGGACCGCCAGCAGTATCTGGACTGGCGGCGGGAGGATACCGCTCTGGACGGCGAGATCGACGAGGGCCGGGCCCGGCTGACGGCGGCGGCCGTCCACGGCCTGGAGCTGCTGACACCCCGCCAGAGAGAGCTGCTGGAGCTGTATCTCTCCGGCAGGAACATCCCCCAGATTGCCAGGGACCTGGGAGTCAACAAGTCCACCGTCTCCCGGAGCATTGCCAAGGCGAAGAAGAAGCTGCGGGAGGAGGCGGAGAGGGCCATGACGGAGGCCCGCCTCCGGGGAGAGGAGGCCCTGGTGGACCTTGCGAACCCGGAGGCGCTGAGAGCCGTCATGCTGGCCATGACGCCGAAGCAGACCGTGTATTTTTATCTGTATTATTCCGAATGTCTTTCCCTTCGGGAAATCGGAGAGCTGACCGGCACGCACTTTTCCTCCATCACGCGGACCATTCGCCGGGCCATGCGGAATATTGGGAATCTGCTGGGGGGCCAGGACGCCATCCTGGAACACCCGGAGGCCCTGGACGAGCTGGCTTATCAGGCGTATTGCGAGCTGGGGGACCACCCGGAATTGGTCCCGGAGGGCATACATATCCCCCACACGGCCCTCCCGCCGAAGCAGAGGGGAAGGAAAAGCAAGAGCCCTATCCCACTCCCGGCGGAAATCTCTATACGGGTCCGGGGGGAGCGCCGGAGGAAGCGCGGGAAGCCGCCCGGGAAGCTGCTCTCCGCCCTCCTGGAGCGGCGGGAAGCGCGGCCCGGCGGGTCCGTGTTCCAGTGGCTGACGGCGGTCTTTGCGGCCTTCCGGCGGAAGCTGAAAAAGCGCGCCGGGTGACGGGTTCATGCAACTTTCTGTTCTCAGGGCCTAGTATTCGGATACTGCGGCCCTCACCGGCCCGGAGGGGTCCGGCCTGGGGGTCAAACAACAAAAGGAGAAATGACATGAGCAACGAAAACTTTGCGGTGCAAATCAAGCTCTGCCTTGCCGCCGTTCTGGGCACGCTGACGGCCCTGTGGGGCTGGTTCGGCTGGCTGGTGCTGGTATGGGCCGCGCTGATGCTGGCGGACTGGCTCATCGGCTCCGCCGTGGCGGCCAAGGACGGAAAATGGAGCAGCGGGAAGATGCGGGCGGGGGCCTGGCATAAGGGCGGCATGATCGTCATTGTATGCGTGGCCCTGACGGCGGACTGGCTGATTGGAACTCTGCTCCATAACCTCCCGGTGGTGGAGCTGCCCTTTACCTACGGCGTGCTGCTGGGGCCCCTGGTAATTGTCTGGTACGTTGTCGGGGAACTGGGGAGCCTGGCCGAGCACGCCATCACCATGGGAGCCCCCTACCCCGCCTGGCTTCCCAAAATCCTGGAGGCCGGGAAGGACGCGGTGGATAAGGTGGGCGAGGAACTGACGGACTTCCGGGAAGGAGAACAGCGCCATGACCGCTGAGAAGGTACTGGCCGTTGCCCGGGGGGAGCTGGGCAATACGGAGAGCCCTGCCGGGAGCAATCGGACCAAGTACGGCAAGTGGTTCGGCCTGGACGGTTACGCCTGGTGTATGATGTTCGTCATGTGGTGCTTCAGCCAGGCGGGGGCTCTCGAGCTCCTGCCCAAGCGGACGGCTTCCTGTGGGGACCTGATGCGCTCTGCGAAGGCGGCGGGCTACTGGGTGACGGAGGACTACCGGCCCGGGGACGTGGTGATCTACGACTTCCCCGGCGGCGCGGCCACGGACCACACGGGGATTATCGAAAGCGTGACAGTCTCCGGAGTGGTGGCCATTGAGGGCAATACCTCCCAGGCCGGAAGCCAGTCCAACGGCGGGCAGGTGTGCCGGAAGTCTCGGAAGTATAACTTGATTGTGGGGGCGGTGCGCCCGAAATTTGAGGAGGAGGACGACATGAACATCGACAAGCTGACCGACGCCGACCTGGTGAAGCTGGCGGGACGGATGCAGGCGGCCCTGGCGAAGCAGCCGGTGAGCGCCACGCTGGCGCCGGAGTTCCAGGAGGCCCAGGACCGGGGTGTCACTGACGGGACCCGGCCGGCGGCCTTCGTTACCAGGGCCCAGGCCGCCGTCATGGCGCTGAGGGCTGCAAAGGAGTAAGAAAAGTGGAGGGTTTCAGCCCTCCGCTTTTCTGCGCAAAAACCGCTGATATCCCCGAACAGACTCCCGAAAAAGCGCCCAACGGCAGGGCTTTGCAGGGAAGCAGACCCCCGACTTGACCCCAGAGGGCACAAGCAGACCCCCGCATTCCCGTCCCCAACCCGCTCTGCGGGGCGGTGTCCACGGGCCGAGGGGGCCTTGTGACCCCCGGCCTTTATCCTGCTTTATTTTCGACCGGGGGATTTTGACGGTAAGTTGAGGGCAGCGTTTTGGCTGGGAGAGCAAAACGGCTCTCGCACGAAAGCGTACGGATTGAATATTACTTATAACAACATGGACTGTATACCTACGGCCCCCCCATGGCGGTCGCCCCGCTCCCCAACGTCCGGGCCGTCCTGGACTACGCCGTCACCGAAATGCCCGCGGAGAAAATCTTCCTGGGCGTGCCAAATTACGGCTACGACTGGCCCCTGCCCTTCATCCAGGGGGAGACCAAGGCCCAGTCCATCTCCAACCAGCGGGCCATCGAGCTGGCGGTCCAATACGGCGTGCCCATCCAATACGACGAGACGGTCCAATCCCCCTACTTCCACTACACCGACGCCGGAGGAACCTCCCATGAGGTCTGGTTCGAGGACGCCCGGAGCATGGAGGCCAAGCTCCGGCTCATCGCTGAATACGGCTTCCGGGGCGCGGGGTTCTGGAATCTCATGAGACCCTTTTCCCAGACCTGGCTGGTGTTGGATTCCCTGTACGATATAGAATAACGAAAAAAGGGACCCGGCTGCAAAGCCGGGTCCCTTTACATGTATCAGCGCTCAGACGTTGATCTCCGGTGTCTCGCCGCCTTCGGCTTCCGCCAGCAGAGGGGCGGCGCTCTCCAAGAAGGCCTCCACCTGGGCGGCGCAGCGGCCGGTGTACAGCTTGGGGTCCAACACCGCCTCCATCTCCGCCTCCGTCATGGCGAAGGCGGGCTCTGCCGCCAGGCGGTGGAGCAGGTCGCAGGGCTCGCCCTCCTTCATTTTGGCCGTGGCCGCCATGGAGCAGGTGCGGATGATCTCGTGGAGCTCCTGCCGGTTCCCGCCCCGCTTGACGCCCTCCATCATCAGGTTTTCCGTGGCGATGAAGGGGAGGTACTCCCGGCAGGTCCGGTCCACCACCTTCTCGTTGACGTGGAGCCCGTCGGTGACGTTCCGGGCCAGACGCAGGATGGCGTCGGCGCAGAGGAAGCCCTCCGGCATGGAGATCCGCCGGTTGGCGGAGTCGTCCAGGGTCCGCTCCAGCCACTGGACCGAGGCCGTCATAGGGGCGTTCAGGGCGTCCGCCATCAGGTAGCGGGACAGGGAGCAGATCCGCTCGCAGCGCATGGGATTGCGTTTATAGGCCATGGCCGAGGAGCCGATCTGGTTCTTCTCAAAGGGCTCCTCCACCTGCCGGTCGTGCTGGAGGAGGCGGATGTCGTTGGCCATCCGGTAGGCGCTCTGAGCGATAGCGCTGAGGCAGTTCAGGATCCGGCTGTCCACCTTCCGGGGATAGGTCTGGCCGCAGACGGGGAAGGTTTTGTCGAAGCCGAACTCCCCGGCGATCTTCCGGTTCATCTCGTCGATCTTTTCCCCGTCCCCCTCGAAGAGGTCCATGAAGCTGGCCTCGGTGCCGGTGGTGCCCCGGCAGCCCAGGAACTTCAGGTTCTCCAGAACGAAGTCCAGCTCCTCCAGGTCCGCCAGGAAGTCCTGCATCCAGAGCGCCGCCCGCTTACCCACGGTGACCAGCTGGGCGGGCTGATAGTGGGTGTAGCCCAGGGTGGGCGTGTCCGCGTACTGCCTGGCGAACTTCGCCAGATTCCCCAGCAGGGCCAGAAAGCCCTGGCGCAAATACCGCAGGCCCTCCCGGTAGAGGATGAGGTCGGCGTTATCGGTGACATAGCAGCTCGTCGCCCCCAAGTGGATGATGCCCGCCGCCGAGGGGGCCGCCGCGCCGTAGGCGTAGACGTGGGCCATAACGTCGTGGCGGACCTCTTTTTCCCGGGCCGCTGCCAGATCGAAGTCGATGTCGGTGAGGTGGTCCTCCAGCTCCTTGACCTGTTCCGCCGTCACGGGGAGGCCCAGCTCGTGCTCCGCCCGGGCCAGGGCCACCCACAGCCGCCGCCAGGTCTCAATGCGCTTCTCGGCGGAGAAGAGGTTCAGCATGAATTCCGACGCGTAGCGGGAGGAGAGGGGGGACTCATAGCGGTCTTTACTCATAGGGCCTCCTTCAGCGGATGATGATGGCTTCCCGCTCCGGGCCCACGGACACGTAGCCGATGCGGCAGCCGATCTCTTTTTCCACGTACTCCACGTACTTCCGAGCGGCCTCGGGCAGGTCCTCCCAGGTGCGCACGCCGGAGATGTCGCACTTCCAGCCGTCCATGTACTCCACCACGGGCTTGGCCTCGGTCAGCAAAGCGGGGAAGGGGAAACGGTCCGTCTGCTGGCTGCCCAGCTCGTAGCGGACGCAGACGGGAATCTTGTCCATATAGCTCAGCACGTCCAGCTTGGTCAGGGCGATGTTGGTGGCCGCCTGGCACTGAACGCCGTAGCGGGTGGCCACGATGTCGATGGGTCCCACCCGGCGGGGACGGCCCGTCTTGGCGCCGTACTCGTTTCCGGCCTCCCGGAGCTTGTCCGCCTCCTCGCCGAACCACTCGCAGGTGAAGGGGCCCTCGCCCACGCAGGAGGAGTAGGCTTTCACCACGCCGATGACCTCGTCGATCCGGGCGGAGGGCAGGCCGGAGCCCACGGGGGCGTAAGCCGCCACGGCGTTGGAAGAGGTGGTGTAGGGATAGATGCCGTAGTCCAGATCCCGGAGGGCCCCCAGCTGGGCTTCGAACAGGACGCGCTTGTTCTCCGTCTGGGCCTGGCGCAGATACGCGCCGGTGTCCCGGATGAAGGGGCGGATCTTCTCGCCGTAGTCCGCCACCCAGTCCATCAGCTGTTCCATGGTGTAGGGCTTGGCGTTGTATACCTTGGTGAGGGTCAGGTTCTTCCACTCCAGCAGGTCTTCCAAGTGGGAGCGGAGCTGCTTGGGATAGAGGAGCTCCCCGGCCATGACGGTCTTCTTTTGGAACTTGTCGGAGTAGAAGGGGGCGATCCCCTGCTTGGTGGAGCCGTATTTCTTGTCTTTTAAGCGGGCCTCCTCCAGACCGTCCAGATCCCGGTGCCAGGGCAGCAGCAGGGAGGCCCGGTCGCTGATCATCAGGTTATCCGGTGTGATGGCCACGCCCTGAGCGGTCACGTCCTGGATCTCCTTCCACAGGCTCTCGCAGTCCAAAGCCACGCCGTTGCCCAGGATGTTGACCACGCCGTCCCGGAAGATGCCGGAGGGCAGCAGGTGCAGGGCGAATTTGCCCTTTTCGTTGACGACGGTGTGTCCGGCGTTTCCGCCGCCCTGGTAGCGGACCACCACGTCATAGTCCTGGGTGATCAGGTCCACCATACGGCCCTTGCCCTCGTCGCCCCAGTTGATGCCCACAATGGCGCAATTTGACATAATGAAAAACCCTCTCTCTCGTATTGGTGAAGGAGCGCTTCACACAAGCTTTTATTATAAAGGCACTTTTCCCATAAGTAAAGGAAAAGGGACAAAAGTTTACAAATGATGGTCCCGCAGAAGCCGCTTGGCCTGCTCCCACAGCTCGTCACTGACGGTCTGGACCACCGCTACCTTCCGCACCAGCTGGGGAAGGGCCCGGGTGAGCTCCGCCTCCACAATGGTCTCGCTGGTCAGATCCGCCGAAGGGCACCCGGCGCACTGGCCCAAAAGCTTCACGTACAGCACGCCGTCCTCTAAGCGGTCCACGGCGATCTCGCCCCCGTGGGTCCGGAGGGCGGGGCGGACCTTCTCATCCAATACGGCCTCAATGCGTTTCAGTTCCTCAGTCATGTTCTTTCCCCTGTTCCGCCGCTTTCACGGCTAAGATTTCTTCCTGGATGCGCCGCCGGGTGTCGTCGAACAGCAGCTCCCGGTTATGGTGGAAGTAGGCGTCGCAGCCGAAGGTCTCAATAAACCAGCTGGTGTCCGGTCCGGCGGTGAGCTCCGTGACGAACAGCACCAGCTCCTGCCCCTGGCCGAAGGTTTCCTCCAGAAAGGCGAAGGCGTGGTCCAGCTCCGCCTTGGCCGTTTGGGCCAGGGAGGACCGTTTCTCCACCTCCCCGCCGAACCAGCCCCGGACAAGCTCCATAGCTTCCCCGGAACCGGCCGGGCTTTCCTGGACGAGGCGGCGGCGGTAGTCCTCCAGGGCGTTGAGCTCCAATTGAGCCAGGGTCTGGCGGGGCTTGTCCAGCTGCCCCGCGTCCCGGGCCCGTTTCAGAGTCTCCCGCCGTTCGCCGGCCAGGGACTCCAAAACCGCCTGGGGCGCTTCCCCGGCGGCCAGAGCCTCCTTGAACGCCGTCAGGGCGGCGTGGAGGGCCTCGCACAGGCCGTCCTGGCGGCGGGTCTCCCGGGCGGCCTCAGAGAGCCGGGAGAGGAGCAGGCCCATGACGGAGAGCTTTTCGTCAAAGGGCGCGGCCCGGAGCTCCCGGACGGTGATAGGTCTCCAGGTCCCCTTTAGGATCTCGTCCACGTGGTAGATGTTTTGGTACTTGTGGTAGAGCTCCAAGTAGTTGGCGAAGTCCCGGGCAATCCGGGGCAGCTGGATGTACTGCCCCACCACCTCCCGGTCCGCCTTGAGGCCCAGGGCCTCGTAGACCGTCAGCAGCTCGCTCAAGTCCTCCCAGCCCCGGGCGGTGGCGAACTGGATGCCCTCCGCCGTGGTCTCCACCTGGTAGAAGTTCTCCTTCTTGATGTCCAGATAGGACACCACCGCTCCGTGGAGGCCCTTGGCCCGGGCGTAGTCCTTCCAGACAGCGAAGTCCTCCCGCACGTCGATGCGCTTCACCCGGTCCAGGGTTACCACGTCGAAGTCCCGGACGGAGTGGTTGTACTCCGGCGGGTTTCCGGCGGCGGCGATGAGCCAGCCCTCCGGCAGACGCTGGTTGCCGAAGGTCTTGCACTGGAGGAATTGCAGCATCATGGGGGCCAGGGTCTCCGAGACGCAGTTGATCTCGTCCAGGAAGAGGATGCCCTCCTTGAGGCCGGTTTTCTCCATGAGTTGATACACGGAGGCCAGGATCTCGCTCATGGTGTACTCGGTGACGGAGTACTCCTCCCCGCCGTAGGTCCGCTTCTCGATGAAGGGCAGGCCTACGGCGCTCTGGCGGGTGTGGTGGGTGATGGTGTAAGCCACCAGCCCCACGCCGGTTTCAGCGGCCACCTGCTCCATGATCTGGGTCTTGCCCACGCCGGGAGGGCCCATCAGCAGGACGGGCCGCTGGCGGACGGGGGGGATGAGATAGTTCCCCAAGGAGTCCTTGGCCAGGTAGGCCTTTAAGGTATTCGCGATCTCTTGCTTGGCTTGTTTGATGTTCATGGCGTTTCCTTCCTCTACAGCTCCGGCAGCTCGTCCAAGTCGATTTCCTCCGGCAGCTCCTCCACGGCCCGGTCCAGGTCCGGGGCTTCCAGCACCAGCCGGATGGCCCAGGGGGGTATCTTTACGCTCAGCGGCGGCTCTCCCAAGAGGATGAAGGCCGTCTCATAGGGCGTGCGCTTTTCCGGGTAAATCCCCATGCCGTCGGTGAAGTACACCAGCCCCCGGAGGCTGGTAAACGCCCCCGCCTCCTGGAGCTTTGCTACATGCTCGAACACCGGGCGGAAGTCCGTGGCGCTGCCGCCGGTGAGATGGAAGTCCTCCATATAGGTCCGCAGCTCCTCCAGGTCATGGATCACGTCGTCGGAGCGGATCTGATCGTCGCACTGGAGGATCCGGATATTGACCTTCCGGGTGAAGGTCCCGGCGCTCCTCAAAATGGCATAGGTGCAGGCCAGGAATTGCCGGACCCGCTCCCCGGAGGTGGACATGGAGGTGTCCACGGCGATGACGAAATCCTCGATCCGCTTCTCCTCCCGGGTTTCCGGGGGCTCCACCAGGGGCATGTTTCCGTAGAGCCGGAGGCCGTAGGAGTAAAAGCCGTAGTCAAAGGCGTCCCCGTCCACCGCTTGGATCTCCCGGGGAGCGGCGAAGCGCCGGAGAAAGGCCCGGTAGTCCACGTCGTCCCGGACCGCTACCCGGATCTGCTCCAAAACCGCCTCTCCGCCGGTCCCCTTGTCCGAGAGGACCGTCTCCAATCCCGTCTGGGTCTTGGAAGAGAGGTCCTGCCACTTTTGGTCCTGGCGGCTGCTCTGTTCCTGATCGTCCTGCCGCTCCGGGTCCCAGAGGCCATGGTCGTCCACCAGAAAGGCCCGCTGGAGCTGGGCGATCTCGTATTCCGGCAGGTTCAGCCGCAGGAGGCGGCGGTAAATCCCCTCCGCCGTCAGCACGGGCATGTCCCGCCTGCACTCCCCGTAGAATTTCTGCTTCCGGGGGACCGGCCCGGCGTTCAGGCAGGGGTAGTCCAGCTCGTCCAAGATGCTCTCCACCGCCGCGTCGCAGCTGAGGTCCCACAGCTCGGAGACCTTGCCCCGCTTCTTCGCCAGATGCCGGAGCATACAGTGGAGAATCACGTGGAGATACGCCCGGCAAGTCCACACGCGGCTTCGGAGATACCGGTCCGCCAGCCAGGCCCCGTCGTAGTACAGCGTCTCGCCGTTTGTAGCCAGGGACACCGTCACCCCGCCGCCGGGGGCGAAGGCCAGGGCGCACAGGGCCGCGTCCAGATAGGGAAGGCTCATATACAGCTCGTTCCGGGCGGCGAAGAGGATGTCCTGTCCCACCCCGGCAAAGTCCTTTTGCTTCATAAATTCCTTGGCTCCTCTACAGTGTAAAGGATTTTTCCAGTCCAGCGGGAAAGCGGCGGTGCCGCTCCTCCAGCAGCGCCGCCAGGGCTCCCGTGGCCCCCTTCTCCCGGGCCAGGGCACAGGCGGCGGAGAGGGTTTCCCGGTCCGGTTCCGTCAGCTCCAGAAGGAAGGGAAGGGCTTCCCCGTCCCCCTCCTCCAGCAGGAGGCGGAGGGCCTCCCCGGCGTGCTCTTTTAAATAAGCCCGGTAGCCCGCCGCCGCCCCGTCTCCCAAATCTGCAGGCCAGCGGAGGCGCCGCCAGGCCAGGCGCAGGGCGGCGGCCTCGTCGTGCTCCATGCCCAGGAAGTCCTTCCAGAGGGCGTCGTACTCCTTGAGGGACAGGCGCTTCTGGCGGAAGCAGTGGTGGTAGGGGTAGCCCGCGCCGGAAATGAAATAGTCGAAATGGTGGGCGGGGCAGTTTTCCTCGTAGAGCTCCGTATACTCCGGGAAGAGCAGCCGGGCGGTTTCCCCGCCGGGACCGTCAATGGTCACGTCCAGCTCCCGGCTCAGCTCCCCGGCGAACCAGGCAAGGACCTCCCCCTGGTCCGGGCCCGTCCGGGTCAGGTGGAGAGTATCCAGGCTTCGGCAGTTCATCAGCGTCCCGCCGCCCCAGCGGGAGGCGCCGTCGACCATACGGAGGGTTTTCAGGCTGGAACAATTTAACAAAGCGTAGTCCCCAAGGGCCTCCAGGCTCTCCGGCAGGGCCAGGTCCCGGAGGGACCGGTTATCCCAGGCCGCCCCCTCCTCCGGGGGGAAGCAGGTAATCAGGAGCGTTTCCGTCCCAGGGGGAACCGGGTCCCCCTGCCGCTCCGGGGCCAGGGCCCGGTCGCCTAAGGCTGTCACCGGCAGGCCGAGAATCCGGTCCGGCAGACTGGCCCGAACGTCAGGGGTCCCGGCCCGGAGCACGGTGACGCCGCTTTCTTCCCGGCGGAGAACCAGTTTCCAGTTGCTCACGCCGCTGACGCTCTCCATGGTCCATTCCCCCTTTCTCGTTTTCCAGGGGTAGTATACCACAAGAGGAGGGCCTTGCCCAGGAAAATTTTTTGTGGAATCCCCTTGACAAACTGTTCATTCTGTGTATACTGTATATGAACAGTGAAACGGAGGAACTTCCATGGAAATCATCATCCGCAACACCGGGGGTCAGCCCATCTACGAGCAGATCTACTCCCAGCTCAAGGCCCAGATCATCGCCGGGGCCCTGTCGCCGGGGGAGGCGCTGCCGTCCATCCGGGCGTTGGCCAAGGACCTGAAAATATCCGTCATCACCACCAAGCGAGCCTACGACGAGCTGGAGGCCGAGGGTTTCCTCTACACCGTGGCCGGGAAGGGCTGCTTTGTGGCGGAGAAGAACTTGGACCTGATCCGGGAACAGCAGCTCAAGGAGCTGGAGGACCACCTGACCGCCGCCGCGGGCCTTGCCAAGTCCTGCGGACTGACGGTGGAGGAGCTGATCGGCATGCTGCGCGTCTTACTAGAGGAGGAGAACCTATGAACGCCATTGAATTATCCCACATTCACAAGAGCTTCCCCGGCTTCGCCATCCGGGACCTGAGCCTGACCGTGCCCAGCGGCACCATCTGCGGCCTGGTGGGCGAAAACGGCGCGGGCAAGTCCACCACCATCCGCCTTTTGATGAACGCCCTCCGGCCCGACGGCGGGACGGCAAAGGTCCTGGGGGTGGACGCGGCCAGCCCGGAGTTCCGGGAGGTCAAAGAGGACGTGGGCGTGGTGCTGGACGAGGCCTATTACCCCGAGACCCTCACCGCCGTCCAGGTGGGGAAGGTCATGGCGGGGACCTACAAGCGCTGGGACCAGGGGACCTACGAGGGCTACCTCCGCCGCTTCGACCTGCCGGAGAAGAAGCCCTTCAAGGACTTCTCCCGGGGCATGAAGATGAAGCTGGCCATCGCCGTGGCATTGAGCCATCAACCCAAGCTCTTGATTCTGGACGAGGCCACCAGCGGCCTGGACCCCATCGTCCGGGACGAGGTGCTGGAGATCTTCAACGAGTTCACCCGGGAGGAGGACCACTCCATTCTAATCTCCTCCCATATTTTAAGCGACCTGGAGAAGCTCTGCGACTACATTGCCTTCCTGCACAAGGGAGAGCTGCTGTTCTGCGACGAGAAGGACCGGCTTCTGGAGACCTACGGTATCTTCGTGGGCACGGCGGAGCAGCTGGAGAGCCTCCGGGAGGAAGCCGTCCTGGGCCGGGAGGAGGTCCACGGCTACGGCGGCGTCCGGGCTCTGGTCCGGCGGGAGGAGGTCCCGGCGGGGCTGGAGCTGGAGCGGGCGAGCGTGGAGGATATCATCCTCTTCATGGTGAAAGGAGCGAAAAAATGAAAGCGCTGATTCAGAAGGATTTCTATGTGATCTGGAAACAGATGCGAATTTTTGTCGTCATCATTTTGCTGCTATCCATCATGAACAGCGCGTTCAACATCGTGTTCCTGGTGGTCTGGTGCTCCATGCTGCCCTACACGGCCATGGCCTATGACGAGCGAAGCCATTGGAACCAGCTGGCGGCCATGATGCCCTATTCCAAGCGGGACATCGTGCTGAGCAAGTACGTGCTGGGCTGGCTGTGCATGGCGGCGGCTACGCTGATAAGCGCCGTGCTCCAAGTGGCGGCGTTCAAGTTCACCCATGAGGCTCCTACCCTGTCCGCCCTGGCGATGAGCTTTCTGGGCGGGCTCATCGCTCTGGATCTCACCTTGCCCACAGTGTTCCGCTTCGGCGTAGAGAGGGGACGCTGGGGTTTCATGATCATCGTCTTCGGCGTGGCGATTCTCGGCGGAGCGGTCGCGGGGATTGCGGATGAGCTGCCCAGCGTTCCTATGCCCGCCTTGGCCCTGCTGCCCTTGGCGGCGGTGGCTGCCACGGCAGTTTCCATCCCGCTGTCCATGAAACTCTATCGGGTGAACTGACCTTGCGGGGGCGGGCCTCTGCGCCCGCCTGGAGGAACGTTTTTTGTGGAAACGGGCCGGGACAGAGCCCGGCCCCTACAGAGGTCTATACGGTCTATACGGAGGATATATGAAAAACACGAGACGCTGTCCCGTCTGCGGTTCCACGGATGTGATCCGGGTACCGGACGACGCCCACCGCTATCTCGCCAACAGCATCTGCATCACGGGAGCGCTGACCGTGAAGCGGATTCCGGTGGCCCGCTATGTCTGCTACGACTGCGGGTATCTGGAAAACTGGGTGGAAAACCG
>CAMXKT010000013.1 GCA_947244595.1 uncultured Oscillibacter sp. | reverse complement strand
CGGTTCATGGCGACGGCCATGCACTCGTGGGCCTCCTGGGAGATGGAGCCGTAGCTCATGGCCCCGGTCTTGAAGCGCCGGACGATGGACTCGGCGGGCTCCACCTCGTCCAGGGGAATCCCCCCGTCCGCCGGGAAGCTGAAGTCCAGGAGCCCCCGCAGCGTGTGGGGCTTCTCCGCGAAGTCCACCAGGGCGGAGTACTCCTTAAAGACCTCATAGTCTCCCTCCCGGGCCGCCTTCTGCAGCAGCAGGATGGTCCGGGGGTTGTACATGTGGTCTTCCTTGTCCGGGCCGGAGCGGAGCTTGTGGACGCCCATGGAATCCAGAGTGGGATCGAAGCCCAGCCCCAGGGGATCGAAGGCCTGGTTGTGGTTCCACTCCACGCCCTCGCCGATCTCCTGCAGCCCCACGCCGCCCACGCGGCTGACGGTGTTGGTGAAGTACTGGTCCACCACCTCTTTGCAGATGCCCACGCACTCAAAGATCTGGGCGGACTGATAGGACTGGATGGTGGAGATGCCCATTTTGGAGGCGATTTTCACGATGCCGTGGAGGATGGCGCTGTTATAGTCGTTCACCGCCGCGCCGGGGTCCTTGTCCAGCATGCCCAGGGTCACCAGCTCCTCCACGCACTCCTGGGCCAGGTACGGGTTGATGGCCTGAGCGCCGTAGCCCAGCAGGGTGGCGAAATGGTGGACATCCCGGGGCTCGGCACTCTCCAGCACCATGGACATGGCGGTCCGCTTCTTCGTGCGGACCAGGTGCTGTTCCAGGGTGCTGACCGCCAGCAGGGAGGGAATGGCCACGTGGTTCTCGTCCACCCCCCGGTCGGAGAGGATGACGATGTTGGCCCCCTTCTTATAGGCCCGGTCCACGTTCACCACCAGCCGGTCCAGGGCATTGGCCAGGGGGGAGCCCTTGTAATAGAGCAGGGACACCGTTTCCACATGAAAGCCGGGCCGGTCCATGTAGCGGATCTTCATCAGGTCCACCGAGGTCAGGATGGGGTTTTGAATCTGGAGGACCGTGCAGTTGGAGGCCTTCTCCTCCAGCAGATTCCCGCTGGGACCCACATAGACCGTGGTATCGGTGACGATCTCCTCCCGGATGGCGTCAATGGGGGGATTCGTCACCTGGGCGAAGAGCTGCTTGAAATAGTTGAAAAGGGGCTGGTGCCGCTCGCTGAGCACCGCCAGGGGCGTGTCCACACCCATGGCGGAGGTGGGCTCCGCGCCGTCCCGGGCCATGGGGAGAATGGCGTCCTTCACCTCTTCGTAGGTGTAGCCAAAGGCCTTGTACAGCCGGTCCCGGAGCTCCTGGGGGTGGGTCTCCACCCGCTTGTTGGGGATGGGTAAATCCCGGAGGTGGACCAGGTTGGCGTCCAGCCACTCGCCGTAGGGCCGGCGGGCGGCATAGCGGGCCTTCAGCTCGCCGTCGTCCACCAGGCGGCCTTCCCGGAGGTCCGCCAGCAGCATCCGCCCGGGCTGGAGGCGGGATTTCTTCACAATGGTCCCCGGGGCAATGTCCAGCACGCCCACCTCGGAGGAGAGGATCAGCTTTCCGTCCCCGGTGAGATACCACCGGCAGGGCCTAAGGCCGTTCCGGTCCAGCACTGCGCCCACCGTGTCCCCGTCGGAGAAGACGATGGCGGCGGGGCCGTCCCAGGGCTCCATCATGGTGGCGTAGTAGTGGTAGAAATCCCGTTTCTCCCGGTCCATCCGCCGGTCCTGGGCCCAGGGCTCCGGGATGCACAGCATCACCGCCTGAGGCAGCTCCATGCCGTTCATCATCAGGAATTCCAGGGTGTTGTCCAACATGGAGGAGTCGGAGCCGCTCTGGTCGATGACGGGCAGGATCTTGTCCATGTCCTCGTCCATGATGGGAGAGAACACGGTCTCTTCCCGGGCCAGCATCCGGTCCGCGTTGCCCCGGATGGTGTTGATCTCCCCGTTGTGGAGGATATAGCGGTTAGGGTGGGCCCGCTCCCAGGAAGGCGTGGTGTTGGTGGAGAAGCGGGAGTGGACCAGGGCGATGGCGCTCTCGCAGTCCGGGTCCGTCAGGTCCGCGTAGAACTGCCGGAGCTGCCCCACCAGGAACATGCCCTTGTAGACGATGGTCCGGCTGGAGAAAGAGGGGATGTAGGTGTTGACGTTGGACTGCTCGAAGACCCGCCGGGCCACGTAGAGCTTCCGGTCAAAGTCCAGCCCCCGGGGGCAGTCCGCCGGACGCCGCACGAAGCACTGGCTGATGTGGGGCATGCAGGACCGGGCCCGCTCCCCCAGCACCTCGGGCCGGACGGGCACGTCCCGCCAGCCCAGGAACTCCATACCCTCCTTGGCCACGATAATCTCCATCATCTTTTTAGCCTGGGCCCGTTTCAGGTGGTCCGTGGGGAAAAAGAACACCCCCACGCCGTAATCCCGCTCGCCCCCCAGGGCGATCCCCAGGTCCCCGGCGGCTTTTGCCATCAGCTTGTGAGGCACCTGGAGCAGCAGGCCCACGCCGTCGCCGGTCTCCCCGGCGGCGTCCTTTCCGGCGCGGTGCTCCAGCTTTTCCACGATCTTCAGGGCGCTGTCCACCGTCTCGTGGGACTTTCGTCCCTTGATATCCACGACCGCGCCGATGCCGCAGGCGTCGTGCTCAAAACGGGGACTGTACAATGGAGAGGTAAATGACATAAATAACACTCCGTTCGCTGCTTAAATGAAAAGAGAGCGACAGGACCCCACTGGGAGGCCCCGCAGCGCTCTCATGGCCTTCATTATACGAGCAAAAAGATAGAGTTGTCAACGCTTTTTCGGGCAAAAACCGGCATATCTCCCCGATTTTAGTAACTGCTCCAAAACATCGCTTTTCCCGGAAGCTCTCTTTGTGCATTTCTGTACAGCGGACAAATGTGTTTTGCATGCGCACATAAGCGGCGTCATGGGCCTCGCGCCGCCCGAAAAAGAAACGCCCGGCAGGTCTATGGCCTGCCGGGCGTTCTGCATTTGAAGTCGCCTCAAGAGGGGCATCCCTATTCGTCCAGGTCGATGGAGATGTGTTCCGTCCCGTGCTCGTCGAACTCGTCCAGGTACGTGTCGATCCGCTCCATGAGGGCCCCGTAGTTTTCCCGGGTCAGGGGCTCGCCGTCCAGGTCCCGCAGGGCCAATTCCTCCGCCAGGATCTCATAGAAGACCACGTCCTCGTAATTCTCAATGGCCTCGTGGATACCGCCGTTGGCGAAGGCCCGGGAGGGAATCAGCTCTCCCTGGTACAGCTCCACCAGCTTCCCCATGCCGTGGCGGAGGCAGTGGGAGAAGATCTGGCTTTCCACCTGGTCGTACTCTTTGATACGGTCGTCCTCCCGGGTGGAATTGAGGACCCAGTTGCCTATGTAGACCAGGTCCAGCAGGTAACGGTATTGCCGTTCCGTCAACTCGATTTTCATGAACAGGCCCCTCCTCACAGCGCCGGCGGCGGTTGATTTCAGCATACGGCATGATTATAACAGACTCTTCGGAAAAATTCCACATAAAAAAGAGGGCAGAAAGACTAAAATCTGTCTTGCGGCAAAGGGCGTCTCATAGTATAATACATAACTCAGAGCGACTTGTGACAAGGGGGAGTGATGGCAATGGACACACGGCCCATCGGCGTGTTTGACACCGGCCTGGGGGGCCTGACGGCTGTGCGGGCTTTGCGGCGCATCCTTCCGGAGGAGGACTTGGTGTACTTCGGCGATACCGCCCGGGTGCCTTACGGCAGCCGGTCCCGGGAGACTATTTTGAGATACGCCCAACAGGATCTGCGTTTTCTCCGCTCCTTTGACCTCAAGGCGGTGCTCATCGCCTGCGGCACCGTCTCCACCACCTCTCTGGACGTGCTCCAGGCGGAGAACGACCTGCCCATCGTCGGCGTGGTGGAGCCCACCTGCCGGCGGGCTCTGGCGGTGACACAGAACCGCCGGGTAGGCATGATCGCCACCCTGGCCTCCGTCCGCTCCGGGGCCTACGAGGCCGCGCTGCGGCGGCTGGACCCGGGGATGGAGGTCCTCTGCCAGCCCTGCCCTCTGTTCGTCCCCCTGGTGGAGAACGGCCGGTTCCGCCCCGGGGACGTGGTCATCGAAACCGTGGCCCGGGAGTACTTAGCCCCCCTGCTGGACTGGGGCATGGACGCCCTGATCCTGGGCTGCACCCATTACCCCCTGCTGGAGGAGGTCATCTCCGCCGTCTGCGGCCCCGGGGTAACCCTAGTTTCCGCCGGAGAGGAGTCCGCCTTCGAGCTCAAGCGCCTGCTCACCGCCCGGGAGCTCCGGGCCCCGGCGGACAGCCACGGCAGGGCGGAGTTTTACGTCAGCGACCGCTCGGAGGATTTCGAGGGTGCGGCCTCCCTGTTCCTACAGGAGGACATTCATCACATGGCACGGAGGATCGACATTGACCAATATTAATATTGACGGCAAGAGAGACCAGCTGCCCGTCCTGCTGACCATCCGGTCGGAGCAGCATTTCGAGGATATGGAACCGGACAGTATCGAGCTGGTAACCGAGGGCTCCCTGACTCCCACCGGGGAGGGCGGGCTCATCCTCTCCTACCAGGAGAGTGAGCTCACCGGGCTGGAGGGCACCACCACCAGCTTTGAGGTCCGGGGCCCCCAGGTGATCCTGAGCCGGACGGGCAGCGTGAACTCCCAGATGGTCTTTGAGGAGGGCAAGCAGCATACCTCCCTTTACGAAACGCCCTTCGGCGAGCTGGCCATCGACATTCAGACCAGCCGCCTGCGCCACAGCCTGACGGAGCGGGGCGGACTGCTGGACCTGCGGTACTCCATCTCCGTGGACCACTCCGCCACCGGGCGGAACGCCTTTAAAATTCGCGTTCGACCTGCTTTTTCTTGTAAGAAAAAGTAGGTAAAAAGAACTTTCGCGCGCTCTGACAGCCGGGCGGTATACCAAGACAAAGCGACGGCAACATAGATAGGATTTACTTGGGAAGAATATTCGTTATACTATACGAAGGACATTGAAAAGAAAGAGGGTTGCCCCATGACAAACATGATTCAAAACGCCAAGGACCAGGCCGCCGCCCTGGCCATGGCCGCCTACCGCGCCGCCGCCGGGGACGGATCCCTGCCCCAGGCGGAGGTTCATACCGCCCCGGTGGAGGTCCCCCGGGACGCCGCCAACGGCGACTTCACCACCACCTTCGCCCTGGCGGCCAGCAAGGCCCTGCGCCTGCCCCCCCGGGCCATCGCCCAGGCCCTGCTGGACCACATGGACCTGGAGGGCAGCTACTTCGCCTCCGCCGAGATCGCCGGGCCGGGCTTTTTGAACTTCCGCCTGGGCCGGAAGTGGTACGAGGAGGTCTGCGCCGCCGTGGAGAGCGAGGGGGCGGACTACGGCCGCTCCGACGCGCTGAAGGGCCAGAAGATCATGGTGGAGTTCGTCTCCGCCAACCCCACCGGCCCCATGCACATGGGCAACGCCCGGGGCGGCGTGCTGGGAGACACCCTGGCTTCCGTCCTCTCCGCCTGCGGGGCGGAGGTCAGCCGGGAGTTCTACGTCAACGACGCGGGGCACCAGATCGACAAATTCGCCCGATCCATTTACGCCCGCTGCATGCAGCTGACCTATGGGGAGGAGGAACATCCCTTCCCGGAGGACGGCTACCAGGGCGACGACATCCGGGAGCTGGCCAAGGGCTTCCTGGCGCAGTCGAAGGACTTCCCCGGCGCGACCCGGGAGGAGTTCTGGATGGCGGATATGGCGGAGTACGGCCTCAGCGTGAACCTGCCCAAGATGAAAGAAGACCTCCGGCGCTATAAGATTGAGTACGATACCTGGTTCTACGAGTCCGACCTCCACAAGAGCGGCGCGGTGGCGGAGACGGCGGAGCTTCTGACCAAGGCGGGCTGGACCTATGAAAAGGACGGAGCCCTGTGGCTGAAAACCGCCCAGATCATGCGGGACAACCTCCTCAAGGCCGGGAAGAAGGAAAAGGACATTGAGAAGCTGGACCTGAAAGACGACGTGCTCCGCCGGGCCAACGGCTTCTACACCTACTTCGCCGCCGACATCGCCTACCACCGGAACAAGTTCGAGACCCGGGGCTTTGACCGGGTGATCAACATCTGGGGCGCGGACCACCACGGCCACGTGGCCCGTCTGAAGGGCGCCCTGGACGCCCTGGGCCTGGACGGGTCCGGGAAGCTGGACATCGTGCTGATGCAGCTGGTCAAGCTCCTCCGGGACGGGGAGCTGGTGAAGATGAGCAAGCGCACCGGCAAGGCCATCTCCCTCTCGGACCTGCTGGACGAGGTGCCCGTGGACGCCGCCCGCTGGTTCTTCAACGCCAAGCCGGACACCCAGATGGACTTTGACCTGGGACTTGCCGTCCGGGAGGACTCGGAGAACCCCATCTACTACGTGGAGTACGCCCACGCCCGCATCTGCTCTCTGGTTGAAAAGCTGGCCGGAGAGGGTCTGGCGGTCCCCGCGCCGGGGACGGCGGATCTGAGCCTCCTGACGGCGGAGGCGGAGGAGGTCCTCATCAAGCAGCTGGCCGCCTGGCCGGACACCATCCGGGCTGCAGCGAAGAACTACGACCCCTCCCACGTGAACCGCTACCTGATGGAGCTGGCGGGCTGCTTCCACCGCTTCTACACCGCCTGCCACATCCGGGAAGAAGCTCCCGCCCTGGCCGCCGCCCGGCTCCGCCTGGCGGATGACGCCCGCATCGTCCTTCGGAACGGCTTGAAGCTCATCGGCGTGGACGCCCCGGAGCATATGTAAACGTTACAAGAAGCCCGCTTTTGCGGGCTTCTTTTTTGGCCTTGACAACCGGTGGGGAAGGAACTATAATCCCTTTTAGCTTTCAATTGGAAAGCATTGCTTTAAATCGGCAAAGAAAGAAGAGAAATTATGGAGAGGACTGAAAGACTGCGCTCTGCGCTCCGGGCCGCATTTCCCGTCACGGTCCCGGTACTGACGGGGTATGTCTGCCTGGGGGTGGCTTATGGCGTGCTGATGGCCGCCAATGGGTACGGCCCCCTGTGGTCTGTGCTGATGAGTGCCGTTGGATTCTGCGGCAGTATGCAGTACGCAGTGATCCCCCTCCTGGCCGCCGGCTTTGAGCCCTTGCAGGCTTTTCTGCTGACGCTGATGGTCAATGCCCGGCACATCCTCTACGGCCTCTCCATGCTGGAGCGATACAAGGGCCTGGGCTGGGCCCGGTTCCCGCTGATCTATACCCTCAGCGACGAGACCTTCTCCCTGGTGTCCACCCTGGACCCGCCGGAGGGCGTGGCCCGGCGGGACTTCTTCCTCTGCGTCTCCCTGCTGGACTACGGTTACTGGGTGACCGGAACGACTTTGGGAGGGCTGCTGGGGAGCGTCCTGACCTTCAACACCGCCGGGCTGGATTTCGCCCTGACGGCGCTGTTCGTGGTGCTGTTTTTGGAGCAGTGGAAGGAGCGGGAGCGCCGCCCCGCTGGAATCACTGGCATTGCCTGCGCCGCCGTAAGCCTGGCGGTCTTTGGGGCGGACAATCTGGTGATTCCCGCCATGATTATGATTTTGGCGATCCTGCTGGGAGGGAGGAAGCTGACATGCGCCTGACGCCATTGGAGACCCTGGGCATCATTTTAACTGTGGCCGCCGGGACGCAAATCACTCGCTGGCTGCCCTTCTGGCTGTTCCCGGAGAACAAAAAGCCCCCCGCCTGGGTGACGGACCTGGGGAAGGTCCTCCCGGCGGCGACCATGGGGCTGCTGGTGGTCTACTGCCTGAAGGGCGTGGCCTGGACTGTCCCGCCCCATGGCGCGGCGGAGCTGCTGGCCATCCTGGCTGTGGCGGCACTGCACCGCTGGAAGGGAAATGTCCTCTTGTCCATCGCTGGGGGGACGGCGCTTTACATGGTCCTGGTACAGTGCGTGTTTGCCTGACGCATAATTTTTCCAGCCTCCGCACAGAATGGAGAGGCGGCACTGCCGCGACTTCATCCGGGCGGAGGCTGGTTTTTATGAGGAGGAAGCTGTTTTTCTGGGAGCTGGGGGGCTTTTTGTTCACCGGAGTATTGGGGACGCTCCTGCACTTTGTCTACGAATGGAGCGGAGGAAGTACCATGGCGGCCTGGTTTTCCGCCGTCAACGAATCCACCTGGGAACATATGAAGCTGCTGTTTGTGCCCCTGTTTCTCTTCTCCGTGATTCAGGTGTGCCTGATGGGGCGGAACTACCCCAATCTCCCGGCGGTCCGGGCCGTCAGCGCCCTGGCGGGGCTGCTGCTCATCCCCGTCCTCTTCTATACCTACACCGGAGCTCTGGGATATCATATAGTCTGGGCGGACATCGCCATCTTCTTTCTGGCGGACCTGGGGGCCTTTGCCCTGGACTTTTGGCTGCTGAGCCGGGGGAAGCTCTCCAGCCGCTGGATGCAACTTTTAGGGCTGGCGGCTTTGTGGGGGCTGGCCTTCTGCTTTGTCTGGTGCACCTTCCGCCCGCCCCATCTGCCGTTGTGGCAGGACCCGGTGACGGGTATGTACAGCATTCCCTGAAAACGCCCCTCGGGGCGTTTTCGCCTTTTTGGAATTTACTGTGAATTTGCGCCCTCCCGGCTTGACCGACGGTCGTTTGGAGGAGTATAATATACTAACTTTTGAAATGCGCCATGAATGGAGGTCTTTTTATGACGGCCAAACGAAAGCCCGTCGCCCCCTTCTACGCCGTGGGACTGCTGTGGCTGCTGGGCGGGCTGTTCCTGCCCCTGTATACCGCCGGCGCTTACCTCCTTCTGGCGGCGGTGTCGGCGGCGGTGTTCCTGCTGGTGGGCGGCATCTGCCGGGGCGGGGGTACCATCGCCGGGTCCGCCGGGGCGGAGAAGAAGGAGGAGGCTCCCCCAAAGCCCAAGGAGGAGCCCTCCACCGGAAACCCGGAGCTGGACAAGGCCGTCAAGGACGGGAAGCTGGCCCTGAGCGAGATGAAGCGGCTGGACGACAGCATCGCCGACCCCGGCGTCTCCGCTGACATCGTGCGGCTGAGCCAGGTGTCCGAGAAGATCTTCCAGGCGGTGAAGGACGATCCCTCCAAGCTGCCTCAGATCCGAAAGTTCATGGATTACTACCTGCCCACCACCCTGAAGCTGCTGAACACCTACGACCGCATGAGCGGCGCGGGAGTCTCCGGGGAGAACATCGACGGGACCAAGGTAAAGGTGGAGGACATGCTCAAAACCATCGTCCGGGCCTTCGAAAAGCAGCTGGACGCCCTCTATGGGGCCGACGCCCTGGATATCTCCACGGACATCCAGGTGATGGAAACCCTGCTGGCCCGGGAGGGCCTGACGGAACCGGAGATGAAGGCGGACCCTGTCCAGGCGGACGGCACGGACATCAAGCTGGAGCTGTAAGGGAAAGGAGGGGCCATGAAAAACCTGACGGTGAAGGCGATGGATACGGTCCTGTACGCGGCGTGCGGCGGGCTGTTCCTGTGGATGGCCTGGGACTGGGAGATTGGCTTCTACACCCTGATTGGCGCAAGCCTCCTGGTCCTGGCGGCCTGGGAGGGCTGGGCCTGGGTCCGGGACTACCGGGCGGGCCGGAACGAGAAGTGTGAATGGGACCCCTCCATGACCGTGGCTTTTATTCTGGTGGCCGTGGTCCAGGTGCGTAAGGCCATTACCGAACCCTATGGTATCAACCCGCTGATAGCGGCCGGCTGGGTTTTAATCAGCGCGGTGTACACTGTGAGGACCGTCCGGGGACTCCGGGCGGAGAATGAGAAATAAGGAGGAAACGTCATGAAAAACCGAAATCCCGTTTACCTGTTCCTCTCCATTCTGGAGGGCATGCTGTCCGGAGGCTACTTTTACCTGGCAAAGAAGGAAAAAGACCCCCTGAACCTGGTGACCGGCTGCGTGTGGCTGGCCGTCTCCGTGTTCCACGGGATCATGGGCGTCCAGGAGGAAGAACACGTTCTGCTGGTGGAGGAGGAAGACTATGAGTGACAATATGATCCCTGAACTGACCCTGGATCCCGCCGCGGCGGCGGCCCAGGAGGTTCCTTCGCTGACCCTCGACCCCGCGGCCACGCCCGCCGCCCTCGAGCCGGAAAAGCCGGAGGTCAAGCCGGTGCAGCTGGATGACTCCATGCTCTCCGAGGCGGAGAAAAAGGCCGTGGAGGAGTTCTCCAAGAAGATCGACGTGATGGACTCCAACCTGATCCTCCAGTACGGCGCGGCGGCCCAGAAAAACGTGGCGGGCTTCTCCGAAAGCGCCCTGGCCTCCGTGCGCACCAAGGACCTGGGAGAGGTGGGCAAGTCCCTTTCCGAGCTGGTGGTGGAGTTGAAGGGCTTCGGCGAGGAGGAGGGAAAAAAGGGCCTCTTCGGTAAGTTCAAGAAACCCGGAAGCAGGCTGGAGGTCATGAAAGCCCAGTACTCCAAGGTGGAAAACAACGTGGACAAGATCGTCCGGGAGCTGGAGCAGCATCAGGTGACCCTGATGAAGGACGTGGCCATGTTTGACCAGATGTATGAGATGAACCTCAAGTACTACAAAGAACTGACCATGTATATCCTGGCCGGGAAGAAGAAGCTGGCAAGCGTCCGTGAGAACGAGCTCGCCGCCCTCCGGGCCAAGGCCCAGGAAACCGGGACCCAGGAGGACGCCCAGCGGTACAACGACCTGGAGCAGATGTGCGAGCGCTTTGAGAAGAAGCTCCACGACCTGGAGCTCACCCGGATGATCTCCATCCAGATGGGCCCCCAGACCCGTCTGCTCCAGAACAACGACACGCTGATGGTGGAGAAGATCCAGTCCTCCCTGGTGAACACCATCCCCCTGTGGAAGAGCCAGATGGTCCTGGCCTTAGGGATGGAGCACGGCCGTCAGGCCACCGCCGCCCAGAGCGCGGTGACGGAGATGACCAACGAGCTTTTGAAGAAAAACGCCGACATGCTGAAAATGGGCACCATCCAGACCGCCAAAGAGGCCGAACGCAGCGTAGTGAGCATTGAGACCCTCCAGCACACGAATCAGCAGCTGATCTCCACCCTGGACGAGGTGCTGAACATCCAGCGGGAGGGAGCCCAGAAGCGCAAGGAGGCCGAGGTAGAGTTGGGCCGCATCGAGGGCGAACTCCGTGCCAAGCTGATGGAGGTCCACAAGTAAAGGGACGAGCCTATGAAATTTTTCCAAAAGCGCTCCGTGGCGGCGGTGGTCATGGTCCTGGCCATCCTGGCCGGGATCGGCCTGGGCCAGGCGCGGAAGCCCCATGTGGAACCCGCCCTCACCGGGGAGTTCCTGTACCTCATCCACAACGAGGGCGGCGTGATCTCCCAGGACACCGCCGAATACATGGAGGCCATGAACGCCTCCCTCTTCGCCCAGACCGGGGCCCAGATCGCCGTGGACGTGGTGCGGACCACCGGAAGCGAGGATCTCTACGAATACGCCGAGCGGACCTTCCGGGAACTGGGCGTGGGATCCCGGGAGCGGAACAACGGCCTTTTGATGGTGCTGGCCCTGGAGAACGAGTACGACGGCGTTCCGGACGGGGATTACTACCTGGCCTGGGGCAGCGGGTTCAGCTCCAGCCAGCAGGACCGGCTGGCTGACATCCTGTACGGCGTCATGGAGGATGACTTTGCCGCGAAGCGCTATGACCAGGCGGTCCGGTCCACCTTTGACGCCCTGGTGGGTTACCTGCAAAACATCTACCGGGTGAACGTCACCACGGCCCCGCCGGATCCGGACACAATGGGGAACTACCAGACCCTCTCCGGCGGCTATCAGTCCACCGGCACGGCGGCGGCCGTCGGGTCCATTGTCATGGGCCTCGTGACGCTGGTGATTCTCCTGTTCGTCCTCTGGGTGCTTCTGGACGGAATGCGCTACCGGACGTACCGGCGACGCTACTACGGCCCCACGGTCATCGGTATTCCCAGGCCCGTGTACTATCCCGTGTTCTGGGGCCGCCCGAGACGGCCCCGGCGGCCCCCGCCGCCTCCCAGAAGGCCGGGCGGACCCGGAAGCTTCGGCGGCGGCTCCTTCGGCGGAGGCGCGGGCCGGGGTTCCCGCCCCGGCGGACCGGGCAGCTTCGGAAGCGGCCTGGGCGGCTTCGGCGGCGGTTCCTTTGGAGGAGGCGCGGGCCGGGGCGGACATCCCGGGGGCTTCGGCGGCGCGGGAAGAGGCGGTTCCTTCGGCGGCGGGCGTTCCGGCGGCTTTGGCGGCGGCTCCTTTGGAGGAGGCGCAGGCCGGGGCGGCGGTGGCCGCAGATAACAGAAAAAGCGGCCCCCGGCGTAAGCTTACGCCGGGGGCCTTGCGTCGTTCAGCTGCACTAATCCAGAACCTGCACCGCCGCGCCCAGGACGCCGTCGCCGATGTAGACGCTGAGGGTTCCGTCAATCTCCCCGTCCCAGATGTGGTCGTAGTCCGGCAGGGCGGCGGTGAGCTTTTGGCGGACGGTCTCCATCTCGGCGGCAGCCCCGCCGTTGGCCACGGCCAGGTTGTACTTTTTATGCCCTCCGCAGCGGTCCACGGTCATGGCCACCAGCTTGTCGATGACCTGGTTCCGGCCCCGGACCTTGGCGATGGATTGGAGCTGCCCGTCTGGGGCGAAGGTAATGATGGGCTTGATCTGGAGCAGGGTTCCCGCCGTGGCGGTGACCTTGCCAATGCGTCCGCCCTTCATCAGGTATTCCAGGGTGTCCACGGAGAAGAAGGGGTAAGTATTCGCAATGAGCTGAGGGGCCCGGCGCTCCACCAGGGTCTCCCAGTCCATGCCGCCGCGGATGTCCTCCGCCAGCTGGAGCACCGTCAGCCCCTGCCCCAGGGAACCGCTGACGGAGTCGAAGACCTTGATGGGGAAATTCTCCCCGCTCTCCTCGGCGATGAGGCGCACCAGATTGTACGTACCGGAAAGGCCGCTGGAGAGCATGACGGCGATGACGCCGTCATAGCCCGCGTCACGAATCCCCTCCAGCACGGCCCCCGCGCTCTCAGCGGAGGGCAGAGAGGTCTGGGGCAGCTCCCCGGCCTTGAGGCGGCGGTAGATGTCGGCGCTGTGGATATCCACGCCGTCGGCGTACTCCCCGTCGGAGCAGAGGATCCGCAGGGGGACGATATGAATGTGGTTTTCCGCTGCCAGACGGGGGGACAGGTCCGCGCAGGAATCCGTCAGCAGCGCAATCTTTTGAGGGGCCACGTGTTCCCAACTCCTTTTTTCGACGGAACCGCCGCCTCTCGAAGAGGGATGGGCGGCCATCGGGCTTGCCGAAAGGCATTATGGTCATTATCCCACAAACCGGCGCAAACTGCAAGAGCGATTTGCGGACTTTCCCAGACTTTTCCTGTCACGGGAAAAATATAGAGGAATCAAGAGAATTTTCCTTTACCTGACGGGGGTTTTCTGCTATAATGTACGAGCTATATTTTGCCCGGACGCCGGGCCGGAAAGGAGGGCGCTCTTGTGAAATATCAAAAATGGAACCTCGGCGCCCCCAAGGAAGAAGACGTGGCGGTTCTGCGGGAGGCCGGTTATCCCTATCTTCTGGCCCTGGTGCTGGCGGCCCGGGGCGTCGCCTCCCCTGAGACGGCGGCGGAATTTCTGGACCGGGACCGGAAACTGACCCTCTCCCCCATGCTCATGCGGGACATGGACAGGGCCGTGGCTCGAATCCAGCGGGCCATCGCCGGAGGAGAGACCATCGCCGTCTTCGGCGACTACGATGTGGACGGCATCACCTCCACGGTGCTGCTGATGGACTATCTGAAAAGCTGCGGGGCCGCGTGCCTGCGCTATATCCCCCGGCGGATTGAGGACGGCTACGGCCTCTCCAAGCCCGCCATCCAGAGCCTCCGGAACCAGGGCGCCACGCTGATGATCACCGTGGACTGCGGCATCACCGGGAACGAGGAAGTGGACTTCGCCAATTCCATCGGGCTGGACGTGGTGGTGACGGACCATCACGAGTGCAAGGAAGAACTCCCCAACGCCGCGGCCGTGGTGGACCCCCACCGGCCCGACTGCCCCTACCCCTTCAAGTTCCTGGCGGGCTGCGGCGTGGCGCTGAAGCTGGTGCTGGCCCTGGGGGGCGAGAATCGGGAGGACGCCCTCTTCGCCCGATACTGCGCCCTGGCCGCCATCGGCACCGTGGCCGACGTGATGCGGATGGAGGGCGAGAACCGGGCCATCGTCGCCTGCGGGCTGGAGGCCCTGCCCCACACGGACTTCGTGGGCGTCCGGGCTCTCCTGCGGGAAGCGGGGCTGGAGGAAAAGCCCATCACCTCTATCCAAATCGGCTTTGTCCTCTCCCCCCGGATCAACGCCGCCGGGCGCATGGGAGCGGCGGACCTGGCCGCGGACCTGCTGGAGACCCGGGATCTGGCCCGGGCGGAGGAGCTGGCCCGGGAGCTTTGCGATCTGAACCGGGAGCGGCAGGCCGTGGAACAGGACATCTGCGCGGACGCGGTCCGGCAGATCCAGGCCCTCCGCCAGGAGGAGCGCAGCGCCCTGGTCCTCGCCAGCGAAGAATGGCACCAGGGGGTGGTGGGGATTGTCGCCTCCCGCCTCAGTGAGAAATACTCCTGCCCCAGCTTCATGATTCACCTGAAGGACGGCACGGGCCGGGGATCCTGCCGGTCCTACGGCGGGTTCAACCTCTTCGCCGCCCTGGAGTCCTGCGCGGACCTGCTGGACGGCTTCGGGGGCCACGAGCTGGCCGCCGGGTTCACCATCCCGGAGGACAACATCGAGGACTTCCGGACCCGGATGAACCGCTATGTCCGCTCCGTCACCGGCGGCAAGCCGCCGGTGAGCTCCCTGGAGGTGGACGCGGCGGTGTCCTCCCCCGGAGAACTGACCCTGGAGGAGGCCGAACAGCTGGAACGGCTGGAGCCTTATGGAGCGGGGAATCCCAGACCCGTCTTCGCCCTGCTGGGGGCCACGGCGGAGACCGTGCAGCCCGTGGGGCAGGGAAAACACCTGAAGCTGCGCCTGAGCAAGGGCGTCAGCCGCTTCGACGCCATCTTCTTCTCCGTTACGGCGGAGGAGTGCGGCATCGCCCCCGGCAGCCGGGTGGACGCCGCCTTCTACCTCCAGGCCAACACCTTCCGGGGGAACACGACCTTGCAGCTCCAGCTGGTGGACGTGCGGCCCTCCCTCAGCCCCAGCCGCAGCGAGGCGGCGGCTCAGGCCCTTGTGGGCCGTCTGGTGCGGGGGGAGAGTCTGACCCGGCAGGAGCTGTCCCGGCTGAAAGCCAGTCCCAGCCAGTATCAGGACTGCTGGAACGCCCTGACAGAGCTTCTCCGCCAGGGGAAAACCCGAAAGGAACGTCTGCCCTTCCTGCGGAGCATCGCCGCCAAGATCGGCGGGAACGAAAGCTTCCTGCGGGCGTATCTCGCCCTGGCGGTCTTCAAGGAACGGGGGCTGGTATCCCTGACCAGGGAGGGCGACTGGCTGGCGATGTATTTGATGGGAGACCCGGAGAACGCGAGTTGGGACGACTGCCCGTACCTTCTCCGTCTGCGGGAAAAGGAGGTGACCTGAGATGACCGTACAGGAACAGTACGAGCTTTTGGAAAAGACCGTCCGCGGCTACAATCCCGCCGCCGACTTCGACCATATCCGGTCCGCGTTCGAGTACGCCGACCGCTGTCACGAGGGGCAGAAGCGCAAGAGCGGCGAACCCTATATCATCCATCCCCTGGCCGTGGCTCAAATTGTCGCCGAGGAACTGAAGCTGGACTCCGAGTCCATCGAGGCCGCCCTGCTCCACGACGTGATTGAGGACACCCCCGCCACCCACGAGGACGTGGCCCGCATGTTCTCCCCCACCATCGCCAACCTGGTGGAGGGCGTCAGCAAGCTGACCCGGATCCAGTACGCCACCAAGGAAGACGAGCAGATGGAGAACCTCCGGAAGATGCTCATGGCCATGAGCAAGGACATCCGGGTCATCCTGATCAAGGTCTCCGACCGGCTCCACAACATGCGGACCATGGAGTATCAGTCTCCGGAGAAGCAGAAGCAGAAGTCCCTGGAGACCATGGAGATCTACGCCCCCATCTCTCACCGCCTGGGGATGCAGCGCATCAAGTGGGAGCTGGAGGACCTGTCCCTCAAGTACCTGGACCCGGTGGGCTACAACGAGATCATCACCCGGCTGGACGCCAAGAAGCCGGAGTACGACGCCTTCCTCCTCCGCACCCAGACCCAGATGGACGACCGGCTGACGGAGCTGGGCATCGGGCACATGGTCTACGGGCGCATCAAGCACCCCTACTCCATCTACCGGAAGATGTTCAACCAGAACAAGTCCCTGGACGAGATCTTCGACCTCTTCGCCTTCCGGGTGCTGGTGGACTCGGTGGGGGACTGCTACAATGTCCTGGGGGTCATCCACGACATCTACAAGCCCATCCCGGGCCGGTTCAAGGACTATATCGGCACCGAAAAGCCCAACGGCTACCAGTCCCTCCACACCACCGTCATGGGCCCAGACGGCCTGCCCTTCGAGGTGCAGATCCGCACCTGGAAGATGCACGAGGTGGCGGAATACGGCGTGGCCGCCCACTGGAAGTACAAGCAGCACGGCCAGGGGGCGGGCACCGAGGGGAAGTACGAGTGGGTCCGCCGCCTGCTGGAGAACCAGGAGGGGGCCGACGCGGAGGAGTATATCCACTCGCTGAAGGTGGATATGTTCGCCGACGAGGTCTTCGTCTTCACCCCCAACGGGGACGTACAGAACCTCCCCGCCGGGGCCACGCCCATCGACTTCGCCTACGCCATCCACTCCGCCGTGGGAAACAGCATGGTGGGAGCCAAGGTCAACAACCGGATTGTCACCTTCGACCACATCCTGAAAAACGGGGACATTGTGGAGATCATGACTTCCAAGGCCGCCAAGGGCCCCAGCCGGGACTGGATGAAGATCGCCAAGAGCAGCGAGGCCCGGAGCAAGATCCGCCAGTGGTTCAAGAAGGAGAAGAAGGAGGAGAACATCGCGGGAGGCCGCTCCTCCTTCGAGCAGGAACTCAAGCACGCGGGCCTCTCCATGAAGGACGTGACGGATCCGGAAAACCTGCCCCTTCTGCTGAAAAAGGTCACCTACGGAAGCTTAGAGGAGATGTACGCCGCCATCGGCTACGGCGGCTTCACCGCCCAGAAGGCCGTCAGCCGGATGAAAGGAGAGCTGCTGCGCATCTCCCGCCAGCACCAGGCGGAGGAACAGCTGTCCGTCGGAACCGAGGAGACCCCCATCCCCGTGCCCCCCAAGCCCGTGAGCAAAAGCGAGCAGGGCATCATCGTGGAGGGGCTGGACAACTGCCTGGTGAAGTTCTCCCGCTGCTGCACCCCCGTGCCGGGGGACGAGATCGTGGGCTTCATCACCCGGGGCTACGGCGTGTCCGTCCACCGGGCGGACTGCCCCAACGCCGCGCCGGAGCGCCGGGCGGAGCAGCCGGGCCGCTGGCTGAAGGTCACCTGGGGAACGGATACCAACGAGAGCTACCCCACCACCATCGACGTGGTGTGCAAGGACCGGATGGGACTGATCCTGGACATCTCCACGGCCCTGTCCAGTACCAATACGTTTGTTTCCGGCCTGAACTCCCGGAGCACGGAAGACGGCTTCGCCGTCATCCGCCTGGAGATCCGGGTCCGGGACGGGGCCCAGATGAAGGCCATCATGAACAAGCTGAATCAAATTTCCGGGGTCCTCCAGGTCACGAGACCGGCGGGCTGACCGGAGGAAAAGGAGGAATCGCCTATGCGCGCGGTCGTCACCCGCGTAAAGCACGCGTCGGTTACCATCGAGGGGACCGTGACCGGCCAAATCGGAGAAGGCTATCTGGTCCTGCTGGGAGTCGCTCCCGGAGACACAGAGGAAACCGCCGTGAAGCTGGCGGACAAAATCTGCAATCTCCGCATCTTTGAGGACGAAAACGAGAAGATGAACCTAAACCTGGAGCAGGTGGGCGGCAGCCTGCTGGTGATCTCACAGTTCACCCTCTTCGCCGACACCTCCTCCCGCCGCCCGGGCTTCTCCGGCGCGGCAAAGCCGGATCTGGCGATCCCGCTGTACGAGAAATTCATGGCCCATTGCCGGGAGCGGGGCTTCACCGTGGAGCATGGGGAGTTCGGCGCGAAAATGGACGTGGACTCTCTGAACCACGGTCCGGTGACCATCCTCTTCGATACGGAGAAGCCCTGACGAGCGGAACAATCGGAAAGAAAGGACGGATGCTTTCATGGGACTGTTTTCCAATTTCTTTCAGCAAGGGTGTTCTTTGGGCGCGCAGCCCCGCGGCGGCTGGAGCTGGAGCCTGTCGGTGAACGGCATGCCCGTCCCGCATTTCCACTGGGAGGACGTGGCCCGGGCTCTGGACGGCCTGGAGCCTCACGAGGACAGCTTCGTCATCCTGGAGCAGCGGAAGGGGCAGGATTACTGGTTCATCCAGAGCGCCGTCGCCCTGACGGGGCCTCATACCGGCGAATATGTGGTGGGCGTGGGCTGGAACGACGACAAGGGCAAGCACTACACGGAGCGCTGCGGCGGAGCCGGGCGGGCCGTGGACATGTTCCGGGCCGCGTGGCAGGGGAAGACCCTGGATTTCTCCGGCTTCGAGGACCAGTCCGACCTGCTTCCCGGCGAATCCTGAGACTATGGACCTGAGAGAGGGGGTAACTCCAATGAATGTCAAGCTTCTGCAGGTGGGCCCCATCGGCACCAACTGCTATATCCTGGAGGACGACGCTAGCCATGAGGCGGCGGTCGTTGATCCCGGCGGGGACGCCCCCGCCATTTTGAAGGCCCTGGAGGGTGCGGAGCTCCGCTATATCCTCCTGACCCACGGCCATTACGACCACACCGGAGGCGCCGCGGAGCTGCTGGAGGCCTTCCCCCAGGCGGCGGTCTATATCCACAGGGCGGACTTCCAGGATGTGGACCCCTCCCTGTTCCCCCTGCGGACCCAGGTCTCCGGTGTGAACTTCTACGACGAGGGGGACCAGATCGCTTTCGGCGGGGATCGTGTAAAAATGGAAGTCCTCCATACCCCCGGCCACTCCGAGGGCAGCGTCACCCTCCGCTGCGGGGAGCTGCTCTTCTGCGGGGACACCCTGTTCGCCGGGTCCTGCGGAAGGACGGATTTCCCCGGGGGCAGCGTCCCGAAGATGCTGGCCTCCCTCCGCCGCCTGGGGGAGCTGGAGGGAAACTTCCAGGTCCTGCCCGGGCATATGGAGCCTTCCACCCTGGAGGCGGAGCGGCAGTATAATCCCTACCTCCGCCAGGCCCTGCGGGAGACCACATGAAGCTGGAATTTCACGGCCACGACGAGCGCTACACCGTGGAGCAAAGCCTGTTGAACCTGTTCCCCGGCGAGCTGCCGGTTTACGAACCGATTCAACCTGGAGATCATTCCTGGGCCGTGGTCTCCTGCCGGGAGGAGGGCGGGCGGCTGCTGGTCTCCACGGACCTCTGTTATGACGGGGAGACGACAACGTTCTTTCACACTGCCGCTCTGTCCGGCACGGACTACGATCAGGAGGGCCAGCGGAGGCACGCCGTCGGGACCTGCTTCTTTCAGGCCTATCACGCCCTGACCGGAAACACGCCCCCCTGGGGGATGCTCACCGGCGTCCGGCCCGACAAGCTGGTAACCCAGGCGCTGAACGAGGGAAAAACGCCGGACGAGGCGCGGGCGCTTCTGGAGAAGGACTATTATGTGAGTCCTGGGCGGGCCGCCCTGGCCCTGGAGACGGGGACGGCGGCCTTTGAAGCCGCCAAGGGTCTGGGCCCCCGGGACATCGCCGTCTATATCGGCGTCCCCTTCTGCCCCACCCGCTGCGCCTACTGCTCCTTCGTCAGCCAGTCTGTGGAGAAGAGCTTTTCCCTGGTGGACCCTTACGTGGACGCCCTGGCGGCGGAGATCGAGGCCGGAGGCCGCATGGCCCGGGAGGCGGGTCTCCGGGTCCGGGCCATGTACATGGGCGGCGGCACGCCCACAACCCTGACGGCCCCCCAGCTGGACCGGGTGCTGACGGTCTTCGAGACCGCTTTCGGCTCCGCCCTGGACGGGTGCGGCGAGATCACCGTGGAGGCCGGGCGGCCCGACACCATCACGGAAGAAAAGCTGGCGGTTTTGAAGGACCACGGCGTCCACCGGATTTCGGTGAACCCGCAGACCATGGAGGAAGCCGTCCTCCGGGCCATCGGCCGCCGCCACAGCCCCGGGGACATTCAAAACGCCATGGAGCTGGCGGCGAGAACCGGCTTTCCCCATATAAACATGGACCTCATCGCGGGACTGCCGGAGGACACGGCGGAGGGCTTCCGCCGCTCCTTGAACCGCTGCCTGGACTTCGGCACGGACAACGTGACCGTCCACACCCTGGCTCTGAAAAAGGGCAGCCGCATCCTGCTGGAGGGTCTGAACATCCCCAGTCCCCAGGCGGTAGGAGAGATGCTGAACTACGCCGAGCCCGCCCTCCGGCAGGCGGGTTATGAACCCTACTACCTCTACCGGCAGAAATATATGTCCGGCAGCTTTGAGAACATCGGCTGGACCCGGCCGGGCGGAGCCTGCCTCTATAACATCTATATCATGTCGGAGCTCTGCTCCATCCTCTCCTTCGGCGCGGGGGGATCGACCAAAATGGCAGACCCGGCCCGGCGGCTCATCCGGCGGCGCTTCAATCCCAAGTACCCCAAGGAGTACGTGGAGCGCCCCGAAAAAACGCTGGCCAATCAGGCGGATTTCTCCGCTTTTTATCGAGAGTTGAACGGAAAGGAGCCGGGCCCATGTATTCCCTGAAACAGATCAACGAGGCCGTCCGCAGCGATCCCGCCGGCTTTGCCCAGGAGTGCGACGCGCTGTTCGCCAAAAAGGTGGAGACCGCCGCGGCGAACATCGCGAACCACCGGGACGAGTCCCATATCATCCTTCTCTCCGGCCCCTCCGGCTCCGGGAAAACCACCACCGCGCTGAAAATTGAGGAGAAGCTCCGGGAAATGGGCATCGAGACCCACACGGTTTCCATGGACAACTACTTCAAGACCATGGATCCGGAGACCTTTCCACGGAACAGGGAGGGCGCCATCGACTACGAGTCCCCCTTCTGTCTGGACGTGGACCTGCTGAACCAGCACTTCGCCATGCTGGACCGGGGAGAGCTGATCCACGTGCCCAAGTACGAGTTCGCCCGGCAGATGCGCTCGGACATCTTCGCCCAGCCCATGCGCCTGGGGAAGGACGACATGGTGATCTTCGAGGGCATCCACGCCCTGAACGACGTCATTGTGGGCAGGCACCCCAGGGCCTTCAAGCTCTATATCGCCGCCCGGAGCGACATTCTGGACGAGGACGGAACCCTGGTCTTCGACAAGTCCTGGATCCGCCTCTGCCGCCGCATTGTCCGGGACTTCAAGTTCCGGGGCAGCGACGCGGCCTTCACCCTCAAGCTGTGGGAGAACGTCCGCCGGGGAGAGCGGCTGTATATCTCCCCCTACAAGGAGAACGCCGACCTGATGTTCGACTCCTCCCTGGCCGTCAGCGCCAGCGCCCTGAAGCCCTTTGTGGTTCCCCTGCTGGAGGAGATCCCCCGAGGTAAATACCAGGTGGTGGAGGACATCCTCCGGGGTCTGGAGAGGATCGAACCCCTGGACGAACAGTATATCCCCGCCAAGTCCCTCTCCCGGGAGTTCATCGGCGGGAGCCCTTATGACAACCATTGAACGGAAAACGAAAGGAGCGGCACTATGAGCAAACAGGAGAAGTTCTATGACCTGCTGGACACCCTCCGGGCCGGTGTGGAGACGGCAGGGACCCTGGCTTTGGGGACCCTGGGCCTGGCCTGCGAGGGGGCGGAAAAGATAGCGGAGGGCGTGAAGCTGCGCTATCAGGCCGCCCGGGTGGAAGGCGAGATGGACGGCAAGCTGATGGAAGCCGGAGAGATGGTCTACGCCACCCACACCGGTAATCCCACGGAGTCTGAGGCGCTGGTGGAAAAGCTCCGGGAGATTGACGATTTGAAAGCCCGGCTGGCGGAGCTCAACGAGACCCTGGGCCGGAAACCGGAGGGCCCTTTTTGCCCCGGCTGTGGCGAGGCCGTGGAGGAAGGCGACCGCTTCTGCCGCTCCTGCGGCGAGAAGCTGGATTGATGGGAGGAACAACATGGAATTTTACACGTATGAGCAGTATCGTGAGAGCGCCCAGGCCCTCCGGGAAAAGCTGAACGGCTTCCAGCCCCAGGTCCTGCTGATCCTGGGCTCCGGCCTGGGAGCCCTGGCGGACGAGGTGGAGAACCCCATCGCCGTGCCCTACGCGGAGGTCCCCCACATGAAGCATTCCACCGCCCCCGGCCACAAGGGCCAGTTCCTCTTCGGGAAGCTGGCGGGCCAGGACGTGGCCGTCATGCAGGGCCGCCTCCACACCTACGAGGGCTGGTCCTTCGCCGACGCGAGCTATCCCGTCCGGGTAGCCCGGTTCCTGGGCATCAAGACCCTGGTGGTGACCAACGCCGCCGGGGCGGTGAACACCGCCTGGACCGCCGGAGACATCATGCTGATTACGGATCATATCAAGCTCTTCGGCGTCAGCCCCCTCTGCGGGCCCAACATCGAGGAACTGGGCCCCCGCTTCCCCGACATGAGCCACGTCTACACCCCCGCCCTCCAGGAGAAGGCCCGGGAGGCCGCCAAGGCCCAGGGTCTGGACCTCAAGGAAGGCGTCTACATGTTCTTCCCCGGCCCCCAGTACGAAACCCCGGCGGAAGTGAAAGCCGCCCGCCTCCTGGGCGCGGATGCCGTGGGCATGTCCACGGTGCCGGAGGCCGTCACCGCCGCCCACTGCGGCATGGAGGTCCTGGGCTTCACCTTGTGCACCAACATGGCGGCGGGCGTCCTGGAGCAGCCCCTCTCCGGCGAGGAGGTCATCGAGGCGGGAGAGGCCGTGGGGCCCAAGTTCACCGCCCTGGTGAAGGGCTGCCTGGAGCGGCTGTAAGGATTTGAAAAGGCGGGGTGTGCCGCCGGGAGGGAATCAGGTCTAAGGCGGGTCCCGGGTCCATAAAGTGGACAATGGGGACCGCCCCTCACGGGCTGTCCGTGAATCTTTTTGAGTATTCGAGGTTATGCTTTTTATGTCGACGAAGAAAAAACAGTCCTTCCTGGGCGGCGCGGCCATCCTGGCCTCGGCGGTAGCCATTGTAAAAATCCTGGGCGCGGTGTATAAGATTCCTTTTGGAAACATCGTCGGGCCCGAGGGACAGACCTACTTTAATGTTGCATACAACATTTATAACGTACTCCTGACCATCTCCACCGCCGGTCTTCCCCTGGCCATCTCCAAGCTCACCAGCCAGGCCCACACCCAGGGCCGGGAGAACCAGAAGCGGAAGATCTTCTCAACGGCGATCTGGCTCTTTTTCGCCATGGGCCTGGCGGGGTCCCTGCTGATGTTCTTCGGCGCGGCGCGGCTGGCGGCCTTCATGAACGAGCCCTTGGGCTATTGGCCCATCCGGGCCCTGGCCCCCGCCGTGTTCTGCGTGTGTCTCCTGGCCTGCATGCGGGGCTACACCCAGGGCCAGGGGAACATGACGCCCACCGCCGTCTCTCAGATCTTAGAGGCCCTGTGCAAGCTGAGCCTGGGCCTGGGCCTGGCCTGGTACTTCCTCAAGCTGGGGATGGGCTTGGACATCGCCGCCGCGGGGGCCATCCTGGGCGTCACGGCCGGGACGTTCTTGTCCCTTCTGTACCTGATCTGGTATCTCCTGCGCCACCGTGAGCGGCGGACCTCCCTGGACGTGCCCGACAGCGGCGGGAAGCTGATGGGGCAGATCCTGGCCATCGGGATCCCCATCACCCTGAGCAACTCGGCCATGAGCATCATCACCCTGGTGGACACCAAGATCGTCCTGGGCCGCCTGCGGGACATCCCCGCCCTGGCGGACTCGGCGGCGGAGCTCTTCGGCCAGTATACCTTCGGCATGAACCTCATCAATCTGCCGCCCTCCTTTGTGTTCCCGGTCACCATGAGCCTGATCCCCTTCGCGGCGGCGGCGCTGACCCGCCGGGACCACGCGGAGGCGGGACGGATCGTCTCCTCGGGTTTCCGGATCGTGGCGGTGCTGGCCATCCCCGCCGGAGTGGGATTGAGCGTGGTGGGCGGTCCGGCCCTGGTGATGCTCTATCCCAAGCGCTACGCGGACGCCATCGCCGCCGGGCCCCACATGCGCTGGCTGGGCATCGCCTGCATCTTCATGTGCTTGATGAACCTGACCAACGTGATCTTGCAGACCTACGGCAAAGAGATGATCCCCATCTGGACGGTGATCGCGGGCGGCGTCACGAAGGTGGTCATGAACTACATCCTGGTGGGAAACCCGGAGATCAACATCCACGGCGCGCCCATCTCTACCCTGTGCTGCTACTTGGTGATCGTGGGCCTGAACCTGTTCTTCGTTTGGAAGTACTCCCCGGAAAAGCCCCATTACCTCCAGATTTTCGTCAAGCCGGTCATTGCCTCCGCTCTCATGGGAGGCGCGGTCTGGGCGGTTCAAGGCCTTTTGGACCGGGCGCTGTTCAGTGTGTTCCTGGGAATGGTTTCGGGAGAGAGGGCTGTTGAACGGGCCACCTATCTGTCCAACGCCGCCGCCACCCTCACCGGCATTCTGGCGGGAGTAATCGTTTACGCCATCCTGGTGGTAGCCCTGCGGATTCTGCGGGCGGAGGACCTGAAAACGGTGCCCCATGGCGCAAAACTGGCCAAATTGTTGCATTTGCGCTAAATAATTCGGAATTTTGGCAAAAAATATGGAAACAACTCAACTTTTTTCTCGAAATTTCTTGCAAAGGCGGGCAATCTATGGTAGATTTTCAATGTAAGCGCCGTTACGGCTGGGAAGATTTCCTGGAAATTATGCGCCTGCTCCGGGCGCCGGGGGGCTGTCCCTGGGACGCGGAGCAAACCCACGGGTCCATCCGCCGGAACTTTCTGGAGGAGACCTACGAGGCTTTGGACGCCATCGACCGGGAGGACCCCGCCGACATGTGCGAGGAGCTGGGCGACGTGCTGATGCAGGTGGCTTTCCACGCCCAGATTGAGGCGGAGCGGGGCCGGTTCACCATGGACGACGTTATCGACGGCGTGGCCCAGAAGCTGGTGTATCGCCATCCCCATGTCTTCGGTACGGTGGAGGTGGCGGACAGCCAGGAGGTCCTGGTCAACTGGGAGGCGCTGAAGCGGAAAGAAAAGTCCCAGACAAGCACCGCCGACGCCATCGAGTCTGTGCCCCACACCCTGCCCGCCCTCTGGCGGGCGGAGAAGATCGGCTCCAAAACCGCCAAGGCGGGCTTCGACTGGTCCAGCGCCCTCAGCGCCCTGGGGAAGCTGGAGGAGGAGGTCCGGGAACTGCGGGCGGCCCTGGAGGCCGGCGCGGCGGTGGAAGAGCCCCACGGCGTCCGGGAAGAGCTGGGAGACCTGCTCTTCATCACCGCCAAAGTAGCTCAAATGTCCGGCGTGGACCCGGAGGACGCCCTTCACCGGGCCTGCGACAAGTTCGACGGGCGCTTCCGCCGGGTGGAAGCCGTGGCGGACAAGCCCCTGGGCGAGTATACGGAAGCCGAGCTGGTGGAGCTCTGGAAGTCCGCGAAAAAAGAGGAGTCTTAACACGCGTTTGCGTTAAGAATAGTAAGATACCAGAACACAAATGATTGCAGGAGGATACCATTCATGAACAAAGCAGAACTCATCAACGTTGTTTCCGAGGCCGCGGAGGTCTCCAAAAAAGACGCCGAGACCGTTATCACCGCTACGCTGGACGCCATTACCGACGCTCTGAAAGAGGGCGAGAAGGTCCAGCTGGTGGGCTTTGGTTCCTTTGAAGTGAAGGCGCGGGCCGCCCGCGTGGGCCGGAACCCCAAGACCAAGGAGCCTATCGAGATTCCCGCCTCCAAGGTGCCCGTGTTCAAGGCCGGCAAGGTCCTGAAGGACATCGTGGGCGGCTGATCGGAGAACCGTCCGCTTTGAGCAGCCGGCAAGCTTTGCCGGCTGTTTACTTTTTCAATGAAAGGAGGGCGCGCCATGCGCCTGGACAAATATCTCAAGGTCTCCCGTCTCATCAAGCGGCGGACCATGGCCAACGAGGCCTGCGACAACGGGCTGGTTTCCGTCAACGGCCGCCCCGCCCGGGCCTCCTACGAGGTGAAGGTGGGCGATCAAATCTCGCTCCGCCTGGGAGCCCGGGAAGTGACGGTGGAGGTGTTGTCCGTCCAGGAGACGGTCCGGCAGGCCGACGCCGCCGCTCTTTACAAACAGCTGTCATAAACAGAACCCTCCCGCCATATGTTTGGGACAGGGAGGGACGAACCATGAATGATTACTCTGTTCCCCAAGCCGCCGCCCACCACCTGGAACTGAATGGCCGGGAGAGCCTGACGATCTCCGGCGTGGAGGACGTGGAGCGCTTCGACGAGACCGGCATCGTCATGACCACCGCCGTGGGCACCCTGGTGGTCACAGGAGAGGACCTGCACATCGGGAAGCTGTCTCTGGACGGAGGCGAGCTCCATGTAGACGGCAGAATTGACTCGCTGACTTACGAGGACCAGGGTCCCGGCCGGGGCGGGTTCCTGGGCCGCCTGTTCGGTTGAGCATGGAGTACCAGGCGGCCCGGCAGCTATTGGTGTTCGGTCAGTCCATTCTCCTGGGACTGTCCGCCGGGCTGCTGTATGACCTGCTGCGTCCCTTCCGGGTCCGTGCCCCCCGGGCCACCGGCCTTTTGGACGGGGCCTACTGCCTGGCCGTGGGCGGAACCATGTTTTTGTTCTTGCTGCGCCGGGCCGAGGGGCAGCTCCGGGGCTTTGTGATCCTGGGAGCCCTGGGGGGCGCGGTGTTGTTCTTTTGCGCTTTTTCAGAGATTCTGCGTCCCTTGTGGACCTTTTGGGCGGATACGCTGGCCTTTTCCTGGCGGCTGCTGTGCCTGCCCCTGCGCTGGACCAGAAATTTTTATAAAAAAACGATCCGCCGAGGAAAAAACCTCTTTTATTTTTGGCGTAAATGCTTTACAATAAGGAAAAGTGGGTACGGGCCCGAGAAAGGAGACGGCAGATATGGCAAAGCAGCGAAAAACGCCAAAGGCAGTAAAGCTCCGCACGGGCCTTCTGACCAAGCTGCTGATCGTGATCCTGCTGGCCGCGCTGGTCTGCGAGGTGTACGCCCTCCGGGAAAAGGTATCGGCCGCCGAGGCGGAAAAGGCGCGGGTAGCCGCCGAGGTGGAGAGCCGAAAGCAGGAAAACGACGCCCTGGCGGCGGACATTGAGGAGGGCTGCACGCCTGAGAAGATGCAGGAGATCGCCCGCCGGGAGCTGGGCTGGCTCCTGCCCGGGGAGTACGTCTTCGACGTAGGCAGCTGACCGGGCAGCTTTACCCCGCGAATCAAGGGAAGGAGAAACTAGAAACCATATGGAGCCTCAGGTTGGGAGCATTCTGGAAGGCAAAGTCACCAGCATCATGAAATTCGGCGCCTTCGTGGCGCTGGAGGGAGGCGGCTCCGGGCTGGTACATATCTCGGAGATCGCCAACACCTTTGTGGAGGACGTCCACGACCACCTCCAGACAGGGCAGGCCGTAAAGGTCCTGGTCCTGTCTGCGGAGAACGGGCGGGTAAACCTCTCCATCAAAAAAGCCCTGCCCCAGCAGGAGCGGTGGGCGCCCCGTCCCCCCAGACCGGGCGCGGGCCCTCAGGCCAGACCGGCGGCGGCCCTCAGACCTGCCCAGCCCCAGTTCCAGGGCCGGGTCCGGCCGGAGCCCCTGCCCCCCTCGGGAGATCAGGACTTTGAGGACAAGCTCAAACGCTTTCTCTCCTCCTCCGAAGGAAAAATGGCGGACCTGAACCGCAGCATGGACGGCAAACGCGGAAGAAGAAGGAGATAAAAAAACCGCCCGTTAAGGGCGGTTTTTCACGGCATAAAAAGGAGCCGCATGGTGAAACGCCATGCGGCCCAAGCGGGTGGGATATTGGAAAGCTTCCTATATCAAAGTACCATGTCTTCCAGTTTTTGTCAATCAAAAGTTTTGCCGTTTTTTGTCTTCTTTTGTCAAAAACTGCTTTTGGACGGGAACGACAGAAAAATTTTGTGAATCTTTTGAAAAAACGCCGCTTTCCTCTTCCCATTTCAATACAAATATGTTATATTATACAAAAGGGCTCCCGCAAAGGTCACATTAGCCCTTTTTCACACGAAAGGAGCGATCTCGATGAAGTACACCTACGCTTGCAAGAAGGTCTCCCTCAACGATTCCATCAAGGCTTATACGGAAAAGAAAACTGCCAAGCTGGAAAAATATTTCCGGGAGGACACCACCGCGTTTGTGACATTCTCGGTGGAGAAGGACCACCGCTGCACAGTGGAGATCACCGTTCGGAGCGGC
>CAMXKT010000012.1 GCA_947244595.1 uncultured Oscillibacter sp. | reverse complement strand
AGTAATCAGCCCCCTGCGGTTGAAACGAGGACGGGAATTCCCGTCCTCGTTTTTTCGGGAGAAGTGAAGTTTGTACGGAACGGGAAGGAAGAGTGTGTGCGGGAAACCCAGGAGGGGTTTCCTGCACCATTTAAATCAACAAGTTTTCAAGGCTTTGAAAACTTGCTCAGGCCGGCAAAATACATTTGCCGGCCAGACGAGGACGGGAATTCCCGTCCTCGTTTTTTTGCCCTTCGGGATCCATCGGGTCTTGTAGAAATTTGCAAAAAATGCTTTGAAATCTCCGCCTGGATATGGTACAATAAACAAGGAGTATTTTCTTCGAAGGAGGAGGTTGTGAAATTGGAACAGAGTTACGCCATTGAGATGCTGAACATCACCAAACGGTTCCCAGGCATCGTGGCCAACGACAATATTACCCTGCAGCTGAAAAAAGGCGAGATCCACGCTTTGCTGGGCGAAAACGGCGCCGGGAAGTCCACGCTGATGAGCGTGCTGTTCGGCCTGTACCAGCCGGAGGAGGGCGTCATCAAAAAGGACGGCCGGGTGGTCTCCATCAAGGACCCCAACGACGCCAACGACCTGGGGATTGGCATGGTCCACCAGCACTTCAAGCTGGTGGAGTGCTTCACCGTCCTGGACAACATCATCATGGGCGTGGAGCCTTGTAAGCACGGCTTCCTCCAGAAGGCCGAGGCCCGGGAAAAGGTCTTGGCCCTCTCCGAGAAATACGGCCTCCGGGTGGACCCGGACGCGCTGATCGAGGACATCACCGTGGGCATGCAGCAGCGCACCGAGATTCTGAAGATGCTGTACCGGGAGAACGAGATTCTGATCTTCGACGAGCCCACCGCCGTGCTGACCCCCCAGGAGATTGACGAGCTGATGCAGATCATGCGGAACCTCTCCGCCGAGGGAAAGAGCATCCTCTTCATCTCCCACAAGCTCAACGAGATCATGGCCGTGGCCAACCGCTGCTCCGTGCTGCGCAAGGGCAAGTACATCGGCACCGTGGACATCGCCGCCACCTCTCAGGAGGAGCTGAGCCGCATGATGGTGGGCCGGGACGTGAACTTCGTGGTGGAGAAGGAGCCCCCCAAGCCCGGGGACGTGGTGCTGGACGTGAAGGGCATGACCGTGGCCTCCAAGCGGCACAAAAACAACGCGGTGAAGGACGTGAGCTTCCAGGTCCGCCGGGGCGAGATCGTCTGCATCGCGGGCATCGACGGCAACGGCCAGACGGAACTGGTCTACGGCCTTACGGGCCTGGAGCCCCTGAAAGAGGGCACCCTGACCCTGAACGGCCAGGACATCACCAAGGCTCCCATCCGCAAGCGAAACACCTCCGGCATGAGCCATATCCCCGAGGACCGGCATAAACACGGTCTGGTTCTGGACTACAGCCTGGAGGATAACATGGTGCTCCAGCGGTATTTTGAGCCCCAGTTCGTCTCCTCCGCCGGATTTTTGAAGCGCAGGGCGATTCGGGAATACGCCCTGGGCCTTATCGAGCAGTACGATGTCCGGTCCGGCCAGGGCCCCGTGACGGCGGCCCGGAGCATGTCCGGCGGCAACCAGCAGAAGGCTATCATCGCCCGGGAGATCGACAAGGACCCGGAGCTGCTCATCGCCGTCCAGCCCACCCGGGGCCTGGACGTAGGCGCCATTGAGTACATCCACAAGCAGATCGTGGCCCAGCGGGACGCCGGAAAGGGCGTGCTGCTGGTCAGCCTGGAGCTGGACGAGGTCATGAACGTCTCGGACCGCATTCTCGTCATGTACGAGGGTGAGATCGTGGGCGAGTTCGACCCCAAGGAAGTCACGGTGGAAGAGCTGGGCCTCTACATGGCCGGCGCGAAGAAGAAGGGGGCGTAAGACATGAAGAAAGAAAAGACCTCCCTGCTGCGCAACGGCGCGGTCCAGACTCTGCTGGCCTCCCTGCTGTGCATCCTCATCGGACTGCTGGTGGGCTACGTCGCCCTGCTTCTCATCAACCCCGCCGGGGCCAACGGGGCCATTCTGGCCATCGTGGAGAACTTTATGACCTACTCCAAGTCCACGGCCCAGCTCCGCTACTTCGGCAGCACCCTGGTGAAGACCGCCCCCCTGCTGATGTGCAGCCTCTCCGTGCTCTTCGCCTATAAGGTGGGCCTGTTCAACATCGGCGCGGCGGGCCAGTATGTCGTCGGCACCGGCGCGGCGCTGTACTGCGCCCTGGGGCTGAAGCTGCCCTGGTTCCTGTGCCTCATCGCCGCCATTCTGGCCGGGGCCGCTCTGGGGGCGATTTCCGGCCTGCTGAAAGCCTACTGCAACGTCAACGAGGTCATCTCCTGCATCATGCTGAACTGGATCAGCCTCTACGCCGTGAACATGCTGCTGACCAAGGTGAAGGAGGAGACCAGTCCCTACACCTACACCCTGGCCAGCACCAACGAGGGGGCTATCCTCCCCTCCCTGGGCCTGGGGGCCCTGTTCAGCAAGAACCAGTACGTGGGCCTGGCCATTCCCCTGGCGATTGTGACGGCCATCCTGGTATGGGTCCTGCTGGAGAAGACCAAGCTGGGCTATGAGCTGAAGGCCACGGGCTGCAACAAGTTTGCCGCCAAGTACTGCGGCATGCGGGAGCGGAAGAACCTGATTCTGACCATGGCCATTGCCGGCGGCCTCGCGGGCATGGGCGCGGCCATGCTGTTCCTCTCCGGCTTCGAGCAGTGGCAGTGCACCCAGTCCGCCGTCCCCGCCATGGGCTTCAACGGCATCGCCGCCGCCTTCCTGGGGGGGCTGAACCCCATTGGGGCCATCTTCTCCTCCTACTTCATCCAGCACATCACCAACGGGGGCGCGTATGTGGACAAGACCATGTACTCCTCCCAGATCTCCGACTTCATCTCCGCGCTGATCATCTACCTCTGCGGCTTCGTCCTCTTCTTCAAGACGGCGCTGAACCGGTGGCTGAACCGCCGGGACGAGAAAAAGAACGCGGCCGCTGAGAAAGGAGGCGACGGGAAATGATCCTTCTGCTGCAATACACCCTGATCTTCGCGTCGGTGCTTCTGCTGGTGGCCCTGGGCGGCTGCTTCTCGGAGCACTCCGGCGTCATCAACATCGGACTGGAGGGCATCATGGTCATGGGCGCCCTGGGCGGCGCGCTGATGATGAAGTTCCTCCCCGACGGGACCCCCGCTTTCGCCATGATCCTGCTGGTGGTCCTGGCCACCATTGCCTTGGGCGTGGTCTACTCCCTGCTGCTGGCGGTGGCCGCCATCAACTTCAAGGCGGACCAAACCCTGGTGGGTACGGCCATGAACCTGCTGGGCACGGCGGCGGCCACGGTCTTCGTCAAGGCCATGAACACGGCGGAAAGCGTGGATAACGTCTCCTCCACCATCCAGTACATCAACGCCAAAAAGGCCTTCCTGGTGAACATCGGCAACTTCGAGTTCAACTGGTTCATGCTGCTGGCGGTCCTGGCCCTGATCGGGTCCTACGTGTCGTTGTACAAGACCCGGTTCGGCCTCCGGCTTATGGCCTGCGGCGAGCATCCCCAGGCGGCGGACAGCGTGGGCATCAACGTCTATAAGATGCGCTACGCGGGCGTGCTGATCTCCGGCATGCTGGGAGGCCTGGGCGGCATCGTGTACATAACGGCGGGCGTCAGCGAGTGGAAATTCGAGAACGGCGTGGCGGGTTTCGGCTTCCTGGCCCTGGCCGTCATGATCTTCGGCCAGTGGAAGCCCACCCGCATCGCCCTGGCGGCGCTGCTGTTCGGCTTCTGCCGGGCCCTGGGCAACGTGTACTCCGGCTTCGACTTCCTGAAGGCCCTGAATCTCCCGGCAGCCATGTACAACATGCTGCCCTACATCATCTCCCTGGTGGTCCTGGCCTTCACGTCCAAGAAGTCCCGGGCCCCCAAGGCGGAAGGTATCCCCTATGATAAAGGGCAGCGCTGACGAGCGAAACCTTCCTATCCCATTGGAAGAGTATGAATAGGAGTGGCCCCGCCACGGCGGGGCCGCTTTCCGTCCCGCCGCAGGGACACGAAAGCTTTTTCAGCAGGCTCTTGCCATGTCTACAGACAAGTGCTATGCTTACTGCGGGGTACTGAGAGACGAAAGCCCCTGAAGATTTTTAGGATGGGAGAATGGATATGAAAAAACAGATATGCTGCATGCTGGTGCTTCTGCTGCTTTTCTCGCTGGCGGGCTGCGGAGGAAGCCCCGCGCCCGATGGGGAGGCCCCCGTCTCCGAACCGGAGACCGCGCTGGAGTCTGCGTCCGCACTGGAACCGGAGCCCGAACCTGAGCCGGAGGTGAACGTCCTGGACCTGACCGGCCAGTGGAAGGAGGTCGGCCCCGAATCCGAGGACGCTTACTACGGCGCGGTCATAGGCGGGGATAAGATCGAGCTCCACCGGGTCAGCGACGGTGGCGGCACCCGCTACCTGTACTGGGCCGGGACGTATGTCCCGCCGGAGACGGAGGAGGAAACTTACGCTTGGACTTCCCTGGCCGGCTACCGCCGGACGGACAGAGAGGCCATCGCTGCCGCTGAGGAGAGCAAGGGCTTCGACTATGAAGGCGGTCGGCTCAGCTGCACGGTCAAAGACGACGGAACGGAGAGAACCCTCCTGATGGAACGGAAGGAATGGGAGCCGGGCCTTGGAATTAGCAATGTACCGGACGAGCTGAAAAGCGGCTTCGACCCGGCGACAAACCAGACGTATACCATTGGAGGCGTCACATTCTCCTTCCCGGCCTACTTCAATATACAGGATGAAGCAGGAGAGTCCGCGGACTTCGTGAATGACGATGCGCATTTTTACCCCGAGGGGGCGGATACGCATTGCAGCCTCATGTTTTGGACGCAGGTTGAAGAAAGCCTGACGCAGAAGAAATTTGACGCTACAAAGGCGGATTACAATGAGTTCATTCTGAGGGGCAGAGCAGAGGACATTGCGGTTATTGAGTCGAGAGACGCGGCCATCGCGGGCCTGTCCGGCTGGATGACGATATTCAGGGACCATATGCGGGACGAACAGCACTCGACCACATGTAAAGCCTTCGCGTTCAATCCAGCCAATAAAGAGCTGATTACAATCGTGGTTTCGTACACGGACGGAGATATGTCCGGATATGATTACACGGGAGACTTCCAAAAGATCCTCGACTCTGCCCAGCTGGCCTCCTGAGAGCAATCCAATTTATGAAACAGCCCCGGCTTTCACAAGCTGGGGCCGTTTTCCGTTACAGCGCATAGGCGTTCACAACCGCCGCTAACCCTCCTGCCAGCAGGGCTTGAAGCGCCTTTCCCATCACGTAGGTCCGGAGCCGCAGGCCGCTGCCCTCCAGTACCGCCGCCGTCTGGCAGAGGATGGAGATTCCGCCCCAGCCCGCGCAGGCGGAGGCCAGAACGAAGCTCAGCCGGTCCGCCGCCAGCAGGGGCGTCAGGGAGAAGAGCTCCAGAAAGCCCACCAGCCCGGCACCCAGGGGGCCGCTTAGCTTTGCCAGGGGGCTGGCCAGCACGTAGAAGAAAATCACAAAGCCGCAGACATAGACCATGCTGCCGCAGGCGCTTTTCACCCCCTCCACAAAGGCGGCGGGCAGGGAGGGGCAGGGGGAAACCCTTGGCAGGGCTTGCCGCCCAATGGGTTTGCCGCTTCCCCGGAAGAAAAAGCCCGTCAGCAGGGCGGAGAGCACGTGGACGAGCCATAGATAAATCCCCGCCCGGGCACTGCCGAAGACCCCGCCCCCCAGGACGCTGAGGAGGAAGACCGGGTTGGAGTTATTGCAGAAGCCCAGGAGCCGTTCCGCCTCGCCGGCGGTGAGGAGACCCTTCTTGTGGAGCTCCGCCGCGGTCCGGGCCCCGATGGGGTAGCCCCCCACCAGCCCCAGCAGCAGAGCGGACCCCGCCGGGCCGGGGAGGCGGTAGAGGCTCATCAGTCCCGCCAGGCGGGGGGAGGCCCACTCGCCGAAGCCCAGGGACACCAGCATGGTGGACGCCGCCATGAAGGGGAACAGAGCGGGGATCACCGACCGGCCGCAGAGGGCCAGCCCCTCCGCCGCGGCGGCCCGGACCTCTCCCGCGTCCGCCAGGAACCAGATCAAAAGGCCGCAGAGCAGCAGACAAGCAGGCCATCGGGATTTCATACGCCTCACCTCGCCGAAGTCTATGCGGCGGGAGAGACAATCATGCCGGGCTGTCCCGCCGCATAGGCTTAGACGAGGTGAGACGTTATGGAACGCAATCGACGGGACCGGGAGGGCGGCGTGCTGGCCGCGGCGGCCGAGCTCTTCGACCTACCGGCGGACATCGTAGCGGGACTGCCCCGGCTGGAAATGGTGGGCAGCCGCCAGCTATATTTGGAGCATCACACCGGCCTTCTGGCCTATACGGAGGAGCAGATCGACGCCAATACCACCGCCGGGGTCCTCCGGGTGAGGGGGGAACGGCTGACCCTGCTGGCCATGACGGCGGGGGAGCTGCGCATTGGGGGAAAGATCGGCTCTGTGGAGTGGGTGGGACCATGCTGACGGGGCTGGTCAATATCCTCCGGGGCCAGGTCCGCATCCGGGCGGAGTGCGCTTTCCCGGAACGGGTGCTGAACCTCTGCGGGGCCCAGGATTTGGCTTTCTGGGATCTGAAGTGGGAGTCCCCCACGGCCTTTACCTGCCGCCTGTCCCGGCGGGACTGGAAGCGGCTCCGGCAGGTGGGGCGGAATCTGGACTGTGAATTTTCCGTGGTGGGGCTGGAGGGCGCGCCCTACTTTCTTCTTCGGTTCCGGCACCGGCAGGCCTTGCTGATGGGGCTGATGGGCTGCGCCCTGGGGCTGTTCCTGGGGTCCTTCTTCATCTGGGACTTCCAGGTGGAGGGAAACGAGACCGTCCCCACGGAGCGCATCCTCCGGGCCCTGGAGAAGAACGGCGTGGGCCTGGGGAGCTTCGGCCTCTCCCTGGACGGGGAGGACATCCGGAACCACGTGCTGCTGGACGTGCCGGAGCTGGTGTGGATCGCCGTTAACGTCTCCGGCTGCCGGGCGGAGGTCCAGGTCCGGGAACGGATCCCGCCCCCGGTGATGGTGGACCGCCGGGAGCCCTGCAACCTGGTGGCCCGGCGGGCGGGACTGGTGAAGAAGGTCCAGACCATCGGGGGCGTCAGCTGCGTCATTCCCGGCAGCGCCGTGACGGAGGGGCAGATCCTGGTCTCCGGCGTGGAGGACACGGGCACCGTGGGAGCCCGGGTTCTGGCGGGTCTGGGGAAGGTGGAGGCCCGGACGTGGTACGACCTCACCGCCTCTATGCCCCTGACCGTTCAGGAAAAGCGCTATACGGGAAAGGAGAAAACCGGGGCCTCTCTGATTTTTGGATCCCGGCGGATAAAATTCTTCTCAAACAGTAGCATTGAAGGGACGGAATATGATAAAATAACCAACAGGCATTCTTTGAGTCTCCTGGGCGTGCCCCTGCCGGTGACGGTGGAGGTGGAGACCTGGCGCTTTTACGAGGCCGTATCCACGCCCCGTACCGCCGCCGAGGCGGAAAAGGCCGCCGAGGCCATCCTCACCGCCCAGCTCCACGAGATGGTGGACCCCTACGGCCAGGTGAAATCTACCCTGTGCTCCGCCCGGCAGAAGGGGGACGCGCTGGTGGTCACGCTGTCGGCGGAGTGCCTGGAGGAGATTGGGGAGACGGTTCCCCTTTATACGGAAGAAGAAACGGGCTGAAGCCCGCGCAGATATAGGAGTGAATGTATTTGGAGCAGCGAATCAGCATTGAGCGGCTGGAACAGGCCGTGAACCTCTTCGGGTCTTTTGACGAGAACATCCGGCTTTTGGAGCAGGAGTTCTCCGTCACGGTGGTGAACCGGGAGGGCGAGCTCCGGGTGGAGGGCGAGGCGGAGGACGTGGCCCTGGCCTGCAAGGCCATCCAGGCCCTGCTGACCCTCTCCAGCCGGGGGGAGCCTCTCGGGGAGCAGAACGTCCGGTATGTGGTGAGCATGGTCCGGGCGGGGAAGGAGGAGAAAATCGCCGAACTCACCGGCGACGTGCTCTGCATCTCCGCCAAGGGCCGGCCCATCAAACCCAAGACCATCGGGCAGAAGGACTACATCGCCTCGGTGCTGAAAAACACCGTCACCATCGGCGTGGGCCCGGCGGGCACGGGGAAGACCTACCTTGCCGTGGCCGCCGCCGTGCAGGCGTTCCGGGACAAGCAGGTGAACCGCATCATCCTGACCCGCCCCGCCGTGGAGGCCGGGGAGCGCCTGGGCTTTCTGCCGGGGGATTTGCAGTCCAAGGTGGACCCCTACCTGCGGCCGCTCTACGACGCCCTCTTCGACATGCTGGGGGCGGAGACCTATCAGAAGTACCTGGAGCGGGGCAGCATCGAGGTGGCCCCCCTGGCCTATATGCGGGGCCGGACCCTGGACGACAGCTTCATCATCCTGGACGAGGCCCAGAACACCAGCCGGGAGCAGATGAAGATGTTCCTGACCCGCCTGGGCTTCGGGTCCAAGATCGTCATCACCGGCGACGCAACGCAGATCGACCTCCCCGACGGGAAGACCTCCGGCCTCCGGGAGGCCATGCGGGTCCTCCGCAACGTGGAGGGTATCGGCATCTGCGAGCTGACCAACGCCGACGTGGTGCGCCACGTCATGGTCCAGAGGATTGTACAAGCCTACGAGGACTACGAGAAGCGGAGTGAGCGGAAGGACCAGGGAAAGGGGCGGCGGAGATGAAGCGGCACTATATCCCCGTCACCGCCAACCTCCCCGGGGTGAACGAGAGCCAGCGGGCCTTTATCCGCAAGGTCATCCGCACGGCCCTGGCGGCGGAGGGGGTGGACTTCCCCTGCGAGGTGGACGTGCTGGTGACCGGAGACGCGGAGATCCGGGAACTGAACCGGGAGGCCCGGCAGGTGAACAAGTCCACGGACGTGCTGAGCTTCCCGGCCTTCGACCTCCGGCCGGGGGAGCTGCCCTCTCCCGAGGACGCGGACCCGGGCACAGGGCTGGTCCCCCTGGGGGACATGATGATTTCCATGGAGCACGTGGCGGCCCAGGCCAAGGAGTACGGGAACTCCAACCGGCGGGAGCTGGCGTATTTGACGGTCCATTCGGTTCTTCATCTGCTGGGGTATGATCACATGGACGAGGGACCGCAGAAGCGGCAGATGAGGGAGAGGGAGGAAGCCATCCTGGCGGAGCTGGGCATTACTCGTTGAAGCTGTCCGCAAGCCCCCTCCCTGTGCGCAGGCCCAGCAGGAAAGCGTGGACGGCGGTGAACTCCTGGGTCTTGGAGAAGCTGCCGCAGGTCTCTGGGGCGACGTCATCCTCCAGGAGGTAGAAGTCCGGCTGGTAGTCCCCTTGTGGAATGGCGTCTAAATAGGGTTTGATGTAGTTGGCGTAGAGCCATTTCATAAAATCAGACATATTTTCTCCAATCTAAACACGAACTATTTGAAGTGTTAATTATAGTATAACACTAACTCTTTGCCGTGTCAAGGGGGATAGAATGGAAATTTTGGTTAAACAGAGACTTAGGGAGCTTCGTAAGGAAGAATGTGAAACACAAGTACAGGTAGCCGATGCAATTGGCATTGCGGAATCACACTACCAAAAGTATGAAAGAGGGGCAAGCCTGCCGAATCTGGAAAACGCCTGGAAGCTGGCGGACCACTTTGGGGTGAGCATCGACTATCTGGTGGGGCGGTCTGAGGAGAGGTAGAGACTTGGTCCAATTTGACAAACAGCGCCCTTTCTGGTAGGATGACTACCAGAAGGACGCTGTTACATAAAAGGCGGTTGGCCCATTCCCTTGTGAAAGGGGGTGGTTCATTTCCCGGAGATTGTATCGAAGGGAGGTGAAGCTGATGTGGAAAAGGCAGATTCTCGTCTTGCTGCGGTACTTGGTATTCGCGGCACTGGCGATACACTTCCTTACCATAAAAGTGTGTTGACCGCTCGGCTGCAACCCAAGCGGTCAACTGCAAAAGCTGATCGATAAGGGCTGACCGCCGTGTGACAGCGCCCTTCTATGTTTATTATATCAAACAAAGCCGCTTTGTCAAGGGTAACAGGGCGGCTAACCGAATCCCCTTGTTCAGCATAAGCTGAATCGAGGTGATTCAAATGCTGCTACTGCAAGACGGCGTCCTGGCCTTCCTGTCCGCTGTGGGCCTGACCACCATCGTCTGGGCCATCGCCGGGGCTCTGCTCCGGGTGGGCGGGCGTCCGGCCATTCCGGGCCTGCTGCTGGTCCTGCCCCTGCGGGACGAGGCTTTGGCCATGGAGGCCGACGTCCGGGAGCTCCGCCGGGTCCAGGGGGGCCTGCCCGGAGCGAAGATCATTTTGGCGGACTGCGGCCTGACCCCGGACGCCCGGGCCCTGGCCCAGTATCTGGCGGACCGGGAGAAAAACGCCGCCCTGGTCCAGCCGGGGGACATCATGGCGGAAATCTGAACCCGCCCAGAGGGCGAAAAGAGAGGACATCCCAAATGGAAGAGCTGATCTGCCGGGAAGGCACGATACATAGCGTCATCTTTCAAAACGCCGAGAACGGCTACACGGTCCTCCGCCTCCTCACCGAGGAGGGGGAGGTCGTCACCGTTGTGGGGTGCGTCCCCTGTGCCGCCCCCGGCGAACGGCTGACCGTCACCGGGGTCTGGGAGCGCCACCCCCAGCACGGGGAGCAGCTCCGGGCGTCGGAGGTGGAGCGGAGCCTCCCGGAGGACGAGGAGGAGATCTTCAGCTATTTGTCCTCCGGCGTTTTGAAGGGCGTGGGCCCCGCCACGGCCCGGAATATGGTGGACCGCTTCGGCCTGGAGACCTTCGACGTGCTGGAGACCGCCCCGGAGCGGCTGACCTGCCTGCGGGGCGTTACGGCAAAACGGGCCCGGGAGATCGGCGAGAACTTCCGGCAGCACATGGGCCTGCGGCGGCTGATGGCCTTCCTGGCCCGGTATGAGCTGCCCCCGGTGCTGGCCATGCGCCTCCGGCGGCAGTACGGGGACGCGGCTTTGGAAAAGCTCCGGCAGGACCCCTATCTGCTGGCGGCGGACGACTGCGGCGTGGCCTTCTCCGTGGCGGATGAAATCGCCATGAGCATGGGCTTTGAGCCCGACAGCGGGGCCCGGCTCCAAGCGGCGGTGAGCTTCGAGCTGAGCCACAACGAGAATAACGGCCACGTTTTCCTCCCCCGGGGGAAGCTGGTGGCCGCCACGGCCCAGCTCCTCCAGTGCGGAGAGGAGGGACCGGAGCTGGCCTTGGACGCCCTCATCGACCGGGGGCTGGTGATTCAGGAGCGGGTGGCCAATGTGGACGCCTGCTACCTCCGGCGGCTGTGGGAGGCGGAGCGCACCGCCCAGGTGCGGCTGGGAGCCCTGCTGGCGGCCAAGCCCCAGGGCCGGGTCTCCGCCGCCCGGACGGTGGACGAGCTGGAGAAGGCCCAGGGCGTTGCCTATTCTCCTCAGCAGCGCAAGGCCGTGGAGCTGGCGGCCCGGGAGAATGTGCTGATTCTCACCGGCGGTCCCGGCACCGGCAAGACGACGACGGTCCGGGCCATCACGGCGCTGTTTCATAAAATGGGCCTGGACGTGGTCCTGGCGGCCCCCACGGGCCGGGCGGCCAAGCGCATGAGCGAGCTCACCGGCGCGGAGGCCCAGACGGTCCACCGCCTTTTGGGGATGAGCTGGAATGAGGACACCCGGCAGGTGACCTTCACCAAAACGGAGAAGGAGCCCCTGGAGGCCGGGGCCGTCATCGTGGACGAGACGTCCATGGTGGACCTGCCCCTGTTCGCGGCCCTGCTCCGGGCCCTGCGGCCCGGGACCCGGCTGGTGCTGGTGGGGGACGCGGACCAGCTGCCCTCCGTGGGGGCGGGGAACGTGTTCTCGGACCTCATCCGCAGCGGGCGGGTGGAGACGGTCTTCCTCCGGGAGGTTTTCCGCCAGGCGGAGCAGTCCGCCATCATCCGGGCGGCCCACGCCGTGAACCTGGGAAAGGCCCCGGACCTCCAGAGCAACCAGGGGGACTTCTTCTTCCTCTGCCGCCGGGACCCGGAACGGGCGGTGAGCACCCTGGTGGAGCTGTGCAAAACCCGCCTTCCGGAGAACATGGGCGTCCCGGCGGCGGAAATCCAAGTGCTGACCCCCACCCGGAAGGGCCCCGCCGGGACGGTGAACCTGAATCGCTGCCTCCAGGAGGCGCTGAACCCCAAAACGGCGGAGAAGCGGGAGCTTCTGTGGGGCGACCGGCTCTTCCGGGAGGGGGACCGGGTGATGCAGACCCGGAACGACTACGACGTGGTTTGGGAAAGGGAAGACGGAACCGTGGGGACGGGAATGTTCAACGGGGACGTGGGGCGGATCGTGAAGATCGACGACTCCGGCGAGTGGCTGGAGCTGGACTTCGACGGCCGCCGGGCGGTCTACGGCGCGGAGCAGCTGAACGAAGTGGATCTGGCCTTTGCCATGACGGTGCACAAGTCCCAGGGCAGCGAGTATCGTTGCGTGGTGCTGTCGGCCATGCCCGCCCCTACGTCGCTGATGGTTCGGGGCGTGCTGTACACGGCCCTGACCCGGGCCAAGGAGCTGCTGGTGGTGGTGGGGGACGACGCGGCCATCCGGGCCATGGCGGCCAACGACAAGCGGCAGAGGAGGTACTCCGGCCTCCGCTGGCGGTTGGCCAAAGGAGGAGAATAAAAGGAGAAGGATCGCCGTGGGGCGGTCCTTCTCCTTCTTCGGATAGTTACGATCATCGTGAAAAGCGGAAACCGTCACCCCGGCAAGTGATAGTTTCAAGGCTTTGGCATGCCTCCCAAACCTGATGTGGGCTAACCGCCTGTCGGAGTGCTTTCTGACTATTATTATAGGCTGTGAAGTTGTTTCTGTCAAGCACAAAATATCTAAAAACTAGATAAAGCAAAATATCTGAATTTCAGATACATATACTCATACTCGGTGATGAGTATGAGAATGGAAATCCTAAAATATGGACGAATTAGAGACTTGAGAAATGACCGTGGATTGACGCAGAAGCAAGTCGCAAAATTGCTAAATGTTAGTCAAAACACATATTCGCAATATGAAATCGGCATCTCTCGTTTCCCTCTGGACGCAGTTGTTAGATTAGCAGAATACTATAATGTCAGTATTGACTATTTAGTGGGCTTGACGGATGAGACTGCTCCGTATCCCCGAAAACGGAGGCAGCCATAATGGAACAAAAAATCAAGCAGGACATCTGCATCGGTGCGAACATTCGGAAGATACGTCAAGAGAAGGAATTAGGGCAGACGGAGCTGGTTGGCCTCCTGCAATTAGAGGGCGTTCCCATGACCAGGGAGGCCCTGGTGAAAATTGAGCGCGGGGCCCAGCACATCCAGGCGTCCCAGCTGAGGGCCATCAAAAACGCCCTGGGCGTCACCTACGACGAGCTGCTGGAGCCATGAAACTCACCGACACCCTCCTGGACCTCCTCTTTCCGCCCAAGTGCCCCTTTTGCCGCCGGGTTCAGGATGCGCCGGGCATGTGCCCAGACTGCGAAAAGGCCCTTCCTTGGACAGACGAGGACGGCGGGCTCCGGGAGCTGCGGGGCGGCATCCTCTGCGCCGCGCCGCTGTGGTACGAGACTTCCGTCCGAGAGGCGGTCCTCCGCTTCAAGTTCCATGGCGGCGTGTCCGCCGCCGGGCCCCTGGGGGAGCTCATCGCCCAAGCGGCGGCGGAGCGCTTCTCCGGGGAATTTGACGCGGTGACCTGGGTCCCCGTCAGCGCCAGGCGGCTGCGGAAGCGGGGCTACGACCAGTCCCTCCTTTTGGCGGAGAACGCCTGCAAGTTCTGGGGCGTGGAGCCGGAGGCCCTGCTCCGCAAGGTCCGGGACAACCCGCCCCAGTCCGGCTTGGAGAGCGCGGAGGACCGCTGGAAAAATACCGAGGATGTCTACGAGGCCCAGGGGGATCCCGCCGGAAAGCGGGTCCTCCTCATCGACGATATCTGCACCACCGGGGCCACACTGGTTTCCGCCGCCGGAACCCTTCTCTCGGCGGGAGCGGCGGGGGTGGTCTGCGCCGCCGCGGCCTTCCCCAGGCCGGAGGAGGAAAACAGGGGAGAAAAAGGGAAAGAATAGGCTTGCAATCTGGCGTGACTGCCAGTATAATGTACTTTGTAACTTTATGGATTCGATGGCGGCTATCCGCCTGACATAAATTGGACAAAAGAAAAATGGAGGAATTGCCCATGGCAAAGGATATCGGTATCGACCTTGGTACCGCTTCGGTTCTGGTTTTCGTGCGCGGCAAGGGCATCGTGCTGAACGAGCCCTCCGTGGTGGCTTTGGATAAAAACACAGGGAAGCTCTTGAAAGTGGGCGAGGAGGCCCAGGCCATGCTGGGGCGCACCCCCGGCAACATCATCGCCATCCGCCCCCTGCGGGAGGGCGTCATCTCCGATTACGACATGACGGAGCGGATGCTCCGGGAGTTCATCCACAAGGTGGCGGGGGTCTCCGTCTTCAAGCCCAGAGTGATTATCTGCGTGCCCTCCGGCATCACCGAGGTCGAGGAGCGCGCCGTCATCGACGCGGGCATCTCCGCCGGGGCCCGGAAGGTCTACCTGATCGAGGAGCCCGTGGCGGCGGCCATCGGGGCGGGCATCGACATCGCGAAGCCCGACGGACACATGGTGGTGGACATCGGCGGCGGCACGGCGGACATCGCCGTTATCTCCCTGGGCGGCGTGGTGGAATCGGCTTCCATCAAGATCGCCGGAGACCAGCTGAACGAGGCCGTGGTCAAGTATATGCGCCGCAAGCACAATCTCCTGGTGGGCGAGCGCACCGCCGAGGAGATGAAAAAGCAGATCGGCTGCGTCTTCCCCAAGGACGAGGAGGAGATCATGGACGTGAAGGGCCGATGCCTGCTGACGGGTCTTCCCAAGGTGGTGGCCGTCAGCTCCACGGAGATGATGGACGCTTTCGAGGAGCCGGTGGAGCGCATCATGGAGGCTATCCACTCCGTGCTGGAGCGGACCCCGCCGGAGCTGGTGGCGGACATCTCCACCAACGGCATCGTCATGACCGGCGGCGGCAGCCTGGTGGCGGGCTTCGACAAACTGGTGACGGCCCGGACGGGCATCCACACCGTCATCGCCGACGACGCGATCTCCTGTGTGGCCCTGGGCACGGGTATGAGCCTGGAGACCTTGAACAACATGCAGGAAGGCACCATGAACCTGAGCCGCAGGAAGCAGATGAGCTGAATAAAAGAACCGCCGGACGCTCTGTCCGGCGGTTCTTTTATTCCCTCCCCAGCTTTTTCAGCGCCTCCAGGACCTCGCCGAACTCCTTGGCGCTGGCGGAGGGATGGGCCCGCAGCAGCCGCAGGGAGCGGTGATAGGGGGCGGAGGAGCGGTCCCGCAGGGAGGCCTCCCGGGCCCGGATGCGGCGGATGGCCTCCTCCAGGTCGGCCCGGCGCTCCTCCAAAAGTTCGGGGGTGGAGTCGGGCAGGTCCTCCAGGTGGTCCCGGCAGGTCTCCAGAGCGGCCGAGATGGTGGAGAGGACGTCCAGCTTGGCGTGGAAGCGGCGGCGCAGGGCCGCCTCCACCCGCTCCCGCCGGGCTTGGCGGTGTTCCTCCAGTTCCTCACCGAGGGCCTGCCGGAGCTCCAGGGCCTCTAGCTCTGTCTTCTCCCGGAAGCGGCGCAGGTCGTCCTTGGCAAAGGCGGCGTAGACCTCCGCCCGCTTGGCCAGGCGGCGCAGGTCCTCGTTCTCCCCGGCGGCCTTGGCCAGCAGGTCCCGCAGGTCCAGAGCGGCCTGGACGGAGCGCACCGCGTCTACGGTGAAAGCGACCGTCAGAAGAATCGCCAGGGGGTCCACGCACAGGGCGGGTACCCGGGCCAGGAGCCGGGCGATGGGGGGATGGATAAACCGCACCAGCAGAATGGAGAAGAAGCCCCAGGCGATGGAGCTGGTGAGGCAGATGTGGCCGTTGAGATTGAATTTCTGGTTGGAGTAGTCCCAGTAGCGGACCTTGAAGATCCGCTCCATCACGTCGCCGGTGACGTATTCCAGGGCCGTGGCCGCCAGCATGCCGAAGAGCCAGACCAGCCGCAGGTCCTCCGCCACGGGGATGGTAGCCAGCAAAATGATGATGGCCCCGGACCCGTAGATGGGCAGAAGAGGCCCGTGGAGGAAGCCCCGGTTCACCCAATGCCGCTGGCAGACGGAGACGTAGCAGGACTCCCAGATCCAGCCGCAGAGGCAGTAGAAGAAAAACAGCAGGACCCATTGGCCCGTGGTGTAGACGTGCATATGTTCAATCCTCCTGTAGTAGGTCCAGGAGCTCCCCAATGATCTGATTGGACACCAGGAAGCCCCGTGGGGTCAGCCGCCTGCGGCCCTCCTCCCGGGCGGCGTAGCCCGCCGCCTCGCAGCGCTCCAGGAAGGGCAGGAAGGGGGCGAAGGGGCGGCCAAAGCGCTCCTCCCACTCCGCCGGGTCCAGCCCCCGGGCCAGACGGAGGGACAGCATCAGCCATTCCTCCCGCCGGTCCCGGGGGGTCATGCGCCGGGTCTCGGAGAGGATGCGGTCCCCCCGGAGGAAGGCCTCCAGATCCCGGGCCCAGGCGTACCGGACGCCCCGGAAGTCGGAGTGGGCCCCGGGGCCGAAGCCTATATAGTCCCCCAGGGTCCAGTATTTCAGATTGTGCTGGGACTCCCGGCCGGGCTTGGCAAAGTTGGAGATCTCGTACTGGCGGTATCCCCGGGACTCCAGAAAGTCCACGGTCTCCAGGTACATGTCCGCCTGGGCCTCGTCCCCCGGCAGGGTTTCCCGGCGGGCGTAGAGGGGGGTTCCCGGTTCGGCCTTGAGGCCGTAGCAGGACAGGTGCTCCGGGCCCAGATCCACGGCGGCGGAAAGATTCTTCCGCCAGCGGGCCAGCTCCTGGCCCGGCAAGCCGTAGATGAGGTCTAAAGAGAGGTTGTCAAAGCCCGCCTTGCGGGCGGCCTCCACCGAGGTCTGAACCTGGGCCATGGTGTGGACCCGGCCGATGGCTTTTAGCTCATCATCGTCGGCGGACTGCATGCCCAGGGAAATCCGGTTGAACCCCGCCCTCCGGAGGGCGGCCAGGCCCCTCGGGTCGTTGGCGGAATCCGGGTTGGCCTCAAAGGTGATCTCCGCGTTCGGAGTGATGGGACAGGCGGCGCGGACCGCCTCCAACAAGGCCGTCAGGCGGCGGGGGCCCAGGAAGCTTGGGGTACCGCCGCCGAAGTAAACGGTGTCCGCCTCGTAGCCGGAAAAATCCGTCTCCGCCAGCTGGGCCCGTAGGGCGGAGATATAGGCGTCCATCTGCGTCTCTCGATGGGGAAGAGAGTAGAAGTCGCAGTAGACGCATTTCTGCTTGCAGAAGGGGACGTGGATGTAAATGCCGAGGGGCTTCATCATGGGGAGACTCCTTTTTACCGTCTGGGTTTTGGATTTATGATACGACATTTGGGAGGGTTTTGCAAGCCTGCCCCATGCAGGGAATATTTCCGCCCGCCGGAGGCAACACTATCCAGGAAATCCGGAACGAAAAGAGGACGCTTTCCATGGACATGTCTCCCAAAGAGTATCAGGCCTACGTCAAGCAGAAATCGAAAAAGTCCCCCATTGTCAAGGACGTGGCCCTGGCCTTTGTCATCGGCGGGGCCATCTGCGTGCTGGGCCAGGCCATCACCGACGGCTGGAGCGCCGCGGGCCTCAACAAGGAGGAGGCGGGCACCGCCGCTTCCTGTACCCTAGTGTTTCTCTCCGCCCTGCTGACGGGGCTGAACCTTTACAGCAAGATCGCCCGCTACGGCGGGGCGGGGACCCTGGTACCCATCACCGGCTTTGCCAACGCCGTGGTGTCCCCGGCCATAGACTTTAAGAGCGAGGGCTTCATCACCGGCATGGCGGCGAAGATGTTCACCGTGGCGGGGCCCGTCATCGTCTTCGGCACCGTGGCCTCAGTGCTGTACGGCGTGATCTTGAAGCTCTTCCGGCTCTGAGGCTCCAAAAGGAAAGGCCGCCCATGTCCGGCATGGGCGGCCTTGGTCTGCCGTCAGTCCTGGGAGCCCTTCCGGGCCTTGAGCTGAGCGGCGAAGATGTTCTCGGTGATCTTGTCCTGGTCGGCGTCGTTCAGCTCCAGGAAGCGGCAGCCGTACTGGAAGGGCTCGCCCTCCTTTTCAATGACCCGCAGGATCTGGCAGTACATGATGGAGGAGTCCCGGTCCTTCAGCAGCTTCACGGTGAGGAGGATCTTGTCCCCCTCCCAATAGCGCTGCTCCGAGGCGATGCAGGCCCCGCCCACGCTGATGTTCAGCAGGCGGCAGGGAAAGTCCCCGGCGCTCCGGCCGCTGAACTTGGTGACGCTGGCGGGAAGGTCCGTGTCCAGGCGGAAAAAGGCCCGGTCGTTGCCCGCCCGGGCGACGTAGAGATGGGACACCAGCCAGATGTGCTTGGGCTGGGGAGAGATGAAGCCCTCCATATACACGGCCTTGCGCAGGCGGTCGTGATAGCCCCGGATGTGCACGGGGAGGGACTCCGCCTCCGACATGTCCTTCAGCAGGGGGACCTCCGTCTCGGAGTACTGGTGGAGCTCCGCCGTGTGGCGCTGAGGGTTCATCAGCTTGGCCACAAAGAGCATCTGCCCGTCCTTGGTGGTCACCTCCACCCGCATGTGGGAGTAGACGGATACGTCGTCGTCCTCCTGAACGGGCCTGGGCGGCGGGGGCGGGGGCGTCTTCTTTTTTAACTTGTCAAACAGTCCCACGATGCTTCACTCCTCTGGCGGGGTTACCGGATTTTTCTGGCTTCCACGTAGTAGCGCTTATCCTGGGCGTGGCCCATGGAGAAGGTCTTCCGGGGCAGCACGCCGTCGGCCATGACGGTCTTGAAGAGCTGCTGTTTCCCCATGGCGGGCAGCTTGAAGCCGATGCTGCCGGGCCGTCGGCCCAGGCGGTCCGTGACCTCGTCGCCGTGGATATAGTCGATTTCGCCGCCGTGGTCCTTGACGTAGGCGTCCAGGAAGGCCTGGAGGGTGCCCACCGCCAGCTGAACCCGGGGCTTGGGCACGGTGATGAAGCCGGTCCCTCCGGCGTGGGTGTACGCGACCACGTGGCCCTCGCCCTTCCCCTCATACGCGCCGGGGTAATAGGCCTGGAAGGCCTCCAGCACCGCCTCCGGCTCCACGCCGAAGACGACCCGGTGGATGGGCTCGAACTGGAGGGCGTCGTCGTGGTTGTTCACCACCTCCACCAGGGCGTACCGGGCGGGGAGGGAGGCCCACTCGCTCTCCGGGGTGACCTTCTTCAAATCCTCGTAGCACTGCTTGGCCGTGGCCAGGGAGTGATTCCCGTCCCCCACGGCGAAGAGCAGGGGAGGAACGTCCTTCACGCCGTACTTCCAGGCCTGCTCCTCCGCCGAGCAGAGGGCTGCCAGGGCGTCCGCCGTCTGATCGACCTGGGCCGCGGTGAGCCGCCAGCCGGTGATGCTGCCGCCCCCCTGCTGGAGGTCGAAAGCGTAGAGCTTCTCCATCTCGCCGGAGGAGCGGGTCAGGGGCTCAATGACGGTTTTGCTGGGATCGTCGATCAGCAGCATGACGTGGGGCAGCTCGATGGGGGCGTCCTTCCGGACCTTCACCCGGGGGGGAATGCGGGAGAGGACAGTGCCCTCCGTGGCCCGGATGAGGGCCCCGGAGCCGGGGGTGAAGTCGTACTGCTCCAGGTCCACCATGCCGATGAGACCGTGGCGGATCTTCCCGTCGGACTGGACCCGCTCGATGTAGAGGAGGCTCTCCGGCAGGGTCTCGAACAGACCGTCCGCCAGATACTTCCCCATGGCGGCGTTGACGGCGGAGATGCGCGCCTCCACGTCCGGGGCGTTCAGCGCCGCCTCCGGGAGGATGAGCCGCAGGGCGGAGGGGGCGTCTCCCACGGTCTCCTCCACCGCCTGCCAGTACTCGGGCTGGGAGGTGAACTGGTCGCAGGCGACAACCGCCCATTTCGTCATGTCCGTGCCCTGCCTGGGCAGGAGGATGTCGGCGGGGCAGAAGCCCAGCTTCTCGAATTTCGGATTCATGTCGGGTCTCCCTTCCTACTTATTTTTTGCGCTGCTCCCGGAAAATCATTACGGCGATGATTCCCAGGCAGATCAGGAACAGGGGCAGGGCCGGAGCGGCCAGGACCATCAGGGGCCCCTTGAAGATTTCCCACAGGGCCCCTCGGAAAAAGGCCAGGTCCATGCCCGTCTTACAGCGCCGCCTTGATGGCGCTCAGCAGGTCGCCGAACTCCTCATAGGCGGGGAGCTCGGGGTGGTCCTTTTTGATCTGCTCCGTGCTCTTGAAGAGGAAGCCCGCCTTGCTGGCCTGGATCATGGCCAGATCGTTGAAGCTGTCCCCGGCGGCGATGGTCTCGTAGCCGATGGACTGGAGGGCCTTCACCGTGGTGAGCTTGGATTTCTCACAGCGCATTTTATAGCCGGTGATCTCGCCGCCCGCGCCCACCTCCAGGGTGTTGCAGAAGATGGTGGGCCAGTTCAGCTTCTCCATCAGGGGCTTGGCGAACTGCTCGAAGGTGTCGCTGAGGATCAGCACCTGGGTGGTCTCCCGGAGCTCGTCCAGGAACGCCTTCGCCCCGGGGAGGGGGTCGATTCTGGCGATGGTGGCCTGGATCTCCTTCAGGCCCAGGCCGTGCTCCTTGAGGATGCCCAGCCGGAAGTTCATCAGCTTGTTGTAGTCGGGCTCGTCCCGGGTGGTGCGGCGGAGCTCGGGGATGCCGCTGGCCTCGGAAAAGGCGATCCAGATTTCGGGGACCAGGACGCCCTCCATATCAAGACAGACAATGTTCATAGTCACTTCTCCTTGGTGTTCCGTAGTTTGGGAACCAATTTTGCCATGATATAGTATACCAGAGTTTTCGGCGCTTGTCACCCCTTATTTCGGCGGGGCGGGGACTTGCGTTTTTTGGGATAGTGTGCTATTTTGAAAAGGCAAGGGGTCGCAGCGAGATGGTATGACAGGCGGCTGGCCACACCCTCCGAGAGGAGGTGAGGCTGATGCGGATTACATTACATATCGGAATCTACACGATTACGATTGTGGTGAAACGCGGAAACCGCCACCCGGGCCGGTGACGGTTTCCTGATGGTTTTTTAGCTGTCAAGCAATTCGAGACTGGGCCAGCCGTTTCCTGCGGCCCCTTGCTGTATCTATTATAAACCTCGCCCGCCCCTTCTGTCAAGCGCCGGATTCCGGCTGCCAATATCAATGAGAAAGAGGTAACGACTATGGACTTCCAAGCCCTCTCCGCCGCGCGGTACTCCCTGCGCAAGTTCGACCCCCGGCCCGTGGAACAGGAAAAGCTGGACCTGATCCTGGAGGCCGGGCGGAACGCCCCCACGGCCCACAACTACCAGCCCCAGCGGATCTTTGTCCTCCAAAGCCCCGAGGCCCTGGAGAAGGCGGACGCCTGCGCCGGGTCCCACTTCAATCCGCCGGTCATCCTGGCGGTGTGCTACGACCCCGCCGTCTCCTGGAAGCGGGAGTACGACGGAAAGGACCACGGGGAGATCGACGCGGCCATCGCCGCCACACAGATGATGCTTCAGGCGGCGGACCTGGGGCTGGGCACCACCTATGTGGGAAAGTTTGAGCCGGACAAGCTCCTGGCCGCCTTCCCGGAGATGGCCGGGACCTGGCCCATCGCCCTGCTGCCCCTGGGCTACCCGGCGGAGGACGCCCACCCCGCCCGGCTCCACACGGACCGCCGCTCCCTGGAAGAGCTGGTAAAGTACCTGTAAGCGCAAAAATGGAGGCCGCCCTCACAGGCGGCCTCCCGCTTTTTATCGCCTTCTCTTCGGTCCCCGGTAGCCGCCCCGGCGGCCCCCGCCGCCGACGCTGCGGCCATAGCGGTAGCGGCGGCGGCTGAACAGCAGTCTCCAGCCCCCGAAGATCACCAGCAGAACCAGGGCTGCGCCCAGGAGGACCTTCGCCGTGGTGGTGGAGAAGAAGTTCTTCACATCCCGCCAGAGCACCCGGATGCGGGACGCCTCCACGCTGGTGAAAGCCAGCAGGTCCACCTCCGCCAGCTCCTCCCCGTCCAGGGAGACGGTTATGGAGCCCAGCACGTCTCCCTCAGCGATGGGGGCCTCCGCCGGGTCGGCTTTCAGGGTGACGGTTTTCTCCAGATCCTCCGGCTTTACCCCCTTGGGGAGCAGCAGCTCCACCGCCTCCGCGGGGCGGAGGGTGACGTGATCCGTGGAGGAGAGGGACACCGGAGCTTCCCCGGCCACGTCGTCCTCTTTCAAAACGGTCTGATAGGCGAAGTTGTCGAAGGCCCAGTTATAGAGCTTGTCCGTATAGACAAAGCTGTAGGTCCACCAGATGCCCTTCTCGTCCTGGGTCCGGTCGGCCCCCAGGATGACGCAGAGAAGGTCCATACTGGCGTGCTGGGCCGTGGTGACCAGGCAGTTCCCCGCCTGGGAGTGGGACCCGGTTTTGACGCCGTGAACGTCCGGATTGTAGTACTCCCGGCCGCTGCGGATGAGGAAGTTGGTGTTGTTGAGCTGCCGCTCGTCGGACATGTTGGTGGCCGGGACGGTGTGGGAGGCGGCGTCGCAGATGGTCATGAACATGGGGTGTTCCAGCGCCGCCTTGGTGATGAGGTACAGGTCCCAGGCGGAGGTGTAGTGCTGGGAGTCGTGGTAGCCGTGGGGGTTCATAAAGTGGGTGTTTTCGCACCCCAGCTCCCGGGCCTTGGCGTTCATCCGGTCCACAAAGCTCTCTACAGTGCCGGAGATTTTTTCCGCCAGGATGGCCCCGGCCTCGTTGGCGGAGACCACCATCAGGCAGTAGAGAAGCTCCTCCACCGTCAAAATTTCCCCCGCCTCGATGCCGGCGGTGCTGCCGTCCTCCGCCAGACCCTCCAGGGCCGTGGGGGTGGCGGTGACCTCCTGGCTCAGCTTCAGCCGCCCTTCGTCCACGGCCTCCAGCACTAAAAGACAGGTCATGATCTTGGTGAGGCTGGCGGGGTAGAGCTCGTCGTGCTCGTTCAGGGCGTAGATCACCGCCCCGGTCTTCCGGTCCACCAGCAGGGCCGCCTTGGCCTGGACGGCCGGATCCGACACCTGGGCCGCCCGGGCGGGGACGGCCAGCTGCCCCATCAGCAGAAGGGCCAGGAAAAAAACTGATAAAAAGCGCTTTGTTTTCATGTCCATCCCCCAAAATATGTGATATAATAGACCTCGGCCAAGGGGAGGACCGCCGGTTCTCCGCCTCGGTTCGATATTTTCCCTCATAGTATACCAAAAAAAACGGAGGAACGCAACCGTGGAGACGCGCCGAAAAATTGCCCGGGGAGAGTGGGTCCTGCTGGGTCTGACGGGGCTGTTTCTGTGCCTGCTTTTGGGCCTGTTCCTCCGGGACCGGGCGATCCTGGAGGCCCCCGCCTCCGTGGAGACCCGCCTGACCGCCCCTGTGGAGGAGGTCCGGCCGGTCCCCTCGCCGGTGAACCTCAACACCGCGGACGAGGAGGCGCTGACCGCCCTGCCCGGCATCGGGGAGGAGCTGGCGGCGCGGATCGCGGCGTACCGGGAGGAGAACGGGCCCTTTGAAACCGTGGAAGATCTGACGAGGGTCCCCGGCATCGGCCAGGGAAAGCTGGCGGCGCTGGAGGGACTTGTGACAGTGGAGGACAGCGAATGAAAATTCTCGTGGTGGACGACGAGAGGACCTTGGTGAAGGGAATCAAATTCAACCTGGAAAACGAGGGCTATGAGGTGGAGTGCGCCTACGACGGCGCCGCCGCCGTGGAGCTGGCCCGGGAGGGCAAGCTGGACCTGATCATCCTGGATCTGATGATGCCGGAGGTGGACGGGCTGGAAGCGTGCATGCGTATCCGGGAGTTTTCCAACGTGCCCGTCATCATGCTGACGGCCAAGAGCGAGGACGCGGACAAGCTGATGGGCTTCGAGTGCGGGGCGGACGACTACCTGACCAAGCCCTTTAACATCCTGGAGCTCAAGGCCCGGGTCCGGGCCCTGCTCCGCCGGGCCGCCGGGGTTCAGCGGACCCGGGGCAGCATTCTGACCGCCGGGGGCATCACCCTGAACACGGAGGAGCGCTCCGCCGCCCGGGGGGACGTCCACGTGGACCTCACCGCCAAGGAGTACGATCTCATTGAGCTCTTGATGCGCAACCCCCGGCGGGTCTACAGCCGGGAAAACCTGATGAACGTGGTCTGGGGCTACAGCTACGCCGGGGACTACCGGACGGTGGACGTGCACATCCGCCGCCTCCGGGAGAAGCTGGAGGAGAACCCGGCGGAACCGGACCACATCTGCACCAAGTGGGGGGTGGGGTACTATTTCAAGGAGTGAACGATCCTACTGGGGCAGCCTCCAGTTCCGCTTCGGCGTGAGCTACATCACCGTCATCCTGGCGGTGCTGCTGCTGCTGAACACCTACCCCTTGTTGGTGTCCGAGGACCTGGTCTTCCATTCCAAGGCCACCAACCTCCAGAGCAGCGTCTCCGTCATGGTGAACGCCCTGTCCGGCCTCTCCCCCCTGACGGAGGAAAACGTGGCCGACGCCATGGCCGTGGCGGAAGAAGCGGGCCTGAGCCGCATCCTGGTCACCGACGGCGCGGGCCGGGTGCTCTACGACACCCGGGAGACCGGGTCCGCCGTGGGAAATCTGGCCCTCTACACGGAGATTGTCCAAGCGCTGCTGGGCTATGACGCCTTCAGCTGCACCTACCGGCAGGGGGCTTTCCGGAGCCGGGCCTCCTCGCCCATCATGTACCAGAGCCAGGTCATCGGCGCGGTGTACGCCTACGAGTACGACACGGAGCAGGCCGCCCTGCTCTCCGGCCTCCAGGAGAACCTGCTCCGCCTCTCCGCCGTGGCGGGGGGGCTGGTGCTGGCGCTGAGCCTGGTTCTCTCCAAGGCCCTGACCCGCAAGATCGGCCTGCTCCTCACCGCCATCCGGCAGGTGCGGGAGGGGGCCTACAGCCACCGGGCGGACATCCGGGGCCGGGACGAGATCGCCCAGATCGGCCATGAGTTCAACAGCCTGACGGACCGCCTCCAGACCACGGAGGCCGCCCGCCGCCGCTTCGTCTCCGACGCGTCCCACGAGCTGAAAACCCCCCTGGCGGCCATCCGCCTGCTGTCGGACTCCATTTTGCAGACGGAGAACATTGACCCGGACACCACCAAGGAGTTTGTCACCGACATCGGCCGGGAGGCGGAGCGCCTCTCCCGCATTACGGAGGACCTCCTCCGTCTGACCCGGCTGGACAGCGGCGTCCTGGATCCCCCGGCGGCGGTGGACATCCTGCCAGTGCTGGAACAGGTCATGCGGATGATGAACCTGGTGGCCCAGGAAAAGGGCGTGGATTTGACCTACTCCGCCGGGGGAGAGTGCCTGGTCCTGGGCACCCGGGACGAGACCCATCAGGTCATCTACAACCTGGTGGACAACGCCGTGAAGTACTCCGCCATCGGCGGCTCCGTCCAGGTCTCCCTGGAGCGGGTGGGGGAGCTGGTGGTCCTCACCGTGGCGGACAACGGCGCGGGCATCCCCGAGGCGGACCTGCCCCGGATCTTCGAGCGCTTCTACCGGGTGGACAAGGCCCGGTCCCGGGCCGCGGGAGGCACGGGCCTGGGGCTGGCCATCGTCAGCGACACGGTGAAGCGCCGGGGCGGCGTGGTGGAGGCCGCCAACCGCCCAAGCGGCGGCGCGGTGTTCACCGTCCGCTGGCCCGCCCTGGAGAGGAGGGAGGAAGGGTGAGAAAACGGCTTTGCCTGCTGCTGCTTCCCCTGCTCTTCCTGCCGGGCTGCCGGAGAGAGGAGCCCGCCAGGACGGCCTATGAGCTCTACTTCCAGGAGGCGGACCTGACCTATTCCGCCGGAGAGTCCCCCTTCCGCACGGAGACCGTGTACTTATACGACGCGGAGACCGACACGCCCCGCCTCCTGGCGGAAGCGCTGGTGGGCGAGCTTTTGAAGGGCCCCGCCGACGAGACCCTGAAAAGCGCCTTTCCCGCCGGGACCACCCTGCTCTCCCTGAAGGTGGACGGAGACCGGGCCCGGGTGGACCTGTCTCCCTCCTACGAGAGCCTGTCCGGCGTGGCGCTGACCCTGGCGGACAGCGCCCTGGCCATGACGCTGTCCCAGGTGCCGGAGATCTCCTCCGTCCAAATCACCGTCCGGGGCCGGGAGCTGGCCTACCGGGACCGGCAGATCCTGAACGTCCGGGAGGTGCTGCTGACCCCGGAGGAGGACGTTATCAGCACCGTGGAGGCCCGGCTCTGGTTCCTGAACCAGGAGGGCGGCCTCACGGCGGCGGAGCAGATTTTGGACCTCTACGAGGGAGACACCCAGGTTTCCGCCGTGGCCAAGGCCCTGGAGGGCCGCCCGGAGGGCCGGGACCTGCTTTCCCCCCTGCCGGAGGGCTTCCAGGTGAAGTCCGTCTGGCTGGAGGAGGATATCTGTTACGTGAACCTCTCCTCCGCCCTGCTGGAGGGCCTGGAGGAGGGCGCGGTCCGAACGGCCCTCCGGGCGCTGGAGAACTCCCTCAGCTCCCTGGAGGCGGTGGAGGAGGTCCGCTTCCTGGTGGACGGCGAGTTTCGCCGGGATATCGGGCTCTTCGACGGGGAAGAGAAGTAAAGTTTTGTCCTTGACATCCCGCCGCCCCTCCTGTAAACTGGGAAAGGTGGACCTTTCCGGAGGCCCGCCGCCCATAGAAAAAGAAACAGGAAGGAGAACCCCGCCATGAGAACCCCCTCTGACCAGCAGACGCTGTTCCAGATTCGAGGCATTCCCCCGCTTGGGTCCGCGGTCTCCCTGTCCCTCCAGCACCTGGTGGCCATGATCGTGGGCTGCGTCACGCCGCCCATCATCATCGCCGGGGCCATTGGCCTCAGCCAGGCGGACCGGGTGCTGCTGATCCAGGCGTCCCTGGTGATGTCCGCCGTGTGCACCATCATCCAGCTCTACCCGGTGAACAAGTACTTTGGCTCCGGCCTGCCGGTGATCATGGGCGTCAGCTTCGCCTATGTTCCCAGCATGCAGGCCATCGCCTCCACCGGGGGCGGCGTGGGAGCCGTGGCCGGGGCCATGATCGTGGGCGGAATCGTCGCCATCGTGGTGGGCGTGTTCGTGAAGAAGATCCGCCTTCTGTTTCCCCCGGTCATCACCGGTACGGTGGTGTTCACCATCGGGCTGTCCCTCTATCCCACGGCCATCAACTACATGGCGGGGGGGACCGCTAATACATATCAGCTGGTAGTGGAGACCAAGGGCCAGACCGAGGCCCTGGTCTACGGCTCCTGGCAGAACTGGTTAGTCGCCGTGCTGACCCTGGCCATCGTCATGCTGCTGAACAACCACGGAAAGGGCATCTGCAAGCTGGCCTCCATTCTCATTGGCATGCTCTGCGGCTATGTGATCTCCATGTTCTTCGGTATGGTCTCCTTCGCCGAGGTGGGAACCGCCGCCTGGTTCTCCCTGCCCCGGGTGATGCACTTCGGCGTCACCTTCGACCTGCCCTCCTGTGTGGCCATCGGGCTGCTCTTCGCCATCAACTCCATCCAGGCCATCGGCGATTTCACCGCCACCACCGTGGGCGGCCTGGACCGGAACCCCACGGACCAGGAGCTCCAGGGCGGCATCATCGCCTACGGCTTCAGCAACATCGTGACGGCCCTGTTCGGTGGCCTGCCCACGGCCACCTACTCCCAGAATGTGGGCATTGTCACCACCAATAAAGTGGTGAACCGGATTGTCTTCGCCATGACCGGGGGCTTTCTGCTGCTGGCGGGCTTGTCCCCCAAGTTTGCCGCGGTGCTGACCACCATTCCCCAGTGCGTGCTGGGCGGAGCCACCATCACCGTCTTTTCCACCATTGCCATGACGGGCATGAAGCTCATCGCCTCCCAGGACCTGACGGCCCGGAATACCACCATTGTGGGGCTGTCCGCCGCCCTGGGCGTGGGCGTCTCCCAGGCCAGCGGGGCCCTGGGCCAGTTCCCCGAGGGCTTCACCATGATCTTCGGCAAGTCCCCGGTGGTCATCGCCACGCTGATGGCGGTGCTGCTGAACCTGATCCTTCCCAAAGAGAAACATGAAAAGAAAGAGCTTTGAGGTAGCCATGGAAATCGAGACACTGCGCTTTCACTGCCCCGGTCTGGAGGACGGCGGGCGGTTTCCCCTGAACAATACCGGCCGGGGAAAGGACCTGTCCCCGGAAATCGTCCTGGAGAACCTGTCTCCCCAGGCCAGGACCCTGGCGGTCACCCTGGAGGATATGTCCCACCCGGTGAAGGGCTTCACCCACTGGGTGATGTGGAATTTTCCCGCCCGGAAGGTCATCCCCGGGGGCATCCCCCAGCGGGACCGGCTGGAGAGCGGCGTGGTCCAGGGCATCGCCTACGGCGTCCACCGCTACGCGGGGCCCAAGCCGCCCATCTGGGCCGTCCACTCCTACCGGCTGACGGTCTACTCCCTGGACTGCGTCCTGGGCCTGAGCTCCAACGCCCGGAAGAAGCACTTCCTCAAGGCGGCGGAAGGCCACGTCCTGCAGCAGGGCAGCCTGACGGCAAAATTTGGATAACCGCACCAAACCCGGGAGGGCGCAGCCCTCCCGGGTTTCCGTTTGTTCTGCACGCTAAGCGCGCACAAATGTCCGCGACAGCTTGACAGGCGCCGCTTTTGAAGTTATAATAAACAACAACATATGCCACATTTCGGCATTATGTGACAAATACGACAAAGAGATGAGAGGGGAAACAACATGTATTGCAAACGGTGCGGGAAAGAGATCGCGGACTACGCGGCGGTGTGCCCTTCGTGCGGATCAATGGTTGTGGAGACGGCTGGGGACGGAGACGTTTCTTTAGGCGATTGGATGATTACGATGCTCCTGGCCGCCATTCCGGTGGTGGGCTTCATTATGGTGCTGGTATGGGCGTTCAGCGGCGGTACGAATACGTCGAAGCAGAATTGGGCGCGGGCGGCCCTGATCTGGGGCGTCATCGCGATCGTGCTGGCGGTTGTTTTCAGCGGGGCCGTTGTCGCCCTCCTGGCAGGCGGATTGAGCGGCCTGTCATAAAGCGGAACTGTCAACGCCAGTGATAAAATGTAAAAAAACGCCGAGGAAAAAATGTAGTTTT